>NZ_CP059560.1:3357500-3657500 GCF_017894385.1 Aromatoleum petrolei
GACGTGCAAGCCTGCGAAAAGCGGGGGGGAGCTGGCAATGGAGCTTTGATCCCCCGATGTCCGAATGGGGAAACCCACTCCTTTTGGAGTATCCCTGGCTGAATACATAGGCCAGAGGAGGCGAACGCGGCGAACTGAAACATCTAAGTAGCCGCAGGAACAGAAATCAACCGAGATTCCCCAAGTAGTGGCGAGCGAACGGGGAGCAGCCTGCACGACTAAACCATTTACTTAGCAGAACGGTCTGGAAAGTCCGACAACACAGGGTGATAGTCCCGTATGCGAAAAGTAGGTGGCGGGTCTGAGCGTGCGACAAGTAGGGCGGGACACGAGAAATCCTGTCTGAAGATGGGGGGACCATCCTCCAAGGCTAAATACTCGTGATCGACCGATAGTGAACCAGTACCGTGAGGGAAAGGCGAAAAGAACCCCGGGAGGGGAGTGAAATAGATCCTGAAACCGCATGCATACAAACAGTGGGAGCCTCCTTGTGGGGTGACTGCGTACCTTTTGTATAATGGGTCAGCGACTTACGTTCAGTAGCGAGCTTAACCGAATAGGGGAGGCGTAGGGAAACCGAGTCTGATAAGGGCGACATAGTTGCTGGGCGTAGACCCGAAACCGGATGATCTATCCATGGCCAGGATGAAGGTGCCGTAACAGGTACTGGAGGTCCGAACCCACTAATGTTGAAAAATTAGGGGATGAGCTGTGGATAGGGGTGAAAGGCTAAACAAATCCGGAAATAGCTGGTTCTCCCCGAAAACTATTTAGGTAGTGCGTCGTACGGACACTTGCGGGGGTAGAGCACTGTAATCGTTGGGGGGGTCACTGCGATCTACCCCGCGATAGCAAACTCCGAATACCGCAAAGTGATATACGGCAGACAGTCCTGGGGTGCTAACGTCCTGGGACAAGAGGGAAACAACCCAGACCGCCAGCTAAGGTCCCAAATACATGGCTAAGTGGGAAACGAAGTGGGAAGGCATAGACAGCTAGGAGGTTGGCTTAGAAGCAGCCACCCTTTAAAGAAAGCGTAATAGCTCACTAGTCGAGTCGTCCTGCGCGGAAGATGTAACGGGGCTCAAGCCATGAACCGAAGCTGCGGATCTCGAAAGAGATGGTAGGGGAGCGTTCCGTAAGCCTGCGAAGGTGTCTCGAGAGGGATGCTGGAGGTATCGGAAGTGCGAATGCTGACATGAGTAGCGATAAAGGGTGTGAAAAGCACCCTCGCCGAAAGCCCAAGGTTTCCTGCGCAACGTTCATCGACGCAGGGTGAGTCGGCCCCTAAGGCGAGGCAGAAATGCGTAGTCGATGGGAAACGGGTCAATATTCCCGTACCGGTTTTAGATGCGATGGGGGGACGGAGAAGGTTAGGTCAGCCGGGTGTTGGACGTCCCGGTTTAAGCGTGTAGGCGTGCCCCGTAGGCAAATCCGCGGGGCTGAGCCAAGGCGTGATGACGAGGTCTCTTCGAGACCGAAGTGATTGATACCATGCTTCCAGGAAAAGCCTCTAAGCTTCAGTCTAAAATCGACCGTACCGCAAACCGACACAGGTGGGCAGGAAGAAAATTCTAAGGCGCTTGAGAGAACTCAGGAGAAGGAACTCGGCAAATTGATACCGTAACTTCGGGAGAAGGTATGCCCCATTAGCTTGTAGGAGTACATCCGAAGGGCGAAGGGGCCGCAGAGAATCGGTGGCTGCGACTGTTTATTAAAAACACAGCACTCTGCAAACACGAAAGTGGACGTATAGGGTGTGACGCCTGCCCGGTGCCGGAAGGTTAAGTGATGGGGTGCAAGCTCTTGATCGAAGCCCCGGTAAACGGCGGCCGTAACTATAACGGTCCTAAGGTAGCGAAATTCCTTGTCGGGTAAGTTCCGACCTGCACGAATGGCGTAACGATGGCCACACTGTCTCCTCCTGAGACTCAGCGAAGTTGAAATGTTTGTGAAGATGCAATCTCCCCGCGGCTAGACGGAAAGACCCCATGAACCTTTACTGTAGCTTTGCATTGGACTTTGACGGGACTTGTGTAGGATAGGTGGGAGGCTTTGAAGCGGTGACGCCAGTTGCCGTGGAGCCAACCTTGAAATACCACCCTGGTGTCGTTGAGGTTCTAACCTGGGCCCGTGAATCCGGGTCGGGGACCGTGCATGGCAGGCAGTTTGACTGGGGCGGTCTCCTCCCAAAAGGTAACGGAGGAGTACGAAGGTCGCCTAGGTACGGTCGGACATCGTACTGATAGTGCAATGGCAAAAGGCGGCTTGACTGCGAGACCGACAAGTCGAGCAGGTGCGAAAGCAGGTCATAGTGATCCGGTGGTTCTGTATGGAAGGGCCATCGCTCAACGGATAAAAGGTACTCTGGGGATAACAGGCTGATTCCGCCCAAGAGTTCACATCGACGGCGGAGTTTGGCACCTCGATGTCGGCTCATCACATCCTGGGGCTGTAGCCGGTCCCAAGGGTATGGCTGTTCGCCATTTAAAGTGGTACGTGAGCTGGGTTTAAAACGTCGTGAGACAGTTTGGTCCCTATCTGCCGTGGGCGCTGGAAGTTTGAGAGGACCTGCTCCTAGTACGAGAGGACCGGAGTGGACGTACCCCTGGTGTACCGGTTGTGACGCCAGTCGCATCGCCGGGTAGCTAAGTACGGAAGAGATAACCGCTGAAAGCATCTAAGCGGGAAACTCGCCTCAAGATGAGACTTCCCCGGGGCCTCGAGCCCCCTGAAGGGTCGTTGAAGACCACAACGTTGATAGGTCGGGTGTGGAAGCGCAGTAATGCGTTAAGCTAACCGATACTAATTGCCCGTGAGGCTTGATCCTATAACCCTGGATCACAGCGAACTCAACACGCCATACAATCACACACCCCACACACTCCCTACTTCTCCCCTTTGTGACCCCTTACAGTCTGACGACCATAGCGTCCCGGAACCACTCCTTCCCATCCCGAACAGGACAGTGAAACAGGACCGCGCCGATGATAGTGCTCTCCTTGAGTGCGAAAGTAGGTCATCGTCAGACTAACTATTCCAAAAAAGCCGCTCAACCTCATCCGGTCGAGCGGCTTTTTTACGTCTACTTCGTTGCCAAGCGCTGGCGTGCGACCGTGACTTGAGCGGGCGCATCGTGCAGAATCGCCACTCTTCACCGGATTGGCTCTTCATGGATTTCGATCTGATCATCGTGGGTGGGGGGCTCGCCGGTGCAAGCCTTGCAGCCGCCCTGCAGGGAACCCGCTACCGCATCGCCCTTGTCGAGGCGCGCGCACCGGCGGTCGTCGAAGGCTGGGATCCGCGTGTCTATGCGATCAGTCCCTCATGTGCGGATTTCCTGCGCGAGATCGGGATCTGGCAGCATCTCGATTCGGCGCGGATTGCCCCCGTACATGCGATGACCATTCGAGGGGACGCGGGCGGGGAGCTCGAGTTTGCGTCTTACGACAGCGGCCTGTCGGAACTCGCCTGGATCGTCGAGTCCGGGCGCATGCAGCGCGAGTTGTGGGAGACGGTCAAGCGGCAGCACAACGTGACCATGCTGGTGGGCGGGCTGCCCGAAGCAATGGCGGTGGAGCGGGAAAGCGTGTCGCTCGCGCTGCCCGGCCGGAAGACGGTTTACGGCCGTCTGATGGTGGGGGCGGATGGGGTGAATTCGTGGGTGCGCGCGCAGGCGGGGATCGATGCGGAGATCACGCCCTACGGCGAGCGCGGCGTGGTCGCCAATTTCACTTGTGCGGAGGATCACCGCCACCGGGCCTTCCAGTGGTTCCGGGAGGATGGGATCCTCGCGCTGTTGCCCCTGCCGGGACGGATGGTGTCGATGGTCTGGTCGTGTGCCGATGAGCTTGCGGATTCCTTGCTGGCGCTCGACGGCGCGGCGCTGTGCCGGCGGGTCGCGGACGCCACCGGCGGTGCGCTTGGGGCGCTGGAGTTGGTGACCTCCGCGCAGGCGTTCCCGCTGCGCTTCATGCGCGTCGCATCGGTGGTGAAGGAGCGCGTCGCGCTCGTGGGCGACGCCGCGCATGCGATCCACCCGCTATCCGGCCACGGGATTAATCTGGGTTTCCAGGACGCGCGGGCGCTTGCCGAGCTGCTCAAGAAATTACCGTCCTGGCGCGACCCCGGCGAACTCGCCGTGCTACGCGGCTATGCCCGCACGCGCGCGGAGGAGCCGTTTCTCGTGCAATATGCGACGCACGGACTCAACCGCCTGTTCGGCTCGCGCAATCCGCTGCTCGCGGCGGTACGCAATGCCGGTTTGAACCTCACAGGCCGTTTGCCGGTCGTACGGAACGCGCTCGTGCGTTATGCGGTGAGCGGCCGATTCTGATTCCATGGAGATGCAGATGCTGAAGAAGGTAATTCGTCCTCTGATCGCGGCCCTCGGGCTGGTTCTGGCGACTCAGGGGGCGGCGCGCGCCGAGGAGGCGGAGGTGAAGAAGGCAGTGGAGGCCTTCGTTGGCGCGCCTGCGGTCGAGTCGGTCGCGAAGGTCCCGTATGGCGGGCTCTACGAGGTCGTCATGAAGAGCGGCGAGCTCGTCTATACGGACGATAAGGCGAGCTTCTTCCTCGACGGTCGCCTGATCGACACCAAGACGCGCAAGGATGTCACCGCGGCACGGATGGCACAGCTGTCGTCGATCGACTTTGCCGCGCTGCCGCTCGATCAGGCGATCAAGCAGGTGCGTGGCAACGGGTCGCGCGTGCTCGTGACCTTCGAGGATCCGAACTGCACCTATTGCAAGCGGCTCGGCAAGGAGCTCGCGCAAATGAAGGACGTGACGCTCTACACCTTCCTGTTTCCGATCCTGAGCCCCGACTCGACCGAGAAGTCGCGTAACATCTGGTGCGCGAAGGACCGCGCGAAGGCTTGGAACGACTGGATCCTCGATGCGAAGGCGCCGGTCGCCGCGAAATGCGACAGCGCCGTGGTCGATCGCAACGTGGCCTTGGGCCAGAAGCTGCGCATCAACGGCACGCCGACCATCTTCCTCGCCGACGGGCGCCGCCTGGGCGGCTATGTGCCGGCGGCGGAGCTCGAACAGCAGCTGGCGAGCGTCGCGAAGTAAACGACGAACCGACGGCGCCTGCAGGCGCCGTTTTTACATCCCGGCGGGGCCCGCTCCGAGCGGGCCCGTATCGTTCGGCAGCAGGACCCAGAGCTGGCCCTGCTGGCGCATGCGGCCGGCCTGCACCCCGGCGTCAGCGCCGAGCCCCCAGAAGAAGTCCGCCCTGACCGCGCCCTTGATGGCGCCGCCGGTATCCTGGGCAAGCATCAACCGGCGCAAGGGGCGGTCGCTGTTCGGCGCAGTGGTTGCGAGGAACACGGGAGCGCCGAGCGGGATGGTGCGCGGATCGACGGCCAGGCTGCGGCCGGCGGTGAGGGGGACGCCCAGCGCGCCGGTCGGGCCGCCGGGCGAGGGCGGCATCTCCCTGAAGAATACGTAGCTTGGATTGCTGTGCAGCATCTCGGAGAGGCGATGGGGGTTGCTGCGCGCCCAGTTCTTGATGCCGTCCATTGAGGCCTTCTCGAGCGGCAGCTCGCCCTGGTTCACGAGCCAGCGGCCGATCGACTGGTAGGGGTGGCCATTCTGGTCGGCATAGCCGATGCGGACCTGGCTGCCATCGGGCAGTTCGACGCGGCCGGAGCCCTGAACCTGCAAGAAGAAGAGGTCGATCGGGTCGGCGGCCCACAGCAGGGTGGGGGCGGGGGCCCGCTCCTGCATGCCGTCGAGCTCGGCGCGCGACCAGTAGGGGACGACCTTGTTGCCGACCAGTCGTCCGCGCAGGCGCAGGCTGCGCAGGTCGGGATAGAGGTCTCCGAAGTCGACCGTGAGCATGTCTGCCGGCACTCCATGGACCGGCCAGCGGTAGCGCTCGGAACGTGCGCGGCTACCCTTGATGATGGGTTCGTAGTAGCCGGTGATCAGGCCTTCGTTGGTGCCGTCGGGGTTGCGGACGGCCCACGGGGTGAGGCGCGTTTCGAGGAACTGGCGGACGGTGGCCGCGCTCGGCGCGTCGCCGAGGCGTTGCGCGTCGCCGCACAAGCTCTGCCAGCGTGCTTGCTTCACGAGCGCCTTGCATGACTGGCGCAGGGCCGGCCAGGCCTGTGCGACGTCGTCGCTGCGCCAGTCGGGGAGTTCGGTCCAGCTTGTGCGCTGCAGGGCTTCGACCGCAGGCGTGGGAGCTGGGGCCTGCCCCGCGGTCGGGGCGGCGGGGGCGGGGGGCAAGGAGGGGGCGCAACTCGGGCACGACGGACAGGGTTTGGCCGCGGCGCACGGGGCGGTGGCGGTCGCGGGGGCAGGCGGCTGGCTGGCGCAGGCGGCGAGAAAGGCGAAGGGCAGCAGACACAGCAGGCGCTGTGCGGGAGATGTCGGGGCGCGCCGGTTCATGGGGTGGATCGGGTAGACTCGTGAAGAAAAGGGTGGTCAGTATACCGGCTTGCCCGGACAGGCCCGAATCGCCATTCCCGCAGGAGCGTGCATATGTGGGTGATCTTTCTGGAGGCGGGCGTTGCGCTCGCGCTGCTGCTGGTGATCGTGTGGGCCACGTGGCCGAAGCGGCGCGAGGGCGAGACGAACGAAGGACGAACGAATCGAGATGAATGAACTAGCGCAGTTGGTGGTGCGTGCCGAGCAGCTGATCGGACGCCTGGAGCAGTTGTTGCCGCGGCCGGTCGAGGCCCCCGATTGGGCCGCTGCGCCGGCCTTTCTGTGGCGCAGACGCAATGGCCATGCAAGCCTGGTGCCGGTGACGCGGCCGCACGGGATCCGCCTCAAGGATCTGCGCGACATCGACGACCAGAAGGAGCGCATAGATCTCAATACGCGCCAGTTCCTCGCTGGCAGGCGCGCGAACAACGTGCTGCTGACCGGTGCGCGCGGCACGGGGAAGTCCTCGCTCGTGAAGGCGCTGCTGAATGCCTATGCGGGCAAGGGCTTGCGTCTGATCGAGGTGGATCGTGACGACCTGATGGATTTGCCCGAGATCATCGAGCTGGTCCAGGGGCGCCCGGAGCGCTTCATCCTGTTCTGCGATGATCTGTCCTTCGAGGACGCGGAGCCCGCCTACAAGGCGCTGAAGAGCGTGCTCGACGGCTCGGTGGCGGCGGTGCCCGACAACGTGCTGATCTACGCGACGTCGAACCGGCGCCACCTGATGCCGGAGTACCACGACGAGAACCTGCAGACGCGGCATGTGGATGGCGAGATCCATCCGGGCGAAGCGGTCGAGGAGAAAATCTCGCTGTCGGAGCGCTTCGGCCTGTGGATCTCGTTCTACCCCTTCAGTCAGGACGAGTATCTGGCAATCGTCGCCTACTGGCTGAAGAGTTTCGGGCTGGAGCGCAAGGCGATCGACGCGGCGCGGCAGGAGGCCTTGCAGTGGGCGCTGATGCGCGGCTCGCGATCCGGGCGTGTCGCGTGGCAGTTCGCGCGCGACTGGGCGGGGCGCTGCGAGACGGGCGGTTCGCGATGATGAAGCGCGTGGAAGTGGCGGCGGGCGTGATCTTCCGCCGGGACGGGCGTTTCCTGCTCGGGCAACGGGCACCGGATACTTTCTACGCGGGCTACTGGGAGTTTCCCGGCGGCAAGGTCGAGCCGGGCGAGTCGCCGGCCGACGCATTGATCCGCGAGCTCGACGAGGAGCTGGGGATTCGCGTGCAGGGCGTGCGGCCGTGGATCACGCGGGAGCATCGTTACGAGCATGCGCATGTGCGGCTGCATTTCTTCGAGGTCGCCGAATGGGAGGGCGAGCTGCACGATCACGTGCATAGCGCTCTTTCGTGGGAGCGGGTAGAGGCGCCGGAGGTCGGGCCGATGCTGCCGGCGAACGGCCCGATATTGAAGGCCTTGCGTCTGCCGCGCTGGATGGGGATCACGCACGCGGCCGAGATCGGCGTCCAGCGCCAGTTGGCGCAACTGGACGCAGCGCTGGCGGGGGGGCTGCGGCTCGTGCAGGTGCGTGAGCCGGGAATGCCGATGCCGGAATTGCGTGCCTTCGCCGGCGAGGTGGTGAAGCGTGCGCACGCCTGCGGCGCGTCGGTGGTCGTGAACGGCAGTGTGGAGCTGGCAGCCGAGGTGGGGGCGGATGGCGTGCATCTGCCGGCGGCGCAGCTCGGTGCCCTAGCGCGGCGGCCGGAGCTGGAATGGGTGGGGGCGTCGTGCCATACCCGCGCGGAACTCGAGCGTGCGGCCGAGCTTGGCCTGGACTATGCGGTGCTGGGTGCGGTGCAGCCGACGGCGACGCATCCGGGGCAGCCGGTGCTGGGTTGGGAGCGCTTCGCGGAGCTGGTCCGCGGGCTGCCGATGCCGGTGCTGGCGCTCGGCGGGCTGCGGCAGAACGACGTGGAGTGTGCGCGGACCGCCGGCGCGCACGGCATCGCGGCGATCCGCGCGAGCTGGGATCAGTCCTGAGCGGGACGGTCGGAGGCGTTTTGCTCGCCCGGGTCGCCCTCGGCGGCGGCGGGGACGCGGTAGTCCTCGGATGCCCAGGCGCCGAGGTCGATCTGCTTGCAGCGTTCCGAGCAGAAAGGCCGGAAACGGTTCTCGGGCACCCAGCGCACTGGGGCGCCGCATTGCGGGCATTTGACGATACGGACCTGTGCCATGTTGCGGGCGGCCTCAGAGGCTGCAGAAGGTGAGTTCGAAGTTCACGTCGCGCTCGGCGAGCCGCGGGCGGATCACCGTCTCCGAGAGCATGAAGCGGACGTTGAGTGCGTACTTGTTGGCACTGATCTCGGGCACGACCGCGTCGGTCGGTGCCAGGCGCAGGCGCAGCATTTGGGCGCTGCGGCCGGCCATCATGAGCTGGTAGGTGCCGCCGCGGGCGAGCTGCACCTCGGGACGCCCACTGGCGCGCAGCAGGCGCAGTACGATCGCGAGACCATCGCGGATAGGCAGCATCGGATGCACCCAGTTGGACAGGTCGTGTCGGCGCTGGTCGGCGTCGCGCTGCAGCCAGTAGTGGTAGGAGGGGAGATCGAACTGGCAGACGCCGCCGGGAATCGACGCGCGGCTGCGGATCGCCATCAGCCACTCGTTTTCGCGCAGGTACTGGCCGATCTTGCCAGCCATCGCGAGCAGTGACGAGGAGGCCTGCTCGATCTCGTAGAGGGCGCCGGACAGGGCTTCCTCGGAGATCTCCGGATTGTTGCGGAAGGAGATCAGGATCTGGCGCTGGCGTTCGAGTTCCTGCACGAGGTCGACCTTGAGGTCGGCACGGCCGGCGACTTCGAGAATTTCGAACAGGGTGAGCAGCGTGACGTGGTGATCCTGGGGGGCATCGCCGCGCGAAAAATGGGCGAGCTTGTTGTACAGGTCTTCCAGGCGCAGGAGGGTGCGGATACGCTCGTTAAGAGGATATTCGTAGTTGATCACCGCATTTGCGCCTGAGAAAACCGGATTTCCCGTTAGTGCCGGGATGATAGCACAGGGGATATGCCGCGGCCCGTCCGTCTGTGCGGCGGAATCACCTGAAAAGCCTTTGTCCGCGGGCGTTTTCAGGCGACTGCGCGGGCGGCGGCAAGGTAATTTTCATGCAGGCGGTCGACCTGGGCGATGAGGGTGGCGAGGTCGCCTCCATTGTCGATGACGTCGTCGGCAACGGCGAGGCGTTGTTCACGACTGGCCTGGGTCGCCATGATGGCGCGCACCTGCTCTTCGGGCAGTCGGCTGCGCGTCATGACGCGTGCGATCTGGACCTCGACGGGGCAGTCGACGACGCACAGGCGGTCGCAGCGTTCGCGATACTTGCCGGATTCGACCAGCAGCGGCACGACCAGCACGACATACGGGCTGCGGGCCGCGCCTACCTGATGCGCGCTCTCAGCGCCGATCGCGGGGTGAAGGATCGCTTCGAGCCGCCGGCGTTCGTCGGGATCGGCGAAGGCGCGGTCGCGCATGGCCTTGCGGTCGAGGGCGCCCTCGGGCGTGATTACGGCGTCGCCGAAGGCCGCACGGATGGCGGGGATCGCCTGCCCGCCGGCGCCGGTGAGGGCGTGGGCAATGGCATCGGTATCGACGATCGCGGCGCCGAGTTCGGCAAAACGGTCGGCCGCCGCGCTCTTGCCGCTGCCGATGCCGCCGGTGAGACCGATGACGTAGGGGGTCTTGCTCATGGTGTGCATTCGCTGATGGTTGCGCCCGACCGGCGCACGGCCGGCGAACTTGTGAGGGCCTTTACGGCGCTTGCCGGGCCGCGCACCTCGATGCGGTGAACGGCGGTGGTGCGCGAGGCGATGCTCGCGCCGCGCACCCGCTTCGCCTGCAGGTTGGCAAGGTGCTGCTGGGCCTTGGCCTCGGTCTTGAAAAGCCCGAGCGAGATCGCGTACTGGTTGGGGCCGGGGTCGTTGACGATGAAAAGGTCCGATACCCCTTGTCCGCGCAGTTCCGCTACGCGCCGTTCGGCGGCATCGCGTCCGCCGTTGGGCGGGATGCGCACCCACCAGGCGGTAGGGGTGCTGCTGCTCTTGCGTTCGCCGCGCAGACCCGGCTTGTCCGCGATGGCAGTCTGCATGAGCGCGTCGGCTTCGCTCTCGGCCAGCGCGCCGATGACGGTGCAGGCCTGCGGCGCCGCCGGGGCCGCGGCTGCAGCTATGGCCGGCGTGGTCGGTGCCGGCGGCGTTTCAGCGTCCCGGTCGTCACCGGATTCGGCCGTGGCCGGGGTGGGCGCCGCCGCATCGTGCTGCGAGGCGTTGCCGCCGGGGCGCAGCACGATGCGTTCGGGGTTGAGCTGGTTGCTCAGGCGCTCGGGTTCCCCCTCGGGGGCCGGCGTGCCCAACCACCCCCGGATCGACGCCAGGGCGAGCAGGTTGAGCAGCACGAGGATGACGAACACGATGCGCATGGGCGAACTTTACCGGATACGCGGTCGATTCACGTGCGGACGTCAGCCGAACTTCGGCAGATGGGCGAGCGACGCAGCGACTGCCTCGGCCGGATAGTCGTAGTTCTCGAGCTGCCCGGAGAAGAAGCGGTCGTAGGAGCTCATGTCGAAGTGTCCGTGGCCGGTCAGGTTGAAAAGGATCACCTTCGGTTCGCCGGTGGCCTTGCATGCGAGCGCCTCGTCGATGGCGGCGCGGATCGCGTGGCAGGATTCGGGCGCCGGGATGATCCCTTCGCTGCGTGCGAACAGGACGCCGGCTTCGAAAGTGGCGAGCTGCGGCACGGCGACGGCTTCGAGCAGGCCTTCGTGATAGAGCTGCGATACGAGCGGCGAGTCGCCGTGGTAGCGCAGGCCGCCGGCGTGGATGCCGGGGGGCATGAAGTCGTGGCCCAGCGTGTACATCTTCATCAGCGGCGTGAAGCCCGAGGCGTCGCCGAAGTCGTAGGCATACTGGCCCTTGGTGAGCGTCGGGCACGAGGTCGGCTCGACGGCCACGCAGCGCAGCTTCTCGGCGCGCTTGTCGCCGGAGGCCTTGTCGGCGAGGAAGGGGAAGGCGATGCCGCCGAAGCTCGAGCCGCCGCCGCAGGGACCGAGGACGACGTCAGGGTAGAGGCCGATCTTGTCGAACTGCTTCTTCGCCTCGAGGCCGATGATGGTCTGGTGCAGCAGCACGTGGTTGAGCACCGAGCCGAGGGTGTAGTTGGTGTCGGCGCGGCCGGCGGCTTCCTCGACGGCTTCGGAGATGGCGAGGCCGAGCGAGCCGGGGTTGTCTGCATCCTTGGCGAGCGCGTCGCGGCCGGTCTGCGTCATGTCGGACGGGCTCGCGAAAACCTCGGCGCCCCAGGTCTGCATCATGAGGCGGCGGTAGGGCTTCTGGTGGTAGCTGACCTTGACCATGTAGACGCGCACGTCGAGCCCGAACATCTGGCCGGCGAAGGAGATCGACGAGCCCCACTGGCCCGCGCCAGTCTCGGTGGCGAGGCGCTTGATACCGGCCTGCTTGTTGTAGAAGGCCTGCGGGACGGCAGAGTTGGGCTTGTGGGAGCCGGCCGGGGAGACGCCCTCGTTCTTGAAGAAGATCTTCGCCGGGGTGCCGAGCGCGCGCTCGAGGCGCACGGCGCGCATCAGCGGGCTGGGGCGCCAGATCTTGTAGATCTCGCGCACCTCGTCGGGGATCGCGATCCAGCGCTCGGCGCTCATCTCCTGCTCAAGGATCTGGCCGGGGAAGATCGCCATCATCTGCTCGGGACTCACCGGCTTGCCGTCGGGCCCGAGCGAGGGGCTGGGCGGATTGGGCATGTCGGCGACGACGTTGTACCAGTGCGTCGGGATCTCGTTCTCGTCGAGCAGGATGCGGGTCGGTTCGGTCATGTGGTCTTCTCCCTCGTTGTCGTTCGGTGGTGGCGCGACGTGCGGCGCTATGGCGCGTCGGGCTGCGTGGCGGCGACCGCGAGGCCCTTGAGGACCAGGTTGTCGACGCGGCGGCAGGGTATGTCGAGCAGTTCGGCAAGCGCGTCGGCGCCCCCGCCGCTCAGCAGGCACAGGGCCTGCGGCTCCCCGGCGATGTGGCGGAACATGCGTTCGATGGCGCCCGCCTGCGCATTCAGGCAGCCGGAGACGATGGCATCGGCGGTGTTGCGCGGTGCGGCGGCGAAGCGTCCTTCGGCGAAGGGGAGCTGGGCGGTGTCGCGGGCGAGCGAGCGGCGCATCAGGTGTTCGCCGGGCAGGATCAATCCGCCGCGGAACAGGCCGTCGGCATCGAGCAGATCGACCGTCGTCGCGGTGCCGGCGTTGATGACCAGGCAGGCGCCGGGATGCAGCGCACGCGCGCCGATCAGCGCGGCCCAGCGGTCGGTGCCGAGTTGGGCGGGATTGTCGTAGGCGTTGCGCACGCCGCAGCAAGCGGCGGACGAGCGCAGCCATTCGGGCGCCGGCGCGCGGCCGTGCAGCGCCCGCGCGATGGCATCGGCGACGCCGCCGCCGGCGACGTTGGAGCCGAAGACGCGCGCAATGTCCGGCCGGGCCGCCGCGACGGAGGCGAGATCGCCGACATGCGCGTGTTCGAGCGCGCCCTCGTCGTGCCATGCCCCGTCACCGAACAGACCCCATTTGACGCGGGTGTTGCCCGCGTCGATGAGCAGGATCACTGCGCGGCCCTCAGCGAGACTTCGCCGGTGAGGATGCGGACCTGGCCCTCGGCGGTGCGCAGCAGCAGCGCGCCGTCGTCGTCGACGCCAACGCAGATGCCGGTGATCTCCTTGCCGTCGCCGGTGACGCGCACGGGCAGGTCGGCGAAGGCGTTGCGCTGCTGCCATGCGCCGCGTAGCGCGGGGAAGCCGGCGGCGCCGTAGGTGTCGAAGAGTGCGTACAGTTCGGCGAGGATGGCCGCGAGCAGCCGGTTGCGCTCCGGCAGCGTCGCGAGGTGTTCGCCCAGGTCAGTGACGGCGGGCTGGTCGGGGATCTGCGCTCCGGCCGGCAGGTGGAGGTTGATGCCGATGCCGACGACCGCCGCCGGGGTGCGTCCGCGGCCGGGCAGCAGTTCGACGAGGATGCCTGCGAGCTTGTGGCCGTTCACGAGCACGTCGTTGGGCCACTTGAGTTGCAGGCCCTGCACGCCGAGCGTCTCGAGGGCGCGGACGACGGCGAGGCCCGCGACGAGCGAGAGTCCGGCCGGCACCGGGGCGCCGGGGGCGAAGCGCCACAGCGTCGAGAAGGTCAGGCTGCCGCCGGGCCACGATTGCCATTGGCGCCCGCGCCGGCCGCGGCCTGCGGTCTGGCGTTCGGCGACGACGACGTGGATGCGTCCATCGTCGGCCGGGGTCGCGTCCATGAGCACGCTGTTGGTCGAGGCGCACTCGTCGAGCACCTGGATGTCGAAGGTGCCGGCGAGCGGGCCGAGTTGCTGGAGGATGGCTGCGGCGTTCAGCCGCGCGTCGGAGGCGGAGGCACTCAAGCGGGTCTTCCCGTGCAATACGTGAAAACCTGCATTATCCGTCATTGCATGCGCATGCACGAGTGCGGTGCGCTGCATTCCGTGGCAATCGCGGCCGAACTCCCGAGGCAGTTCGCCGCAGGCGGACGGATGGTCTGCGGGAGCGGCTTCAGCCGCGAATCAGTGCCCGTTCGTGGTTGAAGCCGCTCCCGCCGCGCGTCCGGTCACGTGGCTCTAGGCGGGCGGCGCCGCCGCCGGGCGTTCGTCGTCCATGCCGAGTTCCTGGATCTTGCGCGTGATGGTGTTGCGGCCGATGCCGAGGAGTTGCGCGGCTTCGATGCGGCGGCCGCCGGTGGCACCGAGTGCGCGGCGGATCAGCGTGCGTTCGAAGTCGCGCGTGAGGCGGTCGAACACTTCGCCCGGCGAGGTCGCGATCAGGCGGTCGGCTTCCAGCGCGAGCCCGTCCGCCCAGCTGATCGGCGCCTCGCGGTCGGGTTGCGCCTTCATGTCGGGCGGCAGGTCGGCAATCTCGACGACCTGGCCGGGCGCCATCACGGTGAGCCAGTGGCACAGGTTCTCCAGCTGTCTCACGTTGCCGGGGAAGGGCAGGGCCTGCAGGTACTTGATGGCCGCGTCGGACACGCGCTTGGGCGCGACGCCGAGATCCTGCGCGCTCTTCTGCAGGAAGTGCCGGACGAGCAGCGGGATGTCCTCGCGGCGCTCGCGCATCGGCGGCAGGCGCAGGCGGATGACGTTGA
This sequence comes from Aromatoleum petrolei, assembly GCF_017894385.1. Classification (NCBI taxonomy): domain Bacteria; kingdom Pseudomonadati; phylum Pseudomonadota; class Betaproteobacteria; order Rhodocyclales; family Rhodocyclaceae; genus Aromatoleum; species Aromatoleum petrolei. Next base: position 3,372,081 of record NZ_CP059560.1, read on the forward strand.
GGCGGTGGAACAGGTCTTCGCGGAACAGCCCCTGCCGGACGCGGTCTTCGAGGTTCTGGTGGGTCGCGGCGATGACGCGGACGTTGGCGCGGATGGGTTGCTGGCCGCCCACGCGGTAGAAGTGGTTGTCGGAGAGCACGCGCAGCAGGCGCGTCTGCAGCTCGGCGGGCATGTCGCCGATTTCGTCGAGGAAGAGGGTGCCGCCGTCGGCCTGCTCGAAGCGTCCGCGCCGCTGGGCGGCCGCGCCGGTGAAGGCGCCGCGCTCGTGGCCGAAGAGCTCGGATTCCAGCAGGTCGCGCGGAATCGCCGCGGTGTTGATCGCGATGAAGGGGGCGTCCGCGCGCGGGCTGTGGCGGTGCAGCGCGCGCGCCACGAGTTCCTTGCCGGAGCCCGATTCGCCGTTGATCAGCACGGTCGCATGGGATTGGGCGAGGCGACCGATGGCGCGGAACACTTCCTGCATCGCCGGCGCCTGGCCGAGGATCTCGGGGGCGAGCGCAGTGCTCTCCGATGCACCTTTCTGGTGCGCACTTTGCGCGATCGCGCGCTGAACCAGTGCAACGGCCTGATCGACGTCGAAGGGCTTGGGCAGGTATTCGAAGGCGCCCCCCTGGAAGGCCGACACGGCACTCTCCAGGTCCGAGTATGCGGTCATGATGATGACCGGCAACTGCGGGTGCAGCGTCTTCACGCGCTTGAGCAGGCCGAGGCCGGACTCGCCCGGCATGCGGATGTCCGAAATCAGTACCTTGGGCGGGACCGGCGCGATTTCCAGCGCGGACAGCGCCTCGTTTGCAGACGAGAAACTGCGGTGCGGGATGTCCTCGCGGCCGAGTGCCTTTTCCAGCACCCAGCGGATGGAGCGGTCATCATCAACGATCCAGACGGTGTTCATTATTTAATGCACCTTTTTTGTGCGATCGTGCCGCATCCTGGGGCGTCAGGCACGGTCGATGATCGGCAACAGGATGGTGAAGCAGGTGCGGCCCTTGCGGCTTTCGACTTCGATCATGCCCTGATGTTGCTCGACGAAGCTCTGTGCCAGCGACAGACCGAGACCGCTCCCCCCTTCGCGCCCCGAGACCAGCGGATAGAAGATCTTGTCGCGGATCTCCTCCGGGATGCCGGGGCCGTTGTCGATCACTTGCAATTCCAGTGCCAGCTTGTAGCGGCGCTTCGCGAGGGTCACCTGGCGTGCGACGCGCGTGCGCAGGCGGATCTCGCCGCGGCCTTCCATCGCCTGGGCGGCATTGCGGGCGATGTTGAGGATGGCCTGGATGAGCTGTTCGCGGTCCGCGGTGAGTTCGGGCAGGCTGGTGTCGTAGTCGCGGCGGATCGCGATCTCGGGGAATTCGGCGAGGATTAGACGCCGCACGCGCTCGAGCACGTCGTGGATGTTGAGCTGGTCGGGCCGCATCATGCAGTGCGAGGTCAGCAGCCGGCTCATCAGGTCCTGCAGGCGGTCGGCCTCGGCGATGATGACCTCGGTGTATTCGCGCAGCTGCGGGTCGGCAAGCTCGCGCTCCAGCAACTGCGCTGAGCCGCGGATCCCGCCGAGCGGGTTCTTGATTTCGTGCGCGAGGTTGCGGATCAGCTCGCGGTTGGCCTGCTGCTGCTGCAGCAGCTGTTCCTCGCGCGCGACGCGCAGTTGCGCATCGATGGGGCGGAACTCCAGGAGCAGGCGCAGGCCGGCCGCCTCGGCCGGGCTCACTGTGCAGTCGACGTGCAGCGGTTCGGCGTCGGGGCGGGTGATCTTCAGGTCTTGCCCGGTATAGCTCCAGTTCTTGTGCAGCGCGTTGTCTAGCGCGGCGGCCAGGCCGGTGGGTTCGCCGAGGAGCTGCGACAGCGGCGCGCCGATGAGGCGGCGGTGGCTGACGGCGAAGAGGTTTTCCGCGCCGGCGTTGAGGTAGCGGATCAGCAGGTGGTCGTCGACGACGACTACGGCCGACGAGAGCAGGTCGAGTCCGGCGAAGGGGCCTGCGAGACCAGGGGGTTTGGGTGTGTTCGGCATTGATGTGTTCTCGGAATCCCCTCGGGTCTCGCAAAAAACACGCCAGGCAGCCGCTGCCCCTTACTTCAGGTTGCCGAGTTCCTTCCTGAGCGCCTCGATGTTGCGCTGGTGCAGTTCGACCGTGTCGCGCAGCGGTTGCAGGCGGGCCTGGACGACGGGCAACCTGCGCTCGGCGCCCTGGTAACGCCCTTCCTGCTCGGTGACGGCTTTTTGGGCTTCGGCAAGGGCGGCTTCCTCGGTGGCGAGCTCCTTTTCCAGCACCTGGCGCCGGGTGTCGTCGCGGGCACGCTGGGCATCGGGGGCGACGCGGGGGAAGTTCGACGGCGTCGGCTGCGCGGACGAGCGCTTGGGTGGGGCGGGAACCGAAGAGACGGCCTGGTCGTCGCTGAGCTGCTTGCAGCCGCGACCCTGGTTGCGGTCGTTAGTGTAGGTGACGGCGCCGTTGGCGTCGACGCACTTGAAGACCTGAGCCTGGGCCAGGGGTGATGCGAGCAGAAGGAGCAGTACCGGAAGTGTTCGCATGTCCGTCGGTCGGTGAATCGGGGATGCATCCGGTGTGGCGGCGAGGCCTCCCGTGATGCATTCGTGGGGCATTAGACCCCAGAAAAAAGGGACGGGCAATGCCCGTCCCTCTTCGATTCAGCGTAATCCGGGGATTACAGGCTGTAGTACATGTCGAACTCCACCGGGTGGGTGGTGATGCGCATGCGGTCGACCTCTTCCATCTTCAGTGCGATGTAGGCGTCAAGGAAGTCGTTCGAGAACACGCCGCCGCGGGTCAGGAACTCGCGATCCTTGTCGAGGTACTCGAGCGCCTGTTCGAGGCTGGTGCAGACGGTCGGGATCAGTGCGTCCTCTTCCGGCGGCAGGTCGTACAGGTTCTTGTCGGCCGGGTCGCCCGGGTGGATCTTGTTCTGGATGCCGTCCAGGCCCGCCATCATCAGGGCGGCGAAGCACAGGTACGGGTTGGCCAGGGGATCCGGGAAGCGCGCTTCGATGCGGCGACCCTTCGGGTTTGCGGTGTAGGGGATGCGGATCGAGGCCGAACGGTTGCGCGCCGAGTAGGCCAGCTTGGTCGGGGCTTCGTAGTGCGGCACGAGGCGCTTGTACGAGTTCGTGCCCGGGTTGGTGATCGCGTTCAGCGCGCGAGCGTGCTTGATGATGCCGCCGATGTAGTACAGGGCGGTTTCCGACAGGCCGGCGTAGCCGTTGCCCGCGAACAGGTTCTGGCCGTCCTTCCAGATCGACTGGTGCACGTGCATGCCCGAGCCGTTGTCGCCGACGATGGGCTTCGGCATGAAGGTCGCGGTCTTGCCGTACTGGTGCGCGACGTTATGCACGATGTACTTGAGGATCTGGGTCCAGTCGGCGCGCTGGGTCAGCGTGCTGAACTTGGTGCCGATCTCGCACTGGCCGGCATTCGCGACTTCGTGGTGATGCACTTCGACGGGCACGCCGGCGGCTTCGAGCGCGAGCACCATGGCGGCGCGCACGTCGTTCAGGCTGTCGACCGGGGGAACGGGGAAGTAGCCGCCCTTGACGCGCGGACGGTGGCCGGTGTTGCCGCCCTCGAACTTGTCGGCGGTCGACCACGCGGCTTCTTCCGAGATGATCTTGCTGTACACGCCCGACATGTCGACGGACCACTCGACGGCGTCGAAGATGAAGAATTCGGGTTCCGGACCGAAGAAGGCGGTGTCGCCCAGGCCGGTGCTCTTGAGGTAGGCCTCGGCGCGCTTGGCGATCGAGCGCGGGTCGCGGTCATAGCCCTTGCCGTCGGACGGCTCGATGACGTCGCAGGTCAGGACGAGGGTGGTTTCGTCGAAGAACGGGTCGATGTAGGCAGTGCGGGCTTCCGGCAGGAGGATCATGTCGGAGGCCTGGATGCCCTTCCAGCCGGCGAGCGAGGAGCCGTCGAAGGGGTGACCGTGCTCGAAGTGATCTTCCTCGAACGCCGAAACGGGCAGGCCGACGTGGTGTTCCTTGCCACGGGTATCGGTAAAGCGCAGGTCAACGAAGCGGACTTCGTTTTCCTGGATCATCTTCATGACGTCTTGAGCGTTCATATTCACTCCTGGTGAAAAGAGGCGAAAGCGGTTGTTGGTGGCGGAAAACTTCCGATGGGGTGAATGTAAGCAGTATCCGTGCCATGCGTAAGTTCGGCCTTGTCGCGCATTGTGCCATAAGGGCAGGCGCGCGTACCGCAGACGCGCGTGTGCGAAGTCGGCGCGGCGGTGAACGCGCCGGAGCCGGAGATGCTGAAGCGTGCGCGAAGTCCCGCCCGGCTGGGGGAATGTTGACGTAATGCACCGAAATGGTGCGCGCGATGCGAGGCATGCACTGCTATGGTGCAATTCTGCCCAGAATGGTGATGGCCCGGTAGTGCGGACGCTCCTCGAGCAGCTTGTCGATGCGCAGGCGCAGCTCGTCGCGGGGGATCCCGTCGAGGTCGGTTACGCCGAGGACCACTTCGGCCTCGATGCGATCGCCAAGATAGTGGATCAGCACGCGCGGAGGGGTCGCGAGCGGGCGGTCGAAAAGCGCTTCGAGCGTATGCACGATTTCGGTGCGTTCGGGCAGCGGCGCGAGGCCGGCGCCTTGCATCGTCGCATCGTTCTCGGCATCCACGTGCACCAGGACCTCCCGCACTTCGGGATGTGCGGTGCGTACGCGGAAGTACACCGTGTCGGAGATCTGGTGCCCTTCGGACACGGTGATGCGTGGGTCGACCTGAATGTGGGCGTCGCACAGCACGCGGTCGGCCATGCGGCGGGTGCGCAGGTCGTGCAGGCCGATGACCCCCGGGGTTGTACGGATGGTGTCGCGGATGCGTGCCACGTCCTGTTCGGACAGGCCGGTGTCGATGAGTTCGCGCACGGCCTTCCATCCGAGTCTCAATCCCATGTGCAGGATCAGGAAGCCGACGACCGCGGCCGCAAGCGGTTCCAGGAAGGGATAGCCGGCCAGGCCGCCGCCGATACCTGCGGCGACGACCAGCGAGGATGCAGCGTCCGAGCGCGCGTGCCAGGCGTTGGCCTCCAGCACGGGAGCCTTGAGTTGCCGGCTCGCGGTGAGGGTGTAGCGGAACAGGAGCTCCTTCGCGACGAGGGTCGCGAGCGCCATGCCGAGTGCCGCCGGGTGCAGCGGCAGGGCCGCGTCCATGTGCTGCAGGCGCAGGCCGGAACTCCACAGGAAGCCCATGCCCACGCCGGCGAGCACGAGCCCGAGGAGCAGCGAGACGGCCGTCTCGATGCGCCCGTGGCCGTAGGGGTGGTCGCGGTCGGCCGGTTCGGCGCCGCGTCGTCCGGCCATCAGCACGAGGAGGTCGGTGAACAGGTCGGACAGCGTGTGCGCGGAGTCGGCGACGAGACTGAAGGCGTTGGCAAACAGTCCGACCGCGATCTGGCCGATGGACAGCGCAGTATTCGTGGCGATCGCGACGAGTGCCACGCGCTGGATGCCTCGGCTGCGCGCCTCGTCGGGCGCGCTTAGGCGCGACTTGCCTGATGTCGGGTGGTCCATGGCGCCAGCGGTATGGGTATACTCGGGTTCTGATCGAGCAATTCTATCCGGATGGATGCAATGGGAAAGTTGACCGACCTGCTCCGCCTCGCCCAGCAGCGTGCGCAGGAGATGAAGCTCCCGTACGCGGGCGCGCTCACCCCGGCCGAGGCCTGCGAGGTGTGGCGGCTTGCGCCCGGCGCGAAGCTGGTCGACGTGCGCACTCGAGCCGAATGGGACTGGGTCGGGCGCGTGCCCGGTGCGGTCGAGATCGAGTGGATGAGCTATCCGGGCAACGTGCCCAATTCGCACTTCCTCGCGCAGTTCAAGCGCGAGGTCGATCCCGAGGCGCTGGTGATGTTCATGTGCCGTTCGGGGGCGCGCTCCGACAAGGCGGCGCGCGCCGCAACCGAGGCCGGTTACCAGAGCTGCTACAACGTGCTCGAAGGCTTCGAGGGCGACCGCGATGCGAACGGGCAGCGCAACCGCATCGGCGGATGGCGTCACGCCGGGTTGCCCTGGAATCAGGGCTGAGCAGGCTTACACTGCAATTTGACACGCCGGCGCGCTGCCGGTTTGATTGACGATTCTTGCGACCGAAATACCGAAGACGATGCAGACCGCGACCATCAGTTTCGACCGTTTCAATGCCTTGCGCGACGACGAGGCCCAAGAGCGCATCCGTGCCGCGCGCGCGCGTCTGGGCGAGCGGGCCGTGCTACTGTGCCATCACTACCAGCGTGCCGACGTGTATCAGCATGCCGATCTCACCGGCGACTCGCTGAAGCTGTCGCGGCTCGCGTCGCAGACGGACGCGGAGTTCATCGTCTTCTGCGGCGTGCATTTCATGGCCGAGGTCGCCGACATCATGTCGCAGCCGCACCAGAGGGCCATCCTGCCGGATCTCGCGGCCGGCTGCTCGATGGCCGATATGGCGAACCTCGCGAAGGTGGAGCGTTGCTGGCGCGAGTTGCGCGATGTGCTCGGCACGCCCGATGCACTCATCACGCCGGTGACCTACATCAACTCGGCCGCGGATCTGAAGGCCTTCTGCGGCGAGCACGGCGGCATCGTGTGCACCTCGACGAACGCGCCGGTGATCCTTGACTGGGCCTTCGCGCAGCGCGAGAAGGTGCTGTTCTTCCCCGACCAGCACCTGGGGCGCTGGACGGGTTACAAGAAGGGCATTCCGCTCGAGCAGATGGTGGTGTGGGACCCGGACCTCGAATATGGCGGCCTCACGCCGGAGCAGATCCGCAACGCCAAGATCCTGCTGTGGAAGGGGCACTGTTCGGTGCACCAGATGTTCCAGGAGAGCCACATCCGCCGCTGGCGCATGCAGCATCCGGAGGGGCTGGTGATCTCGCACCCGGAAAGCAGCCTCGAGGTGTGCGTGAATTCGGATTACGTCGGTTCGACCGAGTACATCATCAACGTGATCAAGAATGCCGCGCCGAACACGCGCTGGCTGGTCGGCACGGAGCTGAACCTGGTCAATCGCCTGGCCGAGGAAGTGAAGCCGGAAGGCAAGATCGTGCAGTTCATGGCGCCGACCGTGTGCATGTGCTCGACGATGCAGCGCATCGATCCGCAGCACCTTGCGTGGACGCTGGAAAATCTGGCCGACGGCAAGATCGTCAATCACATCCAGGTACCGCCGCACGAGGCCGAACTCGCAAGGGTGGCGCTGGACCGGATGCTGGCAGTGTCCTGAGTGCCGGTGCGGAGCCGGATCATGCACCTGCGCATCTGCACCTACAACATCCACAAGGGGTTCTCGCAGTTCAATCGCCGCATGGTGATCCACGAGCTGCGGGAACGCCTGCGCAGCCTCGACGTCGATCTCGTCTTCTTGCAGGAAGTGCAGGGTCTGCATTTGGGCCACGCGAGCCGCCATCCGAACTGGCCCGAGCACCCACAGCACGAGTTCCTCGCCGAGGACGTGTGGCACCAGACTGCGTATGGCGGCAATGCGGTGTATGACCACGGGCATCACGGCAACGCGATCCTGAGCCGTTTTCCCATCGTCTCGACCAGCAACCAGGACGTCTCGGACCACCGCTTCGAGCGCCGCGGGCTGCTGCACTGCGAAGTGCAGGTGCCGGGGGTCGAATCGCCCGTGCATTGCATATGTGCGCACCTGGGGCTTTTCGCGGGTAGCCGGCGCAGGCAGATGGAGGCGCTGGCCGATCGCATGGAGCGCCTTGCCGCGGACGACGCGCCATTGATCATCGCGGGCGACTTCAATGACTGGCGCAACCGGGCCCAGCACCTCCTGGTCGAGCGCCTGAATGTGCGCGATGCGTTCGAGACTGGGCGAGGCCGTCCGCCGCGCAGCTTCCCGAGCAAGTTGCCCGTGTTCCGGCTCGATCGGATCTACGTGCGGGGCTTCGAGGTGAAGCAGGCGGCGGTGCACGCCGGTCCGCTCTGGTCGAGGATTTCCGATCACGCCGCACTGACCGCGGAATTGGAGCTCGCCGGGTGAGCGCCTTCGTCGGCGGCAATGCGATCACCTTGCTGGAGAATGGTGCCGATTATTTTCCGGCCTTGCTGCAGGAGATCGACGCTGCCGAGGGGGAAATCTTCCTCGAGACGTACATCTTCGAGAACGATGGGGCCGGTGCCTGCGTCGCGGCCGCGCTGGCGCGTGCGGCCGCGCGCGGTGTCGCGGTGCACGTGCTGGTCGATGGCTTCGGCGGCCGCAGCTTCGTGCGCTCGCTGATGCCGGGCTTGGTCGCGAGCGGCGTCAGCGTGCAGATCTACCGGCGTGAGCTGCGCGTCTTCGCAATGCGTCGTCACCGCCTGCGCCGCCTGCATCGCAAGCTCGCCGTCATCGATGGGCGCGTGGCCTTTGTCGGGGGCATTAATATCGTCGATGACCTGACACCCGACGGTCCGCCGCACCCGCGCTATGACTACGGTGTGCGCGTCGAGGGGCCGCTGATCGCGCCTATCCTGCACTCGGTGCATCACGTGTGGCGGCTGGTGGCATGGGCCGGACTGCGGCGGCGCCGTCCGCAGCCGCTGGTCGCGCAGCCGCGCACCGAGCCGGCCGGGAGCGTGCGCGCCGGCTTCCTGATTCGGGACAACCTGCGCCACCGTCGCGACATCGAGGATGCCTATCTCGACGCGATCGGCGCGGCGCGCCGCGAGGTGGTCATCGCGTGTGCGTATTTCTTCCCCGGGCGGCGCTTCCGCCAAGCACTTGTCGATGCCGCGGAACGCGGTGTGGAGGTGGTCCTGCTGCTGCAGGGGGTGTCGGATCACCCGATGCTCCTATACGCGACGCGCGCGCTGTACCCGTTCTTCCTTGCCCGCGGCATCCGCCTGTTCGAGTACCGGCAGAGCGTCCTGCATGCAAAGGTGGCCGCGATCGACGGCCGATGGGCGACCGTGGGGTCGAGCAACATCGATCCGTTCAGCTTGCTGCTCGCACGCGAAGCGAACGTGGTGATCGACGATGCCGGGTTTGCGGCGAGTCTGTGTGCGAGCCTCGAGCGCGCGCGCGCGAATGGCGCGCATGAACTGCGCAGCGGCGACTGGGGGCGCCTGTCGCGGCTGCGTCGGGGCGCGAGTTGGGCGGCGTACCAACTCGTGCGCCTGGCGATCGGCGTGGCCGGCTACGGCAGCCGGCACGACTGATTCCGCGCCGGGCTGAACTCGCCCGCGGCGTGAAAGTCCAAAGGCGTGTTCGGCGACGCGCACCGCGCGCAGGCGCCGCCCATTACCTGGAGGTGTGCCATGGAACAGCCGCTCCACACGATGAGCCATCTGTTTGCCCAACTCGGGCTGGCTTCCGACGAAGTCGCAATCGAGCGTTTCATTGCCGCGCACGCGCCCCTGCCGTGCGGCGTGGAGCTTGCCCGCGCTCCGTTCTGGTCGCCGCAGCAGGCGGCCTTCCTCAGCGAGGAACTGAAGGAGGATGCGGACTGGGCCGAGATCGTCGACCAGCTCAACGTCCGCCTGCGTTCATGAAAACCGCAGCCGCGCGTTGCGGACCGGCGCGCCGTGGGGAGTGACGTCATGGATGAGCGCCTCATCGCCGTCGTCAGCGGGGCCAGTCGCGGGCTCGGGCGGGCCGCGGCGCACCGCCTCGCGACGATGGATGGTTATCAGGTGGTCGCCACGGCGCGCAACCCGGATGACCTCGAAATCCTGCGCTCCAAGCTTGCCCTCAGCGGCCACGTCGTCGAACCACGTCAACTCGACATCACCGACGGCGCCTCGGTGGACGCGCTGCGCGACTGGATCGCCACGCGCTTCGGACGTCTCGATGTGCTCATCAACAACGCCGGAATCCTGATCGACCGCCATTCGACCAGCATCCTCGAGCTGCCGCTCGAACAGCTGCGCGACACGCTGGAGACGAACCTGATCGGGACGTTGCGTCTCACGCAGGCGCTGCTGCCGCTGATGCGCGCGAGCCGCGCGGGGCGGATTGTCAATGTTGCATCGAGCATGGGGCAGCTGGCGGAGATGGATGCTGGCACGCCCGCCTACCGTATGTCGAAGACGGCCCTCAACGCGCTGACGCGCATCCTCGCGGCGGAACTCGCAGGCACATCCATCAAGGTCAACTCGGTGTGCCCGGGTTGGTGCCGCACGGACCTCGGCGGGCCGGAGGCGCCGCGCCTGCCCGAGGAAGGCGCGGAAGTCGTGGTGTGGGCGGCGACGCTGCCGGAGGACGGGCCGAGCGGCGGCTTCTTCCGCGATTGCCTGCCGATTCCGTGGTAGGCCGGCTTCAGGACAGCGTGGCGGCCAGACCGGCCGGGGCCTGCGCCTGAGTCTGTCGCGGTACGCGGTCGAGCTTCCAGTTCGCGATCGCCCAGGCCCACTGCGTGGCCAAGGGGCCGTGCGCGAGCTCGGCGGGCGGCATGTGGCCGAGGAAGGCGAGCGCCGCCGCAAGCGCCGTACCGGGCGGCAGGGCGTCGATCGGCGCCGCGAGCGTCTGCTTGGAGAGCTTTTCGCCCGCCGCGTTTACGACCACGGGCAGGTGCGCGTAACCCGGCGTCGGCACGCCCAGCAGATGCTGGAGGTGGATCTGGCGGCCGGTTGAGCCGAGAAGGTCGGCGCCGCGCACGACGTCGGTGACACCGGCGGCCGCATCATCGACCACCACCGCGAGCTGGTAGGCGAACTGCCCGTCGCCGCGCAGCACGACGAAGTCGCCCACGTCCCGGGCGAGATCCTCCTCCTGGCGGCCCTGCACGCGGTCGTCGAACGCCACCGTGCCTTGCGCGCGCACGCGCCACGCATGGGCGCTGCGCCCGGGCGGCAGGCCGGTGCGGCAGGTGCCGGGATAAATGCGCGAGCCGTCGCGCGCAAGCGCAGAGTCGGCCATCTCGCGGCGCGTGCAGGCGCAGGGGAAGACGTGGCCCGCGACCCTGAGCTGTTCGAACGCCGTGCGGTAGGCGTCCAGCCGCCGGCTCTGCCACACGATCTCTCCGTCCCATTCGAAGCCGAAGCGTGCCAGCGTTGCGATGATGGCGTCGGCGGCGCCGGGCACCGTGCGCGGAGCATCGACGTCCTCGATTCGCAGCAGCCAGCGGCCTGCGCGGCTGCGCGCCTCCAGGAAGCTGCCGATCGCGGCGACGAGCGAGCCGAAATGCAGCGGTCCGGTCGGGGAGGGCGCGAAGCGGCCGATGTACGGTGGTGGAGCGGGAGGCATGGGGCGGTGGACGGCGCGGTCGCGGTGCGGTCGCAGGGGCGCAAGCCGCGCATGATAACATTGCGCGCCCCGGCGACCTGCGCCCTGCCGGCGCTCGCGGTTCCCATACATGCTTCCCTGAAAAGGCTTCCGCCCCGAACCATCGTGACGCCCGATTCCCGAAACCTGTACGGCTTCTACCTGCTGCTGGGCGTGGTGTATCTGGGCGGCCTGTGCGTGCCGCTGATGAACAACGATTCGGCGCACCATGCGACGATCGCGCTGCACATGCACCTCACGGGCGACTATGCGTCGCTCGTGACCCAGGGCGAACCCTACCTGGACAAGCCGCACCTGCTGTTCTGGCTCGCGGCCGGCGCCTACAAGCTGTTGGGCGTGACCACGTTCGCGTTCAAGCTGCCCTCGCTGCTGTTCAGTGCACTGGCCGTCTATGCGACCTACGGCCTCGGGCGGGTGCTGTATTCGCGCGAGGTGGGACGGGTCGCGGCGCTGGTCCTCGCCAGTTCGCTCGCCTTCATCCTCGCGAATAACGACGTGCGCATGGACGCGGTGCTCACGGGGGCGATCGCGTTCTCGATCTGGCAGCTCGCGGAGTTCGCGCACTACCGTCGTTGGCGCAATCTCGTGCTCGCCGCATTGGGCCTCGCGCTGGGTTTCGCGACCAAGGGGATGATCGGCGTGGCGATGCCGGCGATTGCGATCTTCGTGCATCTGCTGTACCGCCGCGACTGGCGCGGGCTCTTCGATCCGCGCTGGCTCGCGCTCGCGCTGCTCACGCTGGCGCTCGCGGCGCCGGTGCTGTGGTCCTACCATCGACAGTTCGGCATCGACGGGGTGAAGTTCATCCTGTGGTCGCAGAACTTCGAGCGCCTGTCCGGTGGCCGCTTCGGCACGGCCGGAGGGAGCGATCCGCTGTTCTTCTTCCACACCTTCCTGTGGGCCTTCCTGCCATGGTGCCTGCTCGGCGCGGCGGCGGTGTGGGCGCGGGGGCGCGAACTGGTCGCGGCGCGGCTGCGGCCGGTGCCCGGGCAGGAGATGCTGACGCTGGGCACGATCGCGGTGATGTTCGGCATCATCTCCAGCTCGGGCTTCAAGCTGCCGCACTACCTCAACATCTTGCTGCCGCTGTTCTCCGTCCTGCTCGCCTCCTGGTTGGTGCCGCGCATGCGGGCGCGGGCCCCGCGCGGCGCAAAGCTGGCGCAATGGCTGGTGTGGGGCCTGATGGGGGCGCTGGCGCTCGCGCTCAATGGCTGGGCCTTTCCGCTCGACCGACCCGCCGTCGCGGCGGGCGCCGTGGTGCTGGCATTCGCCGGGACGGTTCTCGCGCGCCGGGCGCAGGGCATGGCGCGGGTGGTGCTCGTTTCGGTCGTGGTGGCGGCGATGTTCAATTTCCTGCAGAACTTCAACGTCTATCCGCAGCTGCTGCGCTACCAGGCAGGGAACAATCTGGCGCAGGCCTTGCAGGTGCGCGGCATCGACACCCGGGGGGTGAGGCATCTCGACGCGCGGGCGAACAGTTTCGATTTCTACACCGGCCAGCTCACCCGGCCGGTGACGCTGGATGAGTTGAAGGCGGCCCGCGAGCCGGTGCTGGTCTATGCGGCCGAGGGCGGACGCAAGGCGATCGAGGAGGCCGGCCTGCGGGTCGAGGTGCTGGCTGAGAACCCTGAGTTCCGCGTCACGCGGCTCAATATCCGCTTTCTCGACCCGGACCGGCGCGAGCAGACCTTGTCGCGCCATTACGTGCTGCGTGTTACGGGGGAAGGGCAGCAATGAATCGGAATGCATCGCGCGGGCTGCGCGCGCTGGCCTGCGCAGCGATCGCCGGCGTGAGCCTGTGGGCGGCGTGGCCGGGTTTTCAGACCGCACCGGCGGCGGCCTTCGTCGTGCCGGCGACACCGTCGCGGAGCGGCGAGGGGGACGTGCCGCAGCTCGCGAGCTTCGTCGTGAATGCGGCCGAGCCGGCACGCGTGCACGCCGCCTCGATCGCCGCGCTACCCGACGGGCGGCTGTTTTCGACCTGGTTCGGCGGTTCGCGCGAGGGCGCGACCGACGTGAAGATCCATGGCGCCTTCTTCGATCCGGCGGCAGGGCGCTGGGGCGAGCAGCTCACGATCGCGACACCGGAACAGACCACGCGCGATCTCGGCCGCCTCGTGCGCAAGATGGGCAACCCCGTCGCCTTCATGGTGCCATCGGGCGAGCTGTGGGTCGCGTATGTGAGCGTGACCCTGGGCGGCTGGGCGACCAGCCACCTCAACCTGATCCGTTCATCCGACCTGGGCCGGACCTGGACGCCGGCGACGCGACTGGTCGCCTCGCCTTTCCTGAATCTCAGTACGCTCGCGAAGGGCGCCCCGGTGTTCTTCGCCGACGGCGACATCGGCCTGCCGGTGTATCACGAGATGGCCGGCAAGTTCGGCGAGCTGCTGGTGCTGACGCCGGACGGCCGGGTGCGCCGCAAGCAGCGCCTGGACCACGGCAACCGCTCGCTGCAGCCGGTGATCCTGGTCAAGGATGCGCAGGCTGCGGTCGTGCTGCAGCGCTTCGCGGGCGAGAGCAGGCCGCCGCGCGCCTGGCGCAGCGCGACCCGCGACGGCGGGCGCACGTGGTCGCCCGTCGAGGCGAGCGATCTCGCGAACCCGAATTCGGCGCTGGCGGCGCTCGCGCTGGAAGACGGCCGCCTGATCGCAGTCGCCAACGACACCGAGGACGAGCGGCTGCGCCTGTCGCTCCTCGTGAGCGAGGACGACGGCCGCCACTGGCGCGCGATCCACCGCTTCGAGGATCGCGAGGCGTTCCTCGGCCGCAGCTTTGGCCCCGACGTGCTGCGCCCCTTGCTGACGCGCGATCTCGAGGCGCTCGGGCCGGGGCCGGCGGCGGAGTCCGTGTTGCGCAATGCGGAGGCGAATCTCTGCCGTGGCGAGACCTGCTCCTGGCAGTACGATTATCCCTACCTCGTGCGCGGCGCCGACGGCGACTTCCACCTCGTGTATACGTGGAACCGCTCCTTCATCCGCCATCTGCGCTTCAACCGGGCCTGGCTGGAGGAAAGACTGTGATCCCCGCACTGTTCGACTCCCTCGCGTGGGCCTGTGCGTTCGCGCTGTGCGTGCCAGGACTTCGCGCGCGGCCCGGAGCCGCTGCAGCGGTGGTGCTCGCGATCGCGACGCTGTTGTGGGTGCCGCTCGGCGGAACGAGCCTGCTGGCGGTGCTGCGCGGTGCCGTCGGGGCCGCATCCGTGGTGACCGCCGCAACGCTGGCGGCCCTGTTGTGCGCGCGCTGCGCATGCGCAAGCGTCTTTCCGCGCGGCGAGCGCGCGCTCGTAGCGGCGCTCGCCGGTATCGGCGGCCTGCTGTTCTATCCGCCAGTGCTGGGGCTTGGAGTCGTGGACCCCTATGCGTGGGGATACGGTGGTGCGGCGATGTCGCTGGCGGTTGGCGCAGTCGCACTCGCCGCTGCCGCGGGCGGTCGCTGGATCCTTGCCGCCGCGCTCGCGGCCGCGCTCGCCATGTGGCGACTGCAGCTGCTCGAATCGACCAACCTGTGGGACTACCTGATCGATCCGCTGCTTGCGTCGGGTGGGCTGATCTGGCTGATCGCCGCCGGTGCGGGACGCGGAAAATCGGCGAAGCGTGCCGGGTACAGCCCCACCGCGGCCAGGTCCTCGGCGAACGCGGGCGAGGTCAGGTAGGCGAGTTCGGTCTCGCGCGGCGTCGTGAGCACGTCGCAGGCGCGCAGCTCGTCATCGACACGGCCCGGGTGCACATGCACGAGCGGCCGCGGCCCGCTGCCTGCGAGGAAGGACTGCATCAACGTCCGGAACGGAATCCGCCCGGAAAAATCGTGCAGCCCCGAGAAGCCGTCGTTCGCGGGCAGGCCGTGGCGCCGCAGCAGCCGGTGCAGGCCGACGCCGAGGGTGGAGATCAGCAAGGCCTTCGGCAGGGCCGTGCGACGGTGCACACAGCGTGTCAGAGGCTCGCAGCAATCGCGTACCCATACCGATCCCGCGGGGTAGCGCCGCAACAGTTCCTCGACGAGCACCTCGCGTATGCCGGGCAACACATGCGCGTGCTGGTGGCCGTCGATGTAGTCCGGCGCGGCGTTCCAGGCGTCCTCGAAAGCATCGAGCTGCGCGCGCAACTCGGTCCGTATCGCCAGCCGCGGCAGCGCCCGTGCGAGCGCAAGCGGCAGGAGCCGCCCCATCGACGGCAGCCGGCCGGCCTGCGCGAATCCGGTCGCCGCGGTGAGCGGCACGTGATCGGTCAGCGTGAGGTGCAAGCCCACGTCGGCCGGGTGCGCCGCGACGGTTTCGCGTAGCAGCCCTGCGCGTCGCTTCCAGTCCGGCAGCGGGGTCATGCAGCTCGTGGCGGACAGGCGCCCGGCCGTGATCAGCCCGGCGATCGCTTCGCTGACGCCCGGCGCGATGCCGTAGTCGTCGGCGCAAACGATGATCGGGCGGGGCGGTCGGCGGTCGGTGGCGGGCTGTTCATTCATGGCCCTCCTTATAGCGGCTCCGGCGTCAACGCGCCAGCGCCCGTTTGCGTTTATCCTGCGAGGTTTGGCGCCTCGCCCATTCATCATCCGCCGGATTAACGTGCCTGCTTCCACCACCCGCGCCGCAATGCGCGTCGCTCCGTCCCCCGTTCCATTGCCGCTGCTGTCGGTCGTGATCCCCCTGTACAACGAAAGCGGTTCGCTCGGGGCCCTGCACGAGCGCCTGAAGGCGGCGATCGCGGGCCTGTCGCTCGCCGGTCACGAGTTCGTGTTCGTCGACGACGGCAGCCGCGACACGACCTTCGACGAGGTCGCGGCGCTGGCGGCCATCGACCCGGCGATCCGGGCGATCCGCTTCGCGCGCAACTTCGGCAAGGAGGCTGCGATGGCCGCCGGCCTGCGTGTGGCGCGCGGCGACATCGTCGTGCTGATGGACGGCGACCTGCAGCATCCGCCCGAGCTCATCCCCGAAATGCTCGCGCGCTGGCAGAACGGCGCGAAGATGGTGACCGCCGTGCGCCGCTCGCGCGACACCGATCCCTGGCTGCGGCGTCAGCTCTCGCGCGGTTTCTACGGGCTGTTCAAGCGCGTCTCGGAGGTCGCGCTGGAAGAGGGGGGCGGCGACTTCCGCCTCTTCGATCGCGCAGTCGTCGATGCCATCAACAGCCTGCCCGAGCGCACCCGTTTCATGAAGGGCATCACGAGCTGGGTGGGCTTCCGCCAGGAGACGATCGATTTCGAGCCTGCGGAGCGCGCCGCGGGGGCGTCCGCCTGGTCGCTGTTGCGCCTGCTGCGTTACGCCATCGACGGCCTGTCGGCCTTCAGCACGCTGCCGTTGCGCGTGTGGTCGATGATCGGGGTCTGCATCTCCGGGCTGTCCGTGCTTTACGGCGGCTGGCTGGTCGTGCGCACGGCGATCTTCGGCATCGACGTCCCCGGCTACGCGTCGATCATCGTCTCGGTGCTGTTCCTGTCCGGCATCCAGCTCATCAGCCTGGGCGTGCTGGGCGAATACGTCGGGCGCATCTTCACCGAGGTCAAGCAGCGCCCCCTGTACCTGGTGTCCGAGCGCATCGGCTTCGACGAGGCCGCGAAGTGAGCGCTCGCGCCGTCGTTCCGGGCGCGTCCGCCGCGTCCGCGGGCCTGCTGCCGCCACGGCTCGCCTTCCGCCTCGCGCTGCTCGTGTTCGCCGTCCTCGGCGCCTATGTGCTGTTCGCGTTCGACCAGCACGGCATCAGCAACGACGAGGAGGTGCAGCACGTCTACGGGCGCCTGCTGCTCGATTTCTACGCTTCGGGCTTCGCCGACCGCAGCGCCTTCGCCTACAAGAACCTTTATCTCTACGGGGGCCTCTTCGACCTGATTGCCGCGACGCTGGAGCGCGTCGTGCCGATGAACGTGTGGGACCTGCGCCACCTGCTGTCCGCGGCCTTCGGCCTGCTGGGTTTGGCCGGCACCTGGCTGCTCGCGCGCCTGCTGCTGGGCGAGGCCGCAGGGCTGGTCGCGCTGGTGCTGCTCGCCCTCACCGGCGCGTGGTCGGGCGCGATGTTCACGCATACCAAGGACGTGCCCTTCGCGACCACGATGGTGTGGGCGTTGTACTTCACGACGCGCTTCGCAAGCCGCCTGCCGGCGGTGAAGGCGGGCGATGTCGTCGGCCTCGGCGTCGCGGTCGGCTGCGCCTTCGGCCTGCGCGTGGGCGCCGTGTTCGCGGTCTTCTACCTCGGCGTCGCCGTGCTCGCGGTGGCCTGGCTGAACGGCGCAGATCTGCGCGCGCGGCTTGCCGTGCTGCGGCGCGCGATCCTGGCGCTGCTGCCCGCGGCGGTGCTCGCGTTCGCGCTGCTGGGCCTCTTCTGGCCGTGGGCCGTGCAGTCGGGCGGCAACCTCGTGAAGGCGATGACGACTTTCTCGCGCTTCTCCTTCGAGCTCTACACGATTCTCGACGGCGCGGTGATGAAGAACGGCGAGGTCCCCGGCCGTTATCTCGCGAGCTACCTGCTCGTGCGCCTGCCCGAGTTGTTCCTGCTCGGCGTCGCGCTCGCCGTGCTGAGTGCGCTGCGCACGCTCCCGCGCCTGTTCGCGTCGGAAGAGGGGCGCCGCGAGGCACTGCGCTGGCTGCCGGTGACGCTCGCGGCCGCCTTCCCGCTCGCCTACACGCTGCTCGCGGCCCCGCCGCTCTACAACGGCATCCGGCACTTCACCTTCCTCCTGCCGCCGCTGGCGGTGCTCGCCGCCGCGGGACTCGTCGCGACCGCGGCGCGCCTTGCGCGCGTGTCGGCCATGCGCCTGATGGCTGCGGGCGTCTGTGCGCTGCTTGCGGTCACGCATCTCGTGACGCTCGTGCGCCTGCATCCGTACGAGTACGTCGCCTACAATGGCCTCACCGGCGGCCTGCGCGGCACCGAAGGGCGCTGGGAGCAGGACTACTGGGGCGACGCGCTGCGCGAGGCAGCGGGCCTCCTGAACGCCCGCGTCGCGGCCGAGGGAAGGGCGCCGCGCACCTGGACCGTCGCCGTGTGCGCCGAATCGGTGCAAGGCTCGGCGTGGCTCGCGCCGGGGTTGGAGGTCACGCGCGACTGGCGCGCGGCCGACTTCTTCCTCTCTCCGACGCACATGGACTGCGACACGGCGGTGAAGGGGGAGGTCATCGGTGAAGTGGTGCGCGAAGGCGTTGCCCTGGCCGTCGTGCGCGACCGGCGCAAGCTCGTCGGCGCGGATCGCGAACCGCGCCCGCCGCGATGAACGTGCGCGGTCGTCTGCGCGGTCACGCCGGCCGCATCCTGCGCTTTGCCGCCGTCGGCGCGGTCGGCACTGCAGCCCATTACGCGCTGCTGCTCGCGCTGGTCGAAGGCGCGGGCGTCGATCCGATCGCCGGGTCTGTCGCCGGATTCCTCCTCGGGGCGCTCGTGAACTACACGATGAACCGCACCCTCGTGTTCCGCTCCGACCGCGCCCACGTCGAGGCCCTGCCGCGATTCCTCGCGATCGCCGGGATGGGTCTGTGCTGGAATGCGCTGCTGATGTACCTGTTCGTCGACCTCTTCGGCGTGCACTACCTGCTCGCTCAGATCGTCACGACCGGCATCCTGCTGGGCTGGCACTACGTCGGCAACGCGCTGTGGACCTTCCGCAAGCGCCCTGCCGGTACGCGCAGCGAGCAGTAAAATAGAAACTTCCCTCCAACCGCCGCCGGCTCCCCGCGTTCCGCCGTCGTTCTTCACGCCTCAGCTACCGTGCCGCATCTCGAACCCCGGATCGTCTACGCCGACGACTACATCATCGTCGCCGAAAAGCCCGCAGGCCTGCTGTCCGTGCCGGGGCGCGGCGAGCACAAGCAGGACTGCCTCATTGCGCGCGTCCAGAAGACCTACCCGGACGCCCGCATCGTCCATCGCCTCGACTACGACACCTCGGGCCTGATCGTCCTCGCGCGCGGTGCGGAGATGCACCGCCGCCTCAGCATGGCCTTCGAGAAGCGCGAGGTGGACAAGCGCTACTTTGCGCTCGTGCACGGCCACGTGCTGTCGCAGGACGGCGAGGTCGATCTGCCGCTGATCGTCGACTGGCCGAACCGGCCGCGCCAGATGGTGGATCCCGTGAACGGCCGGCGCGCGCTGACCAACTACCGCGTCGTCGAGCGCAGCGGCATGGGGGCGGAAGCCGTCTCGCGCGTCGAGCTCGAACCCGTCACCGGGCGCTCGCACCAGCTGCGCGTGCACATGATGACGATCGGTCACGCGATCCTCGGCGATTCGCTCTACGCCCCGCCCGAAAGCGCCGAACGCCACCTGCGGCTGCACCTGCACGCAGCGATGCTCGCCTTCGACCACCCGCAGACCAAGCAGCGCATGCAGTTCGTGAGCCCCGTGCCGTTCTGAACGGCCGAAACGAAAAAGCCCGGCGGACCGGGCTTTTCGGGAAGGCGGCGAGGCGGCTCAGACGTTGAACAGGAAGTTCAGCACGTCGCCGTCCCTGACTACGTATTCCTTGCCTTCCGCGCGCATCTTGCCCGCTTCCTTGGCGCCCGCTTCGCCCTTGTAGGCGATGAAGTCGTCGTAGGCGATGGTCTGCGCGCGGATGAAGCCGCGCTCGAAGTCGGTGTGGATCACGCCTGCGGCCTGCGGCGCGGTGTCGCCGACGTGGATCGTCCAGGCGCGCACTTCCTTCACGCCCGCGGTGAAATAGGTCTGCAGGCCCAGCAGCTTGTAGCCGGCGCGGATCAGGCGGTCCAGGCCGGGTTCCTCGAGGCCCATCGACTCGAGGAAGTCCTTCTTGTCGGCGTCGTCGAGGTCGGCGATCTCGGCCTCGATCGCGGCGCACAGCGCGACGACCTCGGCGCCCTCGGCCTTCGCGTGGGCACGCACGGCGTCGAGGTGCGGATTGTTCTCGAAGCCGTCCTCGGCGACGTTCGCGGCGTACAGCACGGGCTTCGCGGTGATCAGGCAGAAGGGCTTGAGGCTGGCCCACTCTTCCTTGCTGAGGTCGAGCGCGCGCACCGGCTTCGCCTCGTTCAGTTGGGCGAGGCACTTCTCCAGCACCGCGACGAGGACCTTCGCGTCCTTGTCGCCCGCCGCGGCGGGCCGCTTGTAGCGGTTGACGGCCTTCTCGACCGTCGCCATGTCGGCGAGCGCCAGTTCGGTGTCGATGACCTCGATGTCGCGGATCGGGTCGACGGTGCCGGAGACATGCACGACGTTGTCGTCGGCGAAACAGCGCACGACGTGCACGATCGCATCGGTCTCGCGGATGTTGGCGAGGAACTGGTTGCCCAGGCCTTCGCCCTTGGAGGCGCCGGCGACCAGGCCGGCGATATCGACGAACTCGACGATCGCGGGCTGGATCTTCTGCGGCTTGACGATCTCCGACAGCGCGGCAAGGCGGGGGTCCGGCACCTCGACGATGCCGACGTTCGGCTCGATGGTGCAGAACGGATAATTGGCCGCTTCGATGCCGGCTTTCGTGAGGGCGTTGAACAGGGTCGACTTGCCGACGTTGGGCAGGCCGACGATGCCGCATTTGAGGCTCATGAACTGGGTCCTTCCTTGGGTTTTGCAGGCTTCGGTGCGGCCGGCCGGGCATTCAGCCGGGTACCGGCGGCGTTCCAGTCGCCGCGTGCGATCGTCGGCCAGGTCGCGAGCGCGCGTTCCATGGCCTCGTCGATGAGCGTCTGCTCCTCGCGTCGTGCGGGCTTCAGCACGAAGTTCACGACCTCGTTGCGGTCGCCCGGGTGGCCGATACCGATACGCAGGCGCCAGTAGTCGTTCGTGCCGAGGTGGGCAGAGGTGTCCTTCAGGCCGTTGTGTCCGCCCAGGCCGCCGCCGAATTTCAGGCGCAGCTGGCCGGGGGGGATGTCGAGTTCATCATGAACGACGAGAATCTCGGCCGGGGTGATGCGGTAGAAGCGCGCGAGCGCGCCGATGGCTTGGCCCGAGCGGTTCATGAAGGTCTGCGGCATCAGCAGCCAGACGCCGGCTTCGCGGGCATTGGCGACCAGGCCGTGGAAGCGCGATTCGTGGCTGAAACGCACGCCGAGCGCGTCGGCGAGGCGCTCACAAAACCAAAACCCGGCATTGTGCCGGGTCTCGGTGTATTCGGCGCCGGGATTGCCGAGGCCGACGATGAGACGCGGTGCTGCGGCGCTCATCGTGTCGGTTCCTGCGTCATCCCGGCGGGGCGTCCCGAGGCGTCAGCCTCAGGCAGCTTCGCCTTCGGCGCCTTCTTCAGCGACAGCGCCCTTGACGGTGACGGCGGTCGCGACGACCGGGTCGCCTTCGCCGTGTGCAACCAGCTCGACGCCGGCCGGCAGCGGGAGCTGCGACACGTGGATCGACTCGCCGGCCTGCAGGTTTGCGAGGTCGACTACGACGAATTCCGGCAGGTTGCCCGGCAGGCACGAGACATCGACTTCGGTGATGGTGTGCGAGATCATGCAGCCGCCGAGCTTGACGGCCGGGCTGACGTCGCCGTTCGCGAAGTGCAGCGGCACCTTCAGGTGGATCTTCTGGCTCGCATCGACGCGCTGGAAGTCCAGGTGCAGGACTTGCTGGCGGAACGGGTGCCACTGGGTGTCACGCAGCAGGACGGTCTGCTTCGCGCCCTCGACATTCACCGACAGGATCGATGCATGGAAGGCTTCCTTGCGCAGCAGGTGGTACAGCTCGTTGTGGTCCAGCGCGATGGCCTGGGCTTCGCCCGAACCGTAGATGATGCCCGGGATCTGGCCGGCGCGACGCAGGCGGCGGCTCGCACCCGTGCCCTGTTCCACGCGCTTGGTGGCCTTGAATTCGATTTGCATTGTGATACTCCTGGTTGAAACGATCCGTCCGCGACCAGACGGATGGGTTGGGCCCCCGGGAAGCCGGGAGCGATATTCATTCCATGAACAGCGAGCTGACCGACTCTTCGTTGCTGATGCGCAGCATCGTGTCGGCAAGCAGCGAGGCGACCGAGACCGTGCGGATGCGCGAACAGGCCTTGGCGTCGTCGCGCAGAGGGATGGTGTCGGTGACGACCAGTTCGTCGAGGTCGGATTCGGAGATGCGCGAGACCGCGGCGCCCGACAACACGGCGTGCGTGCAGTAGGCGAGCACGCGGCGGGCGCCGTGCGCCTTCAGCGCGGTGGCGGCCTTGCACAGCGTGCCGGCGGTGTCGACGATGTCGTCCATGATCACGCAGGTGCGGTCCTTGACCTCGCCGATGATGTTCATGACTTCGGAGACGTTGGCCTTCGGCCGGCGCTTGTCGATGATCGCGAGGTCGCATTCCATGCGCTTCGCGAAGGCGCGGGCACGCACCACGCCGCCGACGTCGGGCGAGACGACCAGCAGATCGTCGTAGTTCTGCTTGTCGAGGTCGGCGAGCAGCACCGGGGCGGCGTATACGTTGTCGACCGGGATGTCGAAGAAGCCCTGGATCTGGTCTGCGTGCAGGTCCATCGTCAGCAGGCGCTGGACGCCCACGGCCTGCAGCATGTTGGCGACGACCTTCGCGGTGATCGGCACGCGCGCCGAACGCGGACGGCGATCCTGGCGGGCATAGCCGAAGTAGGGGATCGCGGCGGTGATGCGACCGGCCGACGCGCGCTTGAGGGCGTCAACCAGAACCACCAGTTCCATCAGGTTTTCGTTCGTCGGCGTGCAGGTCGGCTGGAGGATGAAGACATCCTTGCCGCGCACGTTTTCGAGCAGTTCGACGTTGACCTCGCCGTCGGAGAAGCGGCCCACCGTGGCCGAGCCGATGGAAATGCCCAGTCTGCGCACGACATCCGCCGCGAGCTTGGGGTTGGCGTTGCCGGTGACGACCATCAGGCTGCCGTAGGCCATTTCCGAATCTCCGATGCCGCTAGAATGGCAGGGTAAAAACGACTCGGGCAGGCGCGAGGCCTGCCCGGATAAATTGGCTGGGGAAGAAGGATTCGAACCTTCGAATGCCGGAATCAAAATCCGGTGCCTTGACCAACTTGGCGACTCCCCAACGAAACCTTTTCGCCTGCTCAATCGAGCCAGTCGCTCAGCGGATGTCTCGCCAGACTCTTCGTCTTCCATGCCCGCATCGGCGCCGGGCATTTATTCACGATGTCGTTCGCTTCCATCTCGCCGCCAACCTCGGCAAACACGCAGGCGCCCGATCCGGTCATCCGCGCGGGCGCAAACTGCGCCAGCCACTCGATTGCCGCACCGACCGCTGGGTATCGATTGCAGGCTACTGCCTGCAGATCGTTACGGGTGGTGCTTGCTGCGAAGTCCATAATTCTGATTGGTTCCGTATCGCGCGTCAACTCCTCTGCGCCGAAAATTTCTGCGGTGGGCACCAGGACCGGCGGTGCGACGACCACGTACCACGCCGGCGGCAGCGTCAGCGGCTGCAATTCCTCGCCCACGCCCTCGGCGAAGGCATCGCGCCCGAAGATGAAGAAGGGGACGTCGGCGCCGAGTTGCAGACCCAGTTGCGCAAGCACGGCGCGGCTCAATCCGGTCCCCCACAGGCGGTTCAATGCGATCAGGGTGGTCGCGGCGTCCGAGCTGCCGCCCCCCAGGCCCCCGCCCATGGGCAGGCGCTTGTCGATGGAGATGTCCGCGCCGAGGCGGCAGCCCGTCGCCTGCTGCAGCAAGCGGCCCGCGCGCACGACGAGATCCTGTTCCGCCGGTACCCCTGCCACTTCGGTCGTGCGGCGCACGGTGTCGTCGGTGCGCAGGGCAAAATCGAGGCTGTCGCCCCAGTCGAGCATGCGGAAGGCGGTCTGCAGCAGGTGATAGCCGTCGGCGCGGCGGCCGACGACGTGCAGGAAAAGGTTGAGTTTGGCCGGTGCGGGGCAGTGTTCGAGGTGGTTCACCGGCGGGGCGTCCATTGGTCGATGAGGAGCCGGATGCGGGCTTCGCCCCAGGCGGCGTCGATGCGGCGCGGCGGGGCGTCGGCCGCAGTGCCGGCGTACTCGACGTAGTCGATGATCCAGCCGGCGTCGGAGATGCGTGTCGGGCGGCCGGCTTCGTCGAGGCTCAGCACGCGCGCGCCGGGTCGGGTCGAGGCCTGCACCCAGTGCTGGAGCCCGTCGATCGGGGCGGGAACGCCGAGGAGGCGCGGCAGGATGGTGTCGGCGTCTGCGGCCTGCTCGGAACTGCCGTCGGCGGTGAGCAGCATCGCGCCGCGCGGGGTGCGCACGAGCTGGCCGACAATCTGCCCGAGCGGGCTATACACGGTCCACTCGTCGGCGACCGGCGTGTGGGACCAGGTGATGGATCCGTTCGCGGCGCGTTCGCCGTCGCTGGCGGCGAGACGCCCTTCGAGTTCGAACGCCGTGGCCACGGGACGCGGGACGGCGGTGAGGTTGCGTGTCGCCTGGCTCGCGCAGCCGGCCAGTAGCGCGGCGGCGAGCGCCGCGGCGAACGCCCGCACGGCGGTCCGGGGGGCAGGGCGCTTCATTGGCCGCGCAGGCGCTTGACGGTGGACATCAGCGCTTCGTTGTCGGGGTTCGTCTTGAGCGCCTCGTCCCACACGCGCGACGCGTCGGACTCGCGCTTGAGGGTCCACAGGACTTCGCCGAGATGGGCAGCGATCTCCGGATCCGGGCGCATGCCGTAGGCCTTTTCGAGGTGGGCGAGGGCACCGGTCGCATCGTTGCGGCGGAAGCGCACCCATCCCATGCTGTCGAGGATGAAGGGGTCGTCCGGGGTGAGTTCGAGCGCACGCACGATCAGCGCTTCGGCCTCGTCCAGGCGCACTCCGCGGTCGGCGAGGGAGTAGCCCAATGCGTTATAGGCGTGCGAGAAATCGGGGCGCAGCGCGATCAGCTTGCGCAGCCTCCCTTCCATGATCTCGTGCTTGCCGATGCTCTCGGCGAGCATCGACGATTCGTACAACAGGTCGGTGTCGTCGGCGTTGTCGCGCAGGGCTCCGTCGATCAGCTCGAAGGCTTCGGCGTCCTTGCCCGCGCCGCGCAGGAGTTGCGCTTCGGCGAGCAGCAGGCGCTTGCGTTCGGATTCTTCGACCTTGACGCCGCGCAGGTGCTCGCGGGCTTCCTTGAGCTTGCCGTCGCGCGCGAGCACCGAAGCGATGCGCAGCTGCGCGTCGAAGTGCTGCGGCCCGGGTTCGACGGCGCGGTACCAGCGCAGGGCGGTTTCGCTATCCTTCCGCCGTTCGGCGACCTGGCCCAGGTTGAGGCGGATGCTGTCGCTGTCCGGGTGGCCGGCGTTGAGCGCGCGCTCAAGCTGGGTCGTCGCGACGTCGTAGTCTTCCAGCTGGGCCGACAGCAGGCCGACGGCATACATCAGCTCGCGGTCGTCGGGCGCGCCGTCGAGCAGCTGGCGGAATTCCTTGCGCGCCGCCTCGAACTGGCGCGTCGACACCAGCGCGCGCGCATGGGCGAGGCGGGCGTTGCGGCTTTCGGGGTGGCGTTCGAGGTATTCGCGGACGAGTTTCGTGGCCTCCTGCATCGCGCCGGATTGCGACAGGAGCTGTGCCTTGAACAGCACGGCGGGTTCCCAGTCCGCACGCAGGCGCAGCGCGTTCTCGATCGAGGCGATCGATTCCATGATGTCGCCGGCGCCGACGGCGGCCTGGGCGCGGGCGAAATGGGCTTCGGGGTGGCTGGTGTAGGGCTCGGTCAGGCGCATCACGATGCCCTTGACGGCTTCCTTGTCCTGGACGCGCGAGAAGGCGCGGTTGAGGCCCATCAGGTGGTTGTCGAGGTTCTCGGGCGACTGTGCGAGCAGGCGCGCAAGTTGTGCCTGGACCTGTTCGAGCTGGCCGTCGCCGCCTGCCAGCAGGCCGGCGAGGATGCGGCGCGCTTCTTCGGAGTCCGGGTCGGCTTCGGACCAGATGCGGGCGGCGTCGATCGCCGCGGGCATGTTGCGCGCGTACAGCGCCACCTCCATCGCCCGGCGCGCAATGCGCGGGTCGCGCGTGCGCTGCGCGAGGTCGGCATAGGCCTGGACCGCGACGCCGATCTCGCCGCGTGCGCCGGCGATTTCGGCCAGCAGGAAGGTGTACAGGGTGCGTGCGCTGAGTTCCTGGGCGGGCAGCGAGGCTGCGGGGGGCGCCTCGTCGGGGGCCGGCGCGGCCTGTGCGGAGGCCGGGAAGGTGAGCGCGATGGCCAGTCCCAGGCCGGTAGCGAACGAGGAGATGATGCGATTCATGTACTTGGCCCAGAGGGGGTTGCACGAACTTCAAACCGGCCCTGCGGTCGTGTCTGACGTATGCTGTTGCCGCGGTGCGTCGGCAGTCGTCCGTTAGAAGGCCCGAATGCAGATGCGTTCGCCCGATGTTATGCAGTTTCTTCGTTGGCGGGCAAGCGCGGCGGCGGCACGGGCCGTTTTCGGCAGTTTGTCTCCAGTGATTTCGAGTTTCGTGAATGCCTGAATTGCCTGAAGTCGAAACGACCTGCCGCGGCATACGCCCGGCGATCGATGGCCGGATCATGACCGGCGTGCGCGTGCGCAACGGCCGCCTGCGCGTGCCCGTGCCGCCTGACCTGGGCGAGCGCGTCGCCGGCGCGCCGCTGCAGGGCGTGCGGCGGCGGGCGAAGTACCTGCTGCTCGATTTCCCCGCGGGCAGCGTGATCGTGCATCTGGGCATGTCGGGCAGCCTGCGGGTGGTCGAGGCCGACCAGCCGCCGGGCGCGCATGATCACGTCGATCTGGTTTTCGGCGACCGGGCGCTGCGCCTGCGCGATCCGCGGCGCTTCGGCCTGGTCGTGTGGCAGCCGGGCGATGCGCTCGCGCATCCGCTGCTCGCGCGCCTCGGCGTCGAGCCGCTCGGGGACGAGTTCTCCGGCCCCTGGCTGCACCGTGCATTCAAGGGGGTGCGGGCGCCGATCAAGCAGGCGTTGATGGACGGCCACCGGCTCGTCGGCGTCGGCAACATCTATGCGTCGGAGAGCCTGTTTCGCGCGGGCATCCATCCGCTGGCGCCGGCCGGCAGCGTCGGGCCGCGCCGTGTCGGGCGCCTCGTCGACGCCGTGCGCGAGACGCTCCTGGCGGCGATCGCCGCGGGCGGCAGCACGCTGCGGGACTTCGTCGGTGGCGACGGGAAGAAGGGCTACTTCCAGCAGGAGTATTTCGTGTACGGCCGCGAGGGCTTGCCGTGTCGCGTGTGCGGGACGAGCGTGCAGCGGGTGGTCGTCGGTCAGCGCTCGACCTTCTATTGCCCGCGCTGCCAGCGCATGTGAGAGGAATGACGGCGGCGATGCGCCGCGGGCCGCGGGTGTCGTTCGTCGGTGCCTGCATGCCGCCGGTCGAGCCCGCGTTTCCACGCATTGGATGGCGCCCGATTCGGCGCTATGCTCACAGGATCTGAAACCTGCGCGCGCCCGCTCCGCGGGACTGCGCTAGCGAGACCTCAATGACCCTCGTCGATCAGTTTTCCGCCTACAGCCAGTGGCGTGCCGATGCCGCCGGCGCCGTGGGGCGCCTGCGCCAGTGGTTGTCGCGCAATGAGCTCGGCGACGTGCAGGGCGACCTGCGGCTGCAGTACGTGCTCGAGCGCCTGCGCGACGACAAGCTGACGGTGGCCTTCGTGGCCGAGTTCTCGCGCGGAAAGTCCGAGCTCATCAACGCGATCTTCTTTTCCGCTCACGGCGATCGCGTCCTGCCGTCGAGCGCCGGACGCACGACGATGTGCCCGACCGAGCTGCAGTGGACGCCGGGTGCGCGGGCCGAGATCCGCATGCTGCCGATCCGCACGCGCGCGACGCACGCGAGCGTGAGTGAGCTCAAGCAGTTCCCGGAAGAGTGGATGGTGCTGCGGCTCGATGCGGGGTCGCTCGCCGATCTGCAGCAGGCCTTCGCGCGCGTTGGCGAAACCGAGCGGGTGGCGACCGAGCTCGCGTCGCGCCTGGGTTTCGATATCGACGAGAAGGGCGAAACCGGGCTCAAGCCGGGTGCCGACGGCATGGTCGAGATCCCGAGCTGGCGCCATGCGGTGATCCAGTTCCCGCATCCCCTGCTCGAGCAGGGGCTGGTCGTGCTCGACACGCCGGGCCTCAATGCGATCGGCGCGGAGCCGGAGCTGACGCTGTCGCTGCTGCCCAATGCCCACGCGGTGCTTTTCGTGCTGGCGGCCGACACCGGCGTCACGCAGAGCGACATGGCGGTGTGGCGCGAATACGTGCAGGGCGGTCAGAACCGGCGCAAGGGCCGCCTCGTGGTGCTGAACAAGATCGACGGCCTGTGGGACGGGCTGCGCGATGAAGCGCAGATCGGCGCGGAGATCGCGCGCCAGGTGAGCTCGGTTGCGCAGACGCTGGAGGTCCCCGAGGCGACGGTGTTCCCGGTGTCGGCGCAGAAGGGGCTGGTGGGGCGGATTTCCGGCGATGCCGCGCTCGTCGAGCGCAGCCGCCTGGGCGAGCTGGAGCGGGCGCTGGCCGAGGACCTGCTGCCGACCAAGCAGGTGATCGTGCGGGACAGCACGCTCGCGGAGGTCGACGACCTGGTGAAGCAGACCGATACGCTGCTCGGCGCGCGGCTTTCCGGCCTGCGCGAGCAGCTGCAGGAGCTGACCGACCTGCGCGGCAAGAACCAGAGCGTGATCGAATACATGATGCGCAAGATCCGCAGCGAGAAGACCGAGTTCGAGCAGGGGCTGCAGAAGTATTACGCGGTGCGCAGCGTGTTCTCGACGCTGACGAACAACCTGCTGGGACATCTGGGCATGGACGCCCTGCGCGACGAGACGCGGCGCACGCGCGAGGCGATGCTGGAATCGACCTTCACGAAGGGCTTGCGCCAGGCGATGGAAAATTTCTTCTTTTCGCTGCGCGGCAACCTGGCGCGCTCGGCGGACGAGATCGCCGAGATCACGCGCATGCTCGACAGCATGTACAAGCGTTTCAGTGTCGAGCACGGGCTCAAGCTCGCCGCGCCCGAGGCCTTCTCGACCCTGCGCTACGAGCGCGAACTCGACCGGCTGGAGTCCGCCTTCAATCGCCAGATCAACTCCGCACTGGCGCTGGTGACGACCGAGAAGCACACGTTGACGCAGAAGTTCTTCGAGACCGTCGCGGTCGAGGCACGGCGGACGTTCGAGGTCGCGAACCGCGACGTCGAGCAGTGGCTGCGCGCGGTGATGTCGCCACTGGAGACGCAGGTGCGCGAGTATCAGCTGCAGTTGAAGCGCCGCCTCGAGAGCGTCAAGCGCATCCATCAGGCGACCGATACGCTGGAGGAGCGCGTGGCGGAACTGGAGCAGGCCGAAGCGGCGATGCTCGGACAGCTGACGGAGCTGAATGAGATCGCCGGCAGCATCCGCGCGGCGCTGGGGGTGTCGGCGTCGGCCGGGGCTGATGCCGGCTCCGTACAGGGGCGCGCCGCCTGAGTGCTCCGGGGAGCCCGGCGCGCATGTCGCCGGGTGGCGCGTGAACGAAAAAGCGGACCCGCGGGTCCGCTTCTTCGTGAATCCTCCGGCGCCGGCCGGGGGTGTTCAGGCCTTCGCAGCGGTCAGACGGACGAACTTCTCCATCAGCTGCTCCTTGGTCTCGACCACATCCGGATTGAGCGGGATACAGTCGACGGGGCAGACCTGCTGGCACTGCGGCTCGTCGAAGTGGCCGACGCACTCGGTGCACTTGTTCGGATCGATCTCGTAGATCTCGTCACCCTGCGAGATCGCGCCATTGGGACATTCCGGCTCGCACACATCGCAGTTGATGCATTCGTCCGTAATCATCAGAGCCATCTTTCAATTCCTCGTATTCACTTCACTGAAACTTTCTGCAGCAACCGCTGATACACGGCAGGCTGCACGAACTTGCTGACATCGCCACCCAGACGGGCGATTTCGCGCACCATCGTGGCCGAGATGAACATGTATTCCTCCGCCGGCGTCAAGAATACCGTTTCGACGTCGGGAAAGAGCTTCCGGTTCATTCCGGCCATCTGGAATTCGTACTCGAAGTCGGACACGGCCCGCAGGCCGCGCAGGATCAGGCGCGCGTTCTGGGCACGCAGGAAATCCATGAGCAGGCCGTCGAAGCCGATGACGTCCACGTTGCCGAACGGGGCCACAACGTCGCGGGCGATCTGCACGCGTTCTTCCAGCGTGAAGATCGGCCCCTTGCCGCGGCTTTCGGCGACGGCGACGACCACTCTGTTGAACAGCAGCGACGCGCGCCGCACGAGATCCTCGTGCCCGCGCGTGAAGGGGTCGAAGGTCCCCGGATAGATCGCCACCCCTTCCTTCATTCCTGCCTCCCATGCAGAAGATGAAAATGCACCTGGCCGGCACGGCCTGCCTTGACCGTGCTCAATCCTGCCAGTTCAGTAACTGCTGTTTCAGATTCGGCGTAAATCCAGCCGTCCGGCTTCAGCACCCGGCCGAGCCAGGGCTCCAGCCGCTCGAGCCAGCCCTGGTTGTAGGGCGGGTCGAGGAACACCACGTCGAACCTTTCGGAGGTGGTCTGCGCGAATTTTAGCGCATCGCCGCGAATGAGCTCCACTTGCGACGCTTGCAGGGCCGTTGCGGCCTGACGCAGCGCCCCGAAGGCGCGCGCGTCCGACTCCACGATCACCACGCGCTCGGCCCCGCGCGAGGCCGCCTCGAAGCCGAGGATGCCCGAGCCGCCGAAGAGGTCGAGGCAGCTCATGCCCTCGAGATCCTGACCGAGCCAGTTGAACAGCGTCTCGCGCACGCGGTCGGGTGTCGGGCGCAGGCCGGGGACGTTCGCGACTTCGAGCAGGCGCGAGCGCCATTCGCCGCCGACGATGCGAACCCGGCTCACTTGCCGTGGCCTGCCTTCTTGCCTGCCGGCGCTGCGCCACCCGCGCCGTTGTCGCCGTCGCCGCCCGCCACCACCGTGACGAGGTGCTCAGCCTTGACGCGGCGGGCGAAGGCGTCGCGCACCGATTCCACGGTGACCGCCGCGACCTTCTTCGGATAGGTCTCGAGCCAGTCGAGCGGCAGCTGGTAAAAGGCGATCATGCCGACGTAGTCGAGGATCTTGCGGTTGGAATCGAGGCGCAGGCCGAAGCCATTGACCATGTTGTCGCGCGCGGCCTTGAGCTCGGCCTGCGTCGGCCCCTTGGCGATGAAGTCGTCGAGGACGCCGGTGGTGACCTTCAGTGCCTCCTCCGCCTGGCTGCCGCGCGTCTGCAGGCCGATCTCGAAGGGGCCGGCGACGCGCAGCGGCATGAAGTAGCTCGACACGCTGTAGGCGAAGCCGCGCTTCTCGCGCACTTCCTTGGTGAGGCGCGACACGAAGCCGCCGCCGCCGAGCACGTAGTTGCCGACGAGCAGCGGGAAGTAGTCGGGATCGTCGCGGCTCATGCCGGGCAGGCCCATCAGGATGTGGGCCTGCGCCGAGGGGTGGGCGATGTGCTCGAGGCCGCGCGCCGGCAGCTGCGGTGCGGGGATTGGGGCGGGGGCTGTTCCGGCGGGCAGCCCTTCGGTGAGCTGGCGCGCGATCGCATCGGCTTCGTCGCGGTTGACGTCGCCGACGATGGTCACGGCAGCGCTGCCGGCGGTGTAGTGGGTGCGGTGGAATGCCTGCAGCTGGTCGCGCGTGATGGCCTGCAGCGATTCCACGGTGACGGAGCGGCCGTAGGGGTGGCTGCCGTAGATCATCGCCATGAAGCGGCGCGACGCGAGGGTGTCGGGCTGGGTGAGCGATTCCTTGAGGCCGGCGATTGCGCGCGCGCGTTCGCGCTCGAGGATGTCGGCGGGGAAGCTCGGCTTCGCGAGCAGGCGGGCGGCCAGCGCGATCGCGGCGTCGCGTTCGGCTGCGCTCGACAGCGTGCGCACCGACAACGTCGCCATGTCGGTGTCGGCGCCGCCGCCGATGCGCGCGCCGGTGTCGGCGATGCGCTCGGCGATCTCCTGCTCGTTCAGCCCCTCGGTGCCGGCGTCGAGCAGGCCGCGGGTGAGGCCGGCGATGCCGGTGGTGCCTTCGGGTTCATAGGCGCTGCCGGCGGGGAAGGAGATCTGGATGTCGATGAGGGGCAGCGCGTGGCTCTCGACGAAATACACGCGCGCGCCGGTTGCGGCGTTCCAGTGCTTGATGTCGGGGCCGGCGGCGGCGTTCGGGCTCGCGAGTGGGCCGAGCAGGGCGGCGAGGGCGAGCAGGGTGCGGAACGGACGGAAATTCGGACGGAAGAGCGCGGTCATGGGCTTCGTCTGCATGTCAGTGCCTCGCTCCCGGGACGGCTGCGTGCGGCTTCGCGTCGGCGGGCAGCGGCAGCGGGTCGAGGCGGGCGCGGGTGAGGGTGTTGTCGGTGAAGTACTTGCGGGCGACGGCCTGGACGTCCTCGGCGGTGACCTTGCGGATGCCCTCGAGGAGCTTGTCGTCGTCGCGCCACGACAGGCCGGTGGCTTCGAGGAAGCCGATTTCCATCGCCTGGCCCATCAGCGAATCGCGCTTGTAGACCTGGCCGGCGACGGTCTGCGTCTTGACGCGGCGCAGCTCGTCCTCGGCGACGCCCTCTTTCTGGATGCGTTCGATTTCGGCGCGCAGCGCGGCCTCGACGTCGGCGACGGTCTTGCCGGCGGCGGGCGAGCCGTCGACGACGAAGAGCTGCGGGCCGCGCCCGGTGCCGTCGTAGCCGGCGCCGGCGGACACGGCGACCTGGCTCTCGCGCACCAGGCGACGCGGCAGGCGGGCGCCGTCATAGCCGTCGAGGATGGCGGCGAGTACCTTCAGCGCGTGCACGTCGCGGTCGCTTTCGGGGTCGCGCAGCGTCGGCGCGCGCCATGCGAGCGCGAGATAGGGGAGTTCGGCCGGCGCCTTGACGACGGTCTCGCGCGGTCCGAGCTGTTCGGGTTCGGCGGTGATGCGCCGCGGCGGCAGGGGGCGAGCCTTGATCGCGCCGTAGTGCTTGCGCGCCATGTCGAACACGGACTTGTGATCGACGTCGCCGACCACCACCAGGCGCGCATTGTTCGGCGTGTACCAGGTCCCGTGCCACCTGCGCGCGTCTTCCGAGGTCATCGTGTCGAGGTCCGTCATCCAGCCGATGATCGGGCGACCGTAGGGGTTGGCCTGGAAGGCGGTCGCCATCAGCTGCTCGTTGACGAGCGAGCGCGGCTGGTCGTCGGTGCGCAGGCGGCGCTCTTCCTTGACGACCTCGAGCTCGGGCTTGAAGTTGGCGTCGGTGATCTTCAGGTTGCTCATGCGGTCGGCTTCGAGCTGCATCACGTCGGCCAGCCGCGAGGACGGGATCTGCTGGAAGTAGGCCGTGTAGTCGTGCGAGGTGAAGGCGTTGTCGCGGCCGCCGATCGCGGCGACGCGCTTGTTGAATTCGCCCGGGCCGACCTTGTCGGTGCCCTTGAACATCATGTGTTCGAGCAGGTGGGCGATGCCGGAGACGCCGGCGGGTTCGTCCATCGCGCCGACGCCGTACCACACCATATGGACGACGGACGGGGCGCGGCGGTCTTCCTTGACGATGATTTTCATGCCGTTCGCAAGCGTGGTCTCATACGGATTGGCTTGCAGGGGGCCGGCCGCCACGGCGAATGCGGCGGCCACGAATGCGGCGCGTGGAAAGGTCTGGCGAAACATGGACATGTCCTGCATCTGGTAGAATTTGTGGTTCACGTCGCCCGTGGTTCGGGCATCCGATTCGACGCGAAGCCGCATCTTAGCGTTATTGGCGGCTTGGCGTCCGCCGTCGTTAAAACCTCACAACAGACCCGAGTGAGCATGTTTGGTTTCCTGAAGAAGTCCCCCAAGCCCGAACCGGCCGCGCAGCCGCAGGCTGAGGTCGCGCCGTCCGCCACGCCGGCTGCGCCTGCGTCGATCCCGGCGCCGGTGCTCGAGTCCGCGCCCGAGCCGGTGGTCAAGCGTTCCTGGACGGAGCGGCTGAAGGCGGGCCTGTCCCGCACGCGCCAGCAGATCGGCGGCGGTCTTGCGAGCCTGTTCGGGCTGCGCAAGATCGACGAGGATCTGCTCGAAGAGCTCGAGACGACGCTGCTGATGGCCGATTGCGGCGTCGAGGCGACGCAGCATCTGCTGGACGAGTTGCGCAAGCGCTGGAAGCGCGACAAGCTCGAGACTGCCGACCAGTTGCAGAAGGCGCTCGCCGAGGAGCTGCTGGCGCTGCTGCAGCCGCTCGAGCAGCCGCTGCAGGTGGCGGGGCATTCGCCCTACATCATCATGATCGCGGGCGTGAATGGCTCCGGCAAGACGACCTCGATCGGCAAGCTGGCGAAGTACTTCCAGTCGCAGGGCAAGAGTGTGCTGCTCGCGGCGGGCGACACCTTCCGCGCGGCCGCGCGCGAGCAGCTCATGACCTGGGGCGAGCGCAACAACGTGACGGTGATCGCGCAGGAGGGCGGCGATGCGGCGGCCGTGATCTTCGATGCGATCAACGCGGCGAAGGCGCGCGGCATCGACATCGTTCTGGCGGATACCGCGGGGCGGCTGCCGACGCAGCTCCACCTGATGGAGGAGATCGCCAAGGTGCGCCGCGTGATCGCGAAGGCCGAGCCGTCCGGGCCGCACGAGGTGCTGCTGGTGCTCGACGCGAACATCGGCCAGAACGCGCTGGCGCAGGTAAAGGCTTTCGATGCCGCGATCGGCGTCACCGGGCTGGTCGTCACCAAGCTCGACGGCACCGCGAAGGGCGGCGTGCTTGCGGCGATCGCGCGCCAGTATCCGCGCCCGCTGCGCTTCATCGGCGTCGGCGAGGGCATCGATGACCTGCAGCCGTTCCGGGTGCGCGAGTTCGTCGATGCGCTGTTCGAGCCCGTCGCAGGAGCCGGCGGCACGGCATGATCGTCTTCAACGAAGTGGTGAAGCAGTACCCCGGCGGCTATACGGCGCTCGCCGGGGTCAGTTTCGAGATCCGCCACGGCGAGCTGGCGGTGCTGTCGGGCCACTCGGGGGCGGGCAAGAGCACGCTGCTGAAGCTGATCGCCGCGATCGAGCGGCCGACCGCGGGCAGCGTGAGCATCAACGGGCAGGACGTCTCGGCGCTGCGCCCGCGCGCGGTTCCCTATCTGCGCCGCAATCTCGGCCTGGTGCTGCAGGAGCACCGCCTGCTGTACGACCGTAGCGTGTATGACAACGTGATGCTTCCGCTGGTGATCACCGGGCATCCGCCGCGCGATGCGGCCAAGCGCGTGGCGGCGGCGCTGGAGCGCGTCGGGCTGTCCGGGCGCGGGCGCGAGCTGCCGGCCGGGCTGTCGGGCGGCGAGCAGCAGCGCGTGGCGATCGCACGCGCGATTGTGAATCGTCCCTCCATCCTGATCGCCGACGAGCCGACCGCGCATCTCGACACGGCCTACGCGAACGAGATCGCGAGCCTGTTCAAGTCCTTCAATGCCGCGGGGGTCACCGTGCTGGTGTCGACGCACGACGAGCGCCTGTTCGCGCAGCACGGGCCGCGCCGGCTGGTGCTGCACAAAGGTTTGCTGCAGGAGGGCGTGCAGTGAGCAACTGGTTCTATCTGCACGGCCGCGCCTTCATGCAGGCGCTCAGGCGCCTGGCGTCGCAGCCGCTGGGCACGCTGCTGTCGGCCCTGGTGGTGGGCATCGCGCTGTCGCTGCCGGCGGCGGGCTATCTGCTGATCGACAACGTCGCCTCGCTGGCGCGCGGGGTGTCCGGCACGCCGGAGATCAGCGTGTTCATGAAGCAGGATGCGTCGGCCGAGGACATCGCGGCGGCCGAGAAGCGGTTGCGCGGGGAAATGCAGCTCGCGGGGTATCGGCACGTCACGAAGGACGAGGCGTTGCGTCAGCTCGAGAAGAGCGGGCTGGGCGACGTGCTCGGCGGTCTCACGGCCAATCCGCTGCCGGATGCGTTCATCGTGACGCCGCGCGGCGAGGATCCCGCGCTCTACGACAGCCTGCACGCGCGCTTCGCTGCCTGGCCGGGCGTTGCCCACGTGCAGC
This sequence comes from Aromatoleum petrolei, assembly GCF_017894385.1. Classification (NCBI taxonomy): domain Bacteria; kingdom Pseudomonadati; phylum Pseudomonadota; class Betaproteobacteria; order Rhodocyclales; family Rhodocyclaceae; genus Aromatoleum; species Aromatoleum petrolei. The sequence goes on from NZ_CP059560.1 coordinate 3,408,074, forward strand.
TCGATTCGGCATGGGTCAAGCGCCTGCATGCGCTGCTGGGGCTGGGCCGTTCGGCCGTGTTGCTGCTCGCGGGCCTGCTGGGCTTTGCGCTGGTGATCGTGACCTTCAACACGATCCGCCTGCAGATCCTCACGCAGCGCCACGAGATCGACGTGAGCCGGCTGCTGGGGGCCACCGATCCCTTCATCCGCCGTCCGTTCTACTGGTTCGGCAGCCTGCAGGGGCTGCTCGGCGGTTGCGTGGCGCTGGCGACGGTGTGGGCGACCGTGCAGGCGCTCGGCGGGCCGGTCGCGAGCCTGGCGGAAACCTACGGCGCGATGTTTGCGCTGACCGGACCGGGGTGGCGCGAGAGCGCGGCGATCCTCGGCTTTGCGGCCTTCCTCGGCTGGTTCGGCAGCGCGATCTCGGTGCGCCGGCACCTGGCTGAACGTTTGCGCTGAACTACTGGCCGGTGTGCGGAGGCCGCGTGCCGGGGTCTGGCTCCCGGCGGGCAGGCGCTCGCGGCCTTCGGCTTCCCGCGCCGCGACGGGCTGCGGGGGCGGCGACGCAAACTCGCCCGCGTTGCGGGCTCAGACATGCGTCGCCTTCATCCCCCGTACCCCGCCACGGCACGGCGCTCACGGACAGCCCGCCGGGAGCCAGATCCCGGCACGCTTCGCGCCATCCCAGCGCCCCTCAGGGCTGCGGTCCCCGCTATAATCCCCGGCCCCACTGTTGGGGGTAAATCTTTCATCGGACTCGCCCATGAATGCGCCGGAACTGCGTTCGCCCATCGTCGGCAATCGTGTCGAACTGAACATCTTCACGACGCTGACGTGCAACCTCAAGTGCTCGTACTGCTCCATCGCGGTCGGCGACGTCGTCGGCTCGCAGGGCAAGGCCGAGTATTCGCTCGACACGCTGGACGCCTTCGTCGCCACGCACCTGGCGGACAAGGAGATCTACGTCACTTTCTACGGCGGCGAGCCGACCTTGAACATCCCCTTCATCGTCGGGCTGATGGAGCGGCACCCGACCTGGCGCTACCAGTTGCAGACCAACGGCACGCTGCTGCACCGCCTGCCCGACGCGGTGCTGGCGAAGCTCTCCAACGTGCTGGTGTCGGTGGATGGTGCGGAGCACGCGACCGACCATTACCGGGGCCGCGGGGTGTATCGCAAGGTCACGTCCAACATCGAGAAGATCCGGACCAAGCTCGGTGGCAAGCTCACCGCGCGCGTGACCTGGGGGCATGAGGAGATCAGCTTCGAGGAGCTCGACAGCCTGCTGCCGACCTTCGACTACGTGTATTGGCAGTTCGCGCAGGCGCACGGCTTCTATCGACCCGAGCACATGCGCCGCAAGAAGGAGGCGCTCGTGCAGCTGATCGACAAGTTCTTCGCCGTCGACGGTCTGTATCCGTTCATCCCGCTGATGGGTACGGTGAGGAACAAGGTGCTGCCGTCGCGCGCGCGCGAAACCTGCAGCGGGCACACGCAGTGCCGCTCCTCGACGCACATCCTGAACATCCTGCCCGACGGGCGCATCTTCCCGTGCCCGGACCTCACGCACCTGCCCGAGCTGCAAAGCGGCGACCTGAACGCGAACTGGCTGAAGCCCAGCCCGCTGCAGCCCGCGCCCGAGATGCCGTGCGAGGGCTGCGAGGCGCTGCCCTTCTGCCGCCGCAACTGCATGAAGAACCTGTACGTCGGCTACGTGCTCGATGATGCGCCCTACCGCGAGCGGGTCGTCGAGCCGATCTGCGAGCTGGTGAAGTTCATGGGCGCCGAGATCGATCGGCGCGATCCGCACGCGTGGTACGCAGAGGCGTCGATCCCGGTGCGGCGCGAGATCTCCGACTGCGAGATCTACGAGTATGTCGAAGTGATGCCCTGAGGGCTAGGCGGGCCTGGTGTCGAGGACTTCGCGCACCATCTGCGCGAGGTCCTCGATGACGTAGGGCTTGCTGATCATGCGGAACTCGCCGGGGATGGCCTCCAGCTCCAGCAGGGCGTTGCCGGTGTAGCCCGAGGTGTACAGCAGCCTCAGCTCCGGACGCAGTTGCCGCGCGCGGCGGGCGATCTCCGGGCCGTTCATGCCGCCGGGCAGGACGACGTCGGTGAACAGCAGGTCGATGCCGGGTTCCGCGGCGAGGAGGGCGAGGGCCGTCCGCCCCTCGGACGCCTGCAGGATGCGGTAGCCGAGGCTCCCCAGCACGCGGCACACGAGTTCGCGCACCTTGTCCTCGTCCTCCACGACGAGGATGGTCTCGCTGCCCGATGCGTCGGGACGCGGCGCGGGCGCGTCGGCGGGCAGCGCGCCCGCCGGGCGAGCGATGACCGGGAGGAAGAGCTTCACGGTGGTGCCGGTGCCCGGTTCGCTGTAGATCTTCACGTGGCCGCCGGACTGTTTCACGAAGCCGTACACCATCGCGAGGCCGAGGCCGCTGCCCTTGCCGGTCTCCTTGGTCGTGAAGAAGGGGTCGAAGGCGCGCTGGACGACTTCCGGCGGCATGCCGCAACCGGTGTCCGAGACGGCCAGCATCACGTAGGCGCCGGGTTTGACGTCGCCTTCGAGCGCCGCGTAGTGTTCGTCGAGACTCATGGCGCCCGTCTCGATCGTCAGCGAGCCGCCCTCGGGCATCGCGTCGCGTGAATTGACCGCGAGGTTCAGCAGCGACGATTCGAGCTGGGTGACGTCCGCGAGTGCGGCCGGCAGGTCCGTGGCGGCGTGGAACCTGATGTTGATGTGCTCGCCGAGACTGCGTTGCAGCAGGCTGGTCATGCCGGCGACGAGATCGTTGAGGTCCAGCGGCACCGGCGCCAGGCGCTGCTTGCGCGAGAATGCGAGCAGGCGCCGGTTGAGCTCGGCGCCGCGCCACGCGGCCTCCATCGCGCCCTTGATGAGGTCGGCCGCCGCCGGGTCGTCCTGCACGCGGCGGGCGAGAAGCTGCAGGTTGCCCATCACGACCGTCAGCAGGTTGTTGAAGTCGTGTGCGATGCCGCCGGTGAGCTGGCCGACGGCTTCCATCTTCTGTGCCTGATGCAGCGCGTGCTCGGCCGTGGCACGCTCCTCCATTTCCGATTGCAGGGCGCGATTGGCCTGTTCCAGTTCGGCGGTGCGTTCGAGCACGCGCAGTTCGAGTTCGTCGCGCGCCCGGCGCAGCGCCTCCTGGGCGGCACGGCGCTCGCTGATGTCGCGGATCGCCGCGGAGACGAGCTGGTTGTCGCCGTTGCCGAGGGGGCTGAGGCTGATCTCGATCGGAACCTGCGAGCCGTCCTTGCGCTGGCCGGCGAGGTCCAGCCCGGTGCCCATCGGACGCACGGAGGGGGTGTCGATATAGGCATTGCGCTTGCCGACGTGGTTGCCGCGCAATTGCTGCGGAACCAGCATCTCGATCGACTGGCCGACGAGTTCGTCGCGCGCGTAGCCGAAGAGCCGCTCGGTCTGGGAATTGACAACGACGATGCGGCCGGTGGCATCCACGACGACGATCGCATCGGGGGCGGTTTCGATGAGCTGGCGGGCACGCTCCGCCGTCGCGCGGCTGCGCGCGAGCTCGGCTTCCAGGCGTGCGATCTCCTCTGCAGGCGACGTGCCGGGTCCTTCCATCGTCTCCCCTCCGGGCCGTGTGGCGGGACGTGCGGGCGATCCGTGCCCGAGAGCCGGAGCCGCCGCCCTGTTCTTATGGCGCGCCTGTTGTTGATCGGCCGCGGCGGTGATCGGTTCCCGCGGCGGCCTGGGGGCGCCTACTCCGAACATCGTAGTCCAGGTGCTCGGCGGACGGGACGCAAATGTGAGCTGTCGTGCGATATTGTGCGCGTTCTCGGCTTGCGCCCGCGATCAGGCAGAAAGCCGGATCGCCAGCGCGGCCGGGATGAATGCGAGGGCGGCGAGGTTGCCCATGATCACGATCGACGCGACCTTCTGCGGTTCCTGGCCGTAGCGCTCGGCGAACATGAAATTGAGGACGGCCGGAGGCAGGGCGCCGAACAGCAGGAGTACGTCCGTTTCCGCCGAGGACAAACCCAGGCCCAGGCAGAACAGCCATGCGAGCAGCATGCCGGCGAGGGGCGTGGCCACCGCTCCGACGAGACCGATGCGCCACTCGGCGAAGGGCGCGGTGTTCAGGCGTACGCCGAGCGAAAAGAGCATGAGGCCCGTCGAGACGTCGGCGATCACCTTGACGCCCGAGAGCAGGGGCGGCCACAGCGTGAAGCCCGACATGCTCACCAGGATGCCCGCCATGCCCGCGACGAAGACGGGCTCGCGGAAGAGCTTCCACAGCTTCACGTTGTGACCCAGCCACGAGGTCGCGATCGTGAAGTGCAGGATATTCTCGATCAGGAAGAGGATCACGGCCGCCGGCAGCGCGCGCTCGCCGAAGGCCAGCAACAGCAGCGGCAGCCCCATGTTGCCGGCGTTCGTGAACATCATCGGCGGCAGCAGCGTCTTGGGCGAATAGCCCAGCAGGCGCGCGATCGGCCAGCCGAGCAGGCCCGAGCCGAGCACGATCACGGCGCCGCCGAGGGCGATCATCTTCACCTCGGCGAACTCGAAGGACCGTCCGGCCAGTGCCAGGAACACCAGCGCGGGCACGAACACGTCCATGTTGACCTGGTTGGTCGCGATCATGTCGGGCCGGTGATGGCGGCCGTAGAGGTAGCCGATCACGATGACCGCGAAGATCGGGAAGACGATGCTGACGATCTGGATGAGCATGGGCGTTTCCCGCTTCGCCTGGTGCGCGCCGAAGGCGGAAGCGATGGGTGTCAGGTCAGGCCGTTCAGGCGGTGGTAGCTGCGGATGACCTGGCTGTCGTCGGCCCGGCCTTCGCCGCGTCCGGATGTGGCGAGGAACATCTGGTGTGCGACCGCCGCGATGGGCAACGCGGCCTTGGCCTCGCGTCCGGCCTCCAGGACGATGCCCAGATCCTTGACGAAGATGTCGACGGCGCTGCTGACTTCCGGCTCGGCCTGCAGCATGCGCGGCCCGCGGTCCTTGAGCATCCAGCTCGAGGCGGCGGAGCCGCCCATGATCTCCAGCAGCACGTCCAGGTCCACGCCGGCCTTCGCCGCGAGCGAGAAGGCTTCGGCGACGACCGCGATATGCACGCCGCACAGCAGCTGGTTCACCGTCTTGACCGTCGCGCCCTGGCCGGGGCGCTCGCCCACGTGGAAGATGCGCTGGCCGATCGCCTGGAAGACGGGCTGCATCGTCTTGAAGCTCTCGCGCTCGCAGGCGGCCATGATGGTGAGCGAAGCCGCGATGGCCCCGGCGGTGCCGCCCGACACGGGGGCGTCGACGAAGCGCCGCCCTGCGGCGTCCACCCGCTCGGCGATGCGCGCGACGGCCCCCGGCGGGCAGGTCGCCATCAGGCACACGATGCCGCCCTCAGGCAGGGCCTGCAGCGCACCGTCGGCAAAGAGCACCTGCTCGGCCTGGGCGGCGTTGATGACCATCAGGATCAGCACGTCGGCGCCTTCGGCCGCAGCGGCGGCGCCGGGGGTGCGCTCGCCGCCGGCTGCGGCCAGCGCGTCGAGCGCCCCGGGATTGATGTCGATGCCGCGGACGCGGTGGCCGCGGGCGAGGAGATTGCGCGCCATGGGCAGGCCCATCGCGCCGAGGCCGGCGAATGCGATCGTCGTCATGGTTGTCCTTCAGGCAAGGGACCCCGCGCGTGGCGGGGTCCCGAGGGGGTCAGTAGAGGGTGAAGGCGGGGAAGTAGGAGACGAGCACCAGCACCGTCACCGCCACCAGGTAGAAGGGCCACAGCTCGCGGACGATCTTGCCGACGGGCTCGCGCGAGATCGCGGCCGAGATGAATAGCGTCGTGCCCACGGGCGGCGTGAAGAGGCCGATGCTCAGATTGACCGCCATCATGATGCCGAGCTGGACGAGATCGAGGCCGATCGCGTTGCCGATCGCGACGAAGGTCGGGCCGAGCAGCAGGATCGCAGCGGGCAGGTCGAGGAACATGCCGACCACCAGCATGATCAGGTTCAGCATCAGGATGATCATGACCGGCGACTGGAGCACACTCACGGTCCATTCGGCCACCGCGGTCGGCACGGCCTCGACGGTGAGCACGTAGCCGACGAGGTTCGACGCCGCGATCACCAGCATCACGACGCCGGTCGTCAGCGCGGTATGCACGAGTGCGTCGTAGAGCCTGCGCAGGGTCAGGTCGCGATACACGAGTGCGCTGACGAGCAGGCCATACGAGACCGCGATCACACTGACCTCGGTCGGGGTCGCGATACCCGCGCGCAGCAGCACGACGATGAAGGCCGGCATCGCGAGCGCCGGGGCCGCCGCGACCGTGGTGCGCAGGATGTCGCGCAGCGTGATCTTCTCGGTCAGGCGCTTGAAGCCGCGCAGCCGTCCCGAGAGATAGCAGGTCAGCATGAAGCCGCTGCACAGCAGCAGGCCCGGCAGGATGCCGGCGAGGAACAGCGAGGCGATCGACTCGTTGGACACCGCGGCGAACAGGATCAGCGGGATCGACGGCGGGATCAGGCCGGCGATCACCGACGACGAGGCCGTGGCCGCGGCGGCGAACGCGCCGGGATAGCCTTCGCGCTTCTGCCACGGGATCAGCATCGAGCCGAGCGCGGAGGCTTCGGCGACCGCGGAGCCGGACACGCCGCCGAACACCGTCGAGCCGACCACCGTGACCTGCCCGAGACCGCCGTGGAAGCGGCCGACGAGCGAGGTGGCGAAGTGGATCAGCCGCTTGCCGAGCGTACCGCCCATCATCAGGTTGCCGGACAGCATGAAGAACGGGATCGCCAGCAGCGGGAAACTCTGAGTGGGCTGGAAGATCTTCACGACCGTGGCGACGCTCGGCATTTCGCCGACGGTGATTGCCGCGAGGCCGGAGCTGATCACCAGCGCGTAGCCGACGGGGAGGGCCAGGGCAAGCAGGGCCCCGAACACCAGGATCATCATGAGGGTCATACGTCCTCCTCGATGTTGTGGGCGCGCACGGAGAGCGGGTCGCTCGCCATCAGCAGATGCACGAAGGTCGTCATGGCGGTGATCCCCAGGCCGACGAAGCCCGCGATCAGCGCCAGATAGGCCCAGCGCGCCGAGATGCCGGTGACCGGAAACTCTTCGGTGCCAGTGATCTCGATGACGTCGAGACCGACCCAGGCGAGATAGAAGAAAGTGGCGGCGACCAGGACCTGCTGCCCGAGCAGCAGCACGCGGTTACCCTTGCGGCCCAGCAGGGTGTTGAGCGCGGTGACCGCGATGTGCTGGCCGCGCTGCGCCGCGAGCACGATGCCGCTCATGACCAGCCACGGGAACAGGATGTTGGGCATCTCGGTCGGCCAGCCCATGCCCTGGTTGGTCAAGTAGCGGACGATCACCTCGGCCATCAGCGAGACGAACATCGCGACGAGCGAGCCGACGGCGATGGCGACGCTGGCCGCCACGATCGCGCTGTCCACCCACTTCACCACCGGAGCTGCGAAGCCGGCGGGCTCCACAACGTGGGGAGAGGAGTGAGCGGCAGTCATTGCTTGCCCGCCTCGGCAACGATCAGCTTGACGAGGTCGGGGTACTGTTGCGACCACTTGTCATAGACCGGCTTGGTCTTCGCGGCAAAGGCCGCCTGATCGACCTCGTTGATCTTCACGCCGGCGTCGGCGAGCTTCTTGCGCAGATCGGCGTCGGCCGCGAGCGACATCTGGCGGTTCAGCGCGCCGGCTTCGACCGCGGCCTCCTTGACGGCTTGCTGGTCCGCCTTCGAGAGGCCGTCCCACACCATCTTGCTCGCCAGCAACGGCGTGGTCTCGTACTTGTGGCCGGTGAGCGAGATGTACTTCTGAACCTCGTGCAGCTTGGACGAGTAGATGTTCATCAGCGGGTTCTCCTGGCCGTCGAACACGCCTTGCTGGAGCGCGATGTAGAGCTCGGAGAAGGCGAGCGGGCCGGGGTTCGCGCCCAGCGACTTGAAGATGTCGAGGGTGATCGGGTCCGGCGGCGTGCGCAGCTTGATGCCGGCAAGGTCCTCCGGTTTCACGATCGGCCGCTTGTTGTTGCTGGTGTGGCGGATGCCGTTGTCCCACAGGGCGAGCACGACGAGTCCCTTCTTTCGGGCAAACTCGTCAAGCTTCGCGCCGACCGGGCCGTCGACGACGCGGTAGGCGTGATTGAGGTCGCGGAACAGGAAGGGCAGGCCGATGACCGAGAACTCCGGGACGACGCCCGAGGTCGCGCCCTGCGAATTCGCGCTGAAGGCGAGGGTGCCCAGGCGCATGTTGGTCAGCGACTCCGTGTCGTCGCCGAACTGGGCGCTGCCGCCGACTTCGACCTTGACGCGTCCGCCGGTCTTCTGCGCGACGAGCTCGGCGAATTTCTTGGACGCCTCGGCCTTCGGGTTGCCGGGGGCGGCGTTGTGCGACAGGCGAAGCACTTGTTGCGCCCAGACGGGAGTCGTGGCTAGTGCGAGGCCGGCTGCGATCGCGATCAAGGTCTTTTTCATGGATGTCTCCTTCCTTCGGGTGTCCCTTGACGGGGCCGATGCGGCCCCGTTCGACAGGGGTAGTTCGATAAGGTGTGCGGGTAGCGTCAGCCGTGGATCAGCATGCCGCCATTGACGTCGATCACCGCGCCGGTGATGTAGCCGGACAGCTCGGACGCGAGGAACAGGTAGGCACCGGCGATCTCGTCGGCCTTGCCCAGGCGGTTGAGGGGAATCGTCGCCGCGATCTCGGCCTTCTTCGCGTCGTCGAGCTTGCCGCTGGTGATGTCGGTGTCGATCAGGCCGGGGGTCACGCAGTTGAAGCGGATGTTGTCCGGACCGAATTCGCGCGCCATTGCCTTCGCGAGACCGAGCACGCCCGCCTTGGCCGCGGAATAGTGCGGTCCGCCGAGGATGCCGCCGCCGCGCTGTGCGGAAACCGACGACATGCACGCCACCGAGCCGCCGCCTTGCTTCTTCATCTGCGGGATCACCGCCTGCGACAAGTACAGCACGCCGCGCAGGTTGACGTCGAGGATGCGATCCCAGCTTGCCGGGTCGATCTCGAGCGTCTTCACCGGCTGCGTGATGCCCGCGTTGTTGATCAGGATGTCGATGCGGCCGAAGTCGGCAACCGCGCGATCGGCGGCCTTCTGGCAGGCGTCGCGGTCGGCGACGTTGCAGGCGTAGCCGCGGTGCCCGGGTCCGATCGATGCGGCGGCTTCGGCGGCGGCTTTCTCGTCCAGATCGAGGACGACGACCTTGGCGCCGTGCCTGGCAAACATCCGTGCGGTGGCGAGGCCGATGCCGCGCGGGGAGGCCGCGCCGGAGATCATCGCGACCTTGCCTTCGAGGAGAAGCGAATTGCTCATCATTGTTCCTTGGGGTCGGGGCCGGCTCAGCCGAGCCAGTTCTTGATGGTCGAAGCCATCACGTTCGTCGAGATGCCGTAGCGGTCGTGCAGCGTCGGCAGCGCGCCGGCGTCGAGGAAGGCATCGGGCAGCGCGATCTGGCGGAACGGCGGCGTGACGCCTGCGGTCAGCAAGGCGGTCGCGATCGCTTCGCCCAGGCCGCCGATCGTCGTGTGGTTCTCGGCGACGACGACGAGGCGGCCCGAACGGCCCGCTTCGCGCAGGATCGTCGAGGTGTCGAGGGGCTTGATCGTCGGCACGTGCAGCACGGCCACGTCGACGCGGTCCGCTTCCAGCGCCTTCGCGACTTCCAGCGCCCGCATCGTCATAATCCCGGACGAGATCACGAGCACGTCGCGCCCGTCGCGCACGAGTTTGGCCTTGCCGAGTTCGAACTTGTAGTCGTACTCATCCAGCACGAGCGGCACCTGGCCGCGCAAGAGACGCATGTACACCGGGCCCTTGTGCTCGGCGACCGCCGGCACCATCTGCTCGATGTCGAGCGCGTCGCACGGGTCGATGATCGTCATGCCCGGCATCGCCCGCATTAGCGCGAGGTCCTCGGCCGCCTGATGGCTCGGGCCGTAGCCGGTCGTGAGGCCCGGCAGCGCGCAGGCGATCTTCACGTCGAGGTCGTCCTCGGCGATCGTCTGGTGCATGAAGTCGTACGCACGGCGCGTCGCGAACACCGCGTAGGTGGTCACGAAGGGCATCGCGCCTTCATGCGCGAAACCGGCGGCGGCGCCCATCAGCAGCTGTTCGGCCATGCCCATCTGGTAGAAGCGCTCCGGGTAGGCCTGCGCGAAGATGTGCAGGTCGGTGTATTTCGCGAGGTCGGCCGTCATGCCGACCACTTCGGGACGCTCGGCGGCGAGCTTCACCAGCGCGTGGCCGAAGGGCGCGGCGACGGTGCGCTGGCCCTCGCCGGCGATCGACGCGATCATCGCCGAGGTCTTCAGCTTCGGCTTCTGTGCGGTTGCAGTGCTCATGCTTGGTTCCTCCCGGCTTCCAGCGCTTCCAGGGCCAGTTGCCATTCGTGCGCATCGACGCGGATGAAGTGGTTCTTTTCCCGCGCTTCCAGGAAGGGCACGCCGCAGCCCATCAGGGTGTCGGCGATGATCATGCGCGGCTGGGCCAGGGGGTGGTTGCGCGCGGCGTCGAAGGCGGCGATCACGGCGTCGAGGTCGTTGCCGTCGATGCGCTGCGTGAACCAGCCGAACGCCTGCATCTTCTCGGTAAGCGGCTCGAAGGCCATCACCTGAGAGGACGGGCCGTCGGCCTGCTGGTTATTGACGTCGACGATCGCGATCATGTTGTCGAGCTTGTGGTGCGCGGCCGACATCAGGCCTTCCCAGATCGCGCCCTCGTCGAGTTCGCCGTCCGAGAACAGCGTATACACGAAGGCATCCGAGCCCTTGCGCTTCAGGCCCAGTGCGCGACCGACCGCGATCGTCAGGCCCTGGCCGAGGGAACCGCCCGACATCTCCATGCCCGGCGTGTAGCTCGCCATGCCCGACATCGGCAGGCGGCTGTCGTCGCTGCCGTAGGTCTCGAGTTCCTCCTCGGGCACGATGCCGGCCTCGATCAGCGCCGCGTACAGCGCGATCGCGTAGTGGCCGTTCGACAGTAGGAAGCGGTCGCGCCCTTCCCAGTCCGGATCCTCCGGCCGGAAGCGCATCGCATTGAAGTAGGCCACCGCCAGCACGTCGGCAATGTCGAGCGCCTGGGCGATGTAGCCCTGGCCTTGCACCTCGCCCATCCGCAGCGCGTTGCGGCGGATGCGGTAGGCGTGCTCGGCGACCCGGGCGCGATTGGCTGTCACGCTGATATCCACGCAAATCTCCTTTGTTGGTCCCGCCGTCCGTGGGACGACGGGAAGGTTCTTTCTCCGTCGGGAGAGGGGGCTCTCCGCCTTCGCTCGGGCCGTCCGCGGTCCGTCCGGCGAGTGGAGAAATCGTATTCCCTTGCCAAATCGCGCTCAAACGAATAATCATGAGCGATAGGTGAATTGGATTCATGTGAGTGTTGCAATGCACAATCGCGTCCCCCTTAAGGCCGTGCAAGCCTTTGAAGCCGCTGCACGGCTGTCTTCTTTTGCGCTCGCAGCAGAAGAACTGTTCGTGACCCCCTCCGCGGTGAGTCACCAGATCAAGCTGTTGGAGGAGCAATTCGGGGTCCGTCTCTTCCATCGCGTGCACCGGGCGGTGGTGCTGACGGACGCCGGGCGCCGCTACGCGGAGGAGGTCTCCGCAGCGTTTTCGCGCATCGACCTGGCCACCCGCGAGCTCGGGCGCACCGAGAAAAGCGACATCCTCACCGTGCATTCGACGCCCAGCTTCGCGACGCAGTGGCTGATGCCGCGCCTGGCGCGTTTCAGTGCAGCCCATCCCGACATCGATGTACGCCTGAACTCGTCCTACCCCCCGCCGCCCGATCTGCTGACGCAAGGCGTCGATATCGACATCCGCTGGGGCATGAGGCGGCTACAGCCGGCCGGCACCATGGTGCTGCTCTTCCCGCCCGAGACCATCGTGCCGCTATGTACGCCCGCGCTCGCGAACGGCCCGAACCCCCTACGCACGCCCGAGAACCTGAGGGACCACACCCTGATCCACAGCGAGGTCTGCCTCGTGAGCTGGCGTGACTGGATGCGCCAGCACCGCAAGGTCAAGCTGGACATCTCCCGCGGCCTGCGCTTCGACCGCTCCTTCATGGCGATCAGTGCCGCGGTGGACGGCCTCGGCGTGTGCCTCGAAAGCCTGCTTCTCGTGCAGCGCGAGCTGGAGACCGGGCGCCTGGTCGCACCGTTCGGCCTGGAGGGGCCCAAGGTGCAGAGCTACACATTCAACCTGCTGAAATCGCGCGCCGAGCTGCCCAAGATCCGCAATTTTCAGGACTGGCTCTTCGGCGAACTCGACAAGACAGGCGTGTGAATTGCACGCGAGGCTGGTTCGACCCGCCGGCGTGTCCTATTAATGAAGCGGGGGATGTTCCCCGGGGCAAGGGACGGAACGGATTTACGGGGCGGAGCGGCCTGCGTGCGCGCGGGCCGCGCGTCGTTGCGGGAGCGTGGATCGGGGCGGGAGTGGCGATCATGTTCGACAAGGAGCAATTCATCCAGGACTGTACGCACGCGGTGCCGGAAGGTCCGGCAGCCGTGCGCGAGCTGGTGGCCGAGGCGGTCTCGGACGGCGCGGCGATCATCGCGCAGCTCGGCGAGCCGACCCACGCGGGCATCAACGCCTTGTACCGCTCGCCGGAGCTCACGATCATCAACTTCGTGTGGGCTCCGTGCATGAGCCTGCTGCCGCACAATCACCAGATGTACTCGGTGGTCGGGATCTACGCCGGGCGCGAGGACAACGTCTTCTGGCGACGGACGGCGGAGAGCATCGAGGCGATTGGCGCGACTTCGCTGGGTGTGGGCGACGTCACCGCACTCGAACGCGACGCGATCCATTCCGTGCTCAACCCGATCGGCAAGATGACCTGTGCGATCCACGTCTACGGCGGCGACTTCTTCGCCCCGCCGCTGCCGCGCAGCCTGTGGGACCACGAAACGCTCGCCGAAGGCCCGTGGGAGGTGGAGAAGGTGAAGGCGCTGTTCGAGCAGGCCGAGGCGCGCTTCAACGCCTGGCATCCGTGACGCGAAGGCGGTGCCCGGCGGACCGGAGCGTGCGAGAATCGCGCCCCCGTCTGCACGAGATGCCGCCATGAGCCCGATCCAGCACACCATCACCCACCTCGTCGTCCACAAGCTCCACCGTTCCGGCGAGAGCCCCGCGAGCGCGGAGCTGCGCGAAGGCGCCTGCCGCGTCGACGATGCCGCGGTGCGCCTGGTCGAGCGCCTGTGCGGCCACTACGCGGACCGCAGCAGCAAGGGTTACGGCCGCTTCGCCGAGGATGAGGGCGAGGCGGACTCGCCGCTGCCGCGCCTCGTGCGCGAGCACGTCGTCGACAAGAGCCTCGACTTCGCCGCGCTGTCGCAGCGCATGATGGACGCGCTGCGCCTGTGCGCGGACGAGGAGGGCGCGGAGGTCAGTGGCTACGTCGTCATCGCACGCATCCTCGAAGGCGCGACCGACTGCCTGTGGATTGCGGTGGTCGGCGAGGCGGTCGGCAGCGCCGTTACCGGCGCGCTCGACATCGTCGACTGCCTGCATCTCGACTTTGCCGCGCTGCCCGCGGCCGGGCGCATCGACCTCAGCGGCTGGCAGCGCGGCGACGAGCGCTACGTGAGCTTCCTCAAGGGGCGTGGCGACGTCGCGCCCTGGTTCAAGCGCTTCCTCGGCTGCGGCGACGTAGTGATCGCGCTGAAGGAAACCAAGAAGCTTGTGCAGCGCCTGTCGGATTTCGCCGAGACGCAGCGCCTGGAGGCACCCGCGCGCGACGCAATGCTGGAACGCGCGCACGGCTACCTCGACGAGCTGGGCGAGGCCGGCTCGCCGCTCGCGCTCGACGAGATCGCGCGCAAGGTGTGGCCCGATCAGCCGGAGCGCCTCGACGCGGTCCTCTCGTCCGGCGAGGCGCCGCTCGCCAGCGGCTTCGTCCCCGACCGCCGTGCGATCCGTCCGCTGGTGCGCTTCCGCGCCGCCGGCGAGCAGTGGAAGCTGGAATTCGACCGCGCGAGCCTGCATTCGGGCGCCGTGCACTACGACCGCGCGAGCGACACGCTGGTGCTGTCGGGCCTGCCCGAGTACCTCAAGAAGATGCTGCAGGAGGAATGAGGCGACCGCGCTCGCGGCGGCTCAGCGTGCCGCGAGGCGCCACAGCGACGTGACTTCCGCGGCCCGCGCCGCATGCAGCGCATCGTCAGCGTCGCTCGCCTTGCCATGCCGGGGACGGGCGTCGAGCCTTCCGAGCACCTGCAGGCCGCCCGCGTCGATCATCGCCAGCAGCGCCTCGCGCGAGCGCAGGCCCAGATGTTCCGCAAGATCCGACAGGATCAGCCAGCCTTCCCCGCCGGGCGCGAGATGCGCCGCGAGGCCGCTGAGAAAGGCGCGCAGCATGCGGCTGTCGGGATCGTACACGGCATATTCGACGGGTGAACTCGGGCGCGCCGGCACCCACGGCGGGTTGCACACGACCAGCGCCGCGCGCCCCTCGGGGAACATGTCTGCCTGCACGACGTCGACCTGCCCCGCATAGCCGAGGCGTGCGATGTTCTCGCCCGCGCAGGCCAGTGCGCGCGGATCCTGGTCGGTCGCGACGATGTGTGCCACGCCGCGGCGTGCGAGCACGGCTGCGATCACGCCCGTGCCGGTCCCCACGTCGAAGGCCGCCGCGTCACCCGTGAGGGCCCCGGGCAGGGGGGCTTGGGCGACGAGATCGACGTATTCGCCGCGCACCGGCGAAAACACGCCGTAATGCGGATGGATCGCCGCGCCCAGCGCCGGGATCGACACCCCTTTCTTGCGCCACTCGTGCGCGCCGATCAGACCCAGCAGCTCGCGCAGCGACGCGACATAGGCTTCGTCGGCGGCGCCGTAGGCTTCGAGACAGGCCTGTCGCACGTCCGGCGCGCGGCGCAGCGGCAGGCCGTGGCCGGCCTCGAAGGGCAGCAGGAGCATGCCCAGCACCCGCGCACGCTGCGCCTGCGCCTGACGGTGCAGGTGGAAGGTCTCCGTCGCGCTCTTTGCCGCGGCGGGCTTGCCGGGGCGGCGCGGCTTGCGCTCGATGCGCCGCGCCATCGCCTGCAGCAGCTGCTTCGCGTTGTGGAAGTCGCCGCGGTACAACAGCGCCGTGCCCTCGCACGCGAGCCGGTAGGCCTGGTCGGCGGGCGTCTGGTCGTCGGCGAGCACGACACGACGTGGCGGCGGGCTGCCGCTTTCCGAGCGCCAGCGGGCCGTATGTGTCGCGCCGGACTCATCCTGCCAGACGATTTGCGGGTGATCCTGCATCGCTTGTCCTTGATAAGTGCGCCACCCGCGGGGCGCAGGGGCGGGATCAGGCCTTGTCGGCCGACCCGTGGGTCTCGGCGAAGCGTTTCTCGAGCTCCAGGCGCAGCGCCTTGCGCGCCTCCGCCGCCTCGAAGCGCTGCTTCTCCTTCGGGCTGAACGGGCGCAGCGCCGGCACCGGCACCGGCTTGCCCTCGTCGTCCACCGCCACCATGGTGAAGAAGCAGCTGTTGGCGTGGCGCACTTCCTGAGTGCGGATGTTCTCCGCGACCACCTTGATGCCCACCTCCATCGACGACTTGCCGGTGTAATTGACGCTTGCGAGGAAGGTCACGAGCTCGCCCACCATGATCGGCTGGCGGAACATCACCTGGTCCACCGACAGGGTGACGACATAGCGCGCGGCGTAACGGCTCGCGCAGGCGTAGGCGACCTGGTCGAGCAGCTTGAGCACGGCGCCGCCGTGCACCTTGCCGGAAAAGTTCGCCATGTCCGGCGTCATCAGCACCGTCATCGTGAGTTGGTGTGCGGGGAGATCCATCTGTGTTCTCGTCGGGGGGGAGATTCGGGGGAGCGCCCTGTGCTCAGGGTCTGTCGGCGCGTTGGCGCCAGCGGTGATTCTGAGCGCTCGCGCCGGGCGACGCAAACCCGCGTGCGTCCCCGGCGCCCCGCGTCGCGAGGATTACCAGAACTTCCACCACCACTTCTTTTTCTTCATCGTCGTCTTCACCTCTTCGGACCACTCCGAATAGCCCTTCAGGTCGGTGTTGCGGACGAAGTGGTTGCCGAAGCGCTTGTCGCTCTCGTTGATGTGTTTCGTCAGCCACACCTGCAGGAAGTGCAGCAACTCGAAGCTGATCGACGCCTGGCCGTTGTCGAGCTTGTCCTGCAGCGCGTTTACCTGGGCGATGAGGTCTTCGTGCTGCTGCTTGTGCAGTTCGAGACCAGGATAGTGCGACACGCGCATCAGGCTCTCTTCCAGCAGGAAATGGGTGCGCGTGTATTCCGCCAGCTGGTCGAGGATCGTGCGACAGGCCTGGCTGCCCTTGTGATCGCGGATCGCGGCGTGCAGCTGGTTGAGCAGCTCGACCAGCGTGCGATGCTGTTCGTCGATTTCCTGGATGCCGACGTTGAAGCTGTCGGACCACTCGAACAGGACTTGACTCATTGGTGCTCTCCGTACGACGTTGGAATTATTGTGCGGGTCCGGTGGCGACGGGGCAGCGTCGCTACCGGATTGGCATGACTCGATTATGCGCCGGGGGAAGGTGACTGTCATGCCGCAGCGGGCGCCCGGAATGGCGCCGCAATGCTGGCGTGGTGCGGAAAAGTCCGCGACAATCGCCGGTCCGCGGGGCGTTCGCCCCTTGTCATCTTTCCTGCCGATTGCCGAGGACGCCGCGATGCCCAGGTTTGCCGCCAACCTGACGATGATGTTCACCGAAGGGGCGTTTCCGCAGCGTTTCGCCGCTGCGGCGCGTGCCGGTTTCACGGCCGTCGAATTCCTCTTCCCCTACGAGCACGCACCGGCCGAGGTGGCGGCGTGGCTGAGGGACAATGGACTCGCCAACGTCCTCTTCAACATGCCGCCGGGCGACTGGGCTGCGGGCGAGCGTGGCCTCGCCTCGTTGCCGGGACGTGAGGCGGAATTTCGCGCGGGCGTGGCGCGCGCGCTGGAATATGCGCAGGCGCTCGGGACGCCCTGCCTGCATGTCATGGCGGGGCTGGTCGTGCCCGGCATTGCGCCCGGCGTGCAGCGCGCCCTGTATGTCGACAACCTGCGCCATGCGGCGCGGGCTGCTGCGCAGCACGGTGTCAAAGTGCTGATCGAGCCGATCAACACGCGCGACATGCCGGGCTACTTCCTGAGCACCCAGGCCGAGGCGCACGCGATCCGCGAGGAAGTCGGCGAGCCCAACCTGATGGTGCAGATGGACCTCTACCATGCCCAGATCACGGAAGGCGACATCGCCACCAAGCTGCGCCGCTACCTGCCTCACATCGGCCACATACAGATTGCGGGCGTGCCGGCGCGCAATGAACCGGACGATGGCGAACTCGACTACCGTTACCTCTTCCGCCTGCTCGACGAACTCGGCTACGCCGGCTGGGTCGGCTGCGAGTACCGGCCGCGCGGGAAGACCGAGGACGGGCTCGGGTGGCTGAGGGAGGCAGGGGGCTGATGGGCGGGGAGAGACGGGTTCGGATCATCGTGGATGTTCCGGCCCGTGCCCGAGCCTCGACAGGAGCGACAAACTGAACACCTTTCCCCGCAAGCTTGCCGCGGCCATCCTCATCCTCGGGTTCGCGACCGCCGCGAGCGACGCCGCCCCCGTGCACCGATTTTCCGCCCCCCTGCGGGAGGTGTCTCGACCCAGTGCGGGCGCGTCCGGTGAGCGGGCAGTGTTCGTCCAGCGGCGAGGCGCATCGGGCGAACGCGACGACACCCCCTTTCTCCGGCTATGCTTCGGTTTGAACATTCAACCGCATGGCCCGTCCGTCCCGTCTCCCGAATGAGCTTCCGCATCGCAATCAACGGCTACGGCCGCATCGGCCGCTGCTTTCTGCGCGCCCTCCACGAATCGCCGCTGCGCCAGTCGCTGTCCGTCGTCGCCATCAACGAGCCGGCAGACATCGAGAGCATGGCCTATCTGACGCGCTTCGACTCGACCCACGGCTGTTTCCCCGGCACCGTCGGCATCCGCGACGGCCGCCTGCACATCGACGACCAGGACATCGCCGTGACCCACGCGACGACGCCCGACGGCGTCGACTGGCGGGCCTTCGATGCCGACCTCCTCGTCGAGGCTTCCGGGCGCTACCGCTACCGGCGCGAACTCGAAGCCTTCCTCGGCGCCGGCTGTTCGCGCCTGCTGCTCTCGCATCCCGGTCACAGCGCCGCCGATGTCGATCGCACCATCGTGTTCGGCATGAACCACGAGTCGCTCGAAGGCCATGAGCGCATCGTCTCCGCGGCCTCCTGCACCACCAACGCCGTCGTGCCCATCCTCGCGGTCCTCGAGCAGGCATTCGGCATCGAGTACGCGCTGACCACGACGCTGCATTCGGTGATGAACGACCAGCCCGTGATCGACGGCTATCACGCCACCGACCTGCGCATGACGCGTTCCGCGATGCAGTCGATGATCCCGGTCGATACCGGGCTCGCGAGAGGCATCACGCGAATGCTGCCCGCGCTGGAAGGGCGCATCGCAGCGAAGGCGATCCGGGTGCCGGTGCCGAACGTGTCGGCCATCGACCTCGCCGTCACGCTCAGGCGCAACGCCACGGTCGATACGATCAACCGCCTGATGCGCCGCGTCGCCGAGGAAGACCGCCACGGCGTGCTCGGGTACTCCGACGGCCCGCATGCATCCGTGGACTTCAACCACAACGGCTTCTCCGCCATCGTCGACGGCAGCCAGACCCGCGCGAGCGGCGAACGGCTGGTGAACCTGCTGCTGTGGTTCGACAACGAATGGGCCTTCTCGCGCCGCCTGCTCGATGTCGCCGCGTTCTGGGCGAAGCGGCTGGGGCGCTGAGCGCAGGCCGCGCCGTCCCGCCCGAGGCCGATGCGGGGGGGGGGGCGAATCGCCGAAGGTCGACTATTCTGGACCGATAAGGGCGTGGTGTCTGACCGCGGAGGTGCGCATGAGCAAGAGGATCGTCCTCATCAACGGCGCCCCGACGCCCGTCGGACCCTGTTCGCAAGGCGTCGTCATGGATGGGTGGGTCTGGACATCCGGGCAAGTCGGCTTGAATCCGGCGACGGGGGAACTGGTTGGCCCCGACGTGGCGACGCAAGCCAACCAGGCGCTGCACAACATCGAGGCGATCCTGCGCGCGGCCGGATCCGGCCTGAATCAGGTCGTTCGCGTGACCGTCTTCCTGACGAACATGGACGACTTTCCCGCGGTGAATGCCGTGTATGCCAACTACTTTGCGACGGATTTCCCGGCGCGTTCATGCGTGGAGGTGTCGCGCCTGCCACGCGGTGCGCTGGTCGAGATCGATGCGATGGCCAGGGTGAATCGCCTTGCGTCCAGATAGCGCGTGTTCGCTTCTTGCAACTGACTTGTCGGTACACGCGATCTGGGCGAAAGCGTGCGGGAATGCAGGAAACCAGCAATTTCCCGTTGCGTAGCAGGGGGGGCTGTAAGTCCTGGCCTCCCCCCGAAGGCAGAGGGCGGACGTTCGCCGGGCATGTGCGATGAGCCAAAAAGATCCCGCCGTGAGGCGGGATTGAAATGCTCCGGAGGAGAGTATGGAGCCGGAGGAAAGAGAGAAGGGCGACACCCCCATGGGGTGCCGGATGGAGATCAGTACTCGAAGAATCCGCGGCCGGTTTTGCGCCCCAGATAGCCGGCGGCGACCATTTCCTTGAGCAGCGGGGCGGGTCGATACTTCGGGTCGTCGAAGCCGCGGTAGAAGGATTCGATCACGGCCAGCAGGGTGTCGAGACCGATCAGGTCGGCCAGGGCCAGCGGGCCGATCGGATGGTTGCATCCGAGACGCATGCCGGCGTCGATGTCCTCGCGCGTCGCGAGACCTTCCTGCAGCGCGAAGATGGCCTCGTTGAGCATGGGCACCAGGATGCGGTTCACGGCGAAGCCAGGGCTGTTCCTTGCGGCGACCACTTGCTTGCCGATGGCCGCAACGAAGGCGCGGGTTGTTTCCAGCGTCGCGGCGCTGGTCTGCATGGCCGCGATGACCTCGACGAGGCCCATGACGGGCACCGGGTTGAAGAAATGGGTGCCGATGAAACGCTCGGGATGGGGCAGGGCCGCGGCGAGTTCGGTAACCGACAGGGAGGACGTGTTCGTCGCGACGATCGCGGTCGGGCGCGTCGCTTCGCCGGCCTGGCGCAGGATCTTCTTCTTGAGTTCCAGGTTCTCGGTCGCGGCCTCAATGACGAAGTCGCAGTCGGCAAGCGCCGCATAGTCGGTCGTCACGCGGATGCGCGCGAGCGTTTCGCTGCGGGCGGCGTCGGATAGAGCCCCATTCTTCACCACGCGGGCGAGGCTGCCTTCGATTGCAGTAACGCCGCGACGCAGCGCCTCGTCCGAGACGTCCAGCATCACGACGGCCATGCCGCTGCTGGCGCAGACCTGCGCGATGCCGTTGCCCATGGTTCCGGCGCCAATGACGCCGACCGTGCTGAGTGTCATGTGTTTCTCCCGTTCAGTGTCAGGCGCGCTCGAAGATCGCGGCGATGCCCTGTCCGCCGCCGATGCACATCGTCGCGAGTGCGTAGCGGCCGCCGATGCGCTGCAGTTCGTAGATCGCCTTGGTCGCGATGATCGCGCCGGTCGCGCCGACCGGATGGCCGAGCGAGATCCCCGAGCCGTTCGGGTTGACTTTCGCGGGGTCGAAGCCGAGCTCGCGGGACACGGCGCAGGCCTGGGCGGCGAAGGCCTCGTTGGACTCGATCACGTCGAGATCCTCGACGCGCAGTCCGGTGCGCGCGAGCACGTTCCTCGTCGCCGGGATCGGTCCGACGCCCATGTATTCGGGCTCGACGCCCGCATGCGCGTAGCCTACGAGGCGGGCGAGCGGCTGCAGGCCGTGTGTGCGCACCGCCTCGTCGCTGGCGAGTACCAGCGCTGCCGCGCCGTCGTTCAGGCCCGACGCGTTGCCGGCGGTGACGGTGCCGTCCTTCTGGAAGATCGCCTTCATTTTCGCGAGTTGTTCGGCGGTGACCTCGTTCCGGACGTGTTCGTCGACGGCGAACTGTACCGGCCCCTTGCGGGTCTGCAACTCGACGGGAACGATCTGCGCGGCGAAGCGGCCTTCCGCGATTGCCCGTGCAGCGCGGCGCTGGCTTTCGAGAGCGAGTTCGTCCTGCGCCGAGCGCGAGATGCCGTAGCGCGCGGCGACGTTCTCCGCGGTCACGCCCATGTGGATGCGCTGCCAGGGATCGTGGAGGATGCCGTTCATGTAGTCGACGAGTGCGGTGTCGCCCATGCGCGCACCCCAGCGCGCCGCGGGGACGAGGTAGGGGCCGCGGCTCATGGTCTCCGCGCCGCCGCCGATCGCGATCTCGGCGTCGCCGAGCAGGATCGCCTGCGCGGCCGAGATGACGGCCTGCAACGCCGAGCCGCACAGGCGATTGACGTTGAATGCAGGCACTTCCTTCGGTAGGCCCGCGTCCATCGCGGCGATCCGGCTCAAATAGGCGTCGCGCGGTTCGGTGGGGATGACGTTGCCCATGACGACATGACCGATGGCGTCGGGTGCGACACCGCTGCGTTCCAGCGCGGCGCGGACGACGGTCGTTGCCAGCTGCGTCATGGGTACGTCCTTCAGGGCGCCGCCGTAGGTGCCGATTGCGGTGCGTGCCGCAGCGACAACGAAGATCTCGCGTTGGGTCATTCCATCTCCTCCATACATTGACTCGGTTCAGCAGACATCTGCCTGCCGCCTCATTTGCCGTTGATTGTAAAAGCAGGCTGGACGGCTTGTAAAACGTTTTCTGAATCTCGGGGGTAAAGGAGACTGACGAGGTGCGGAAGATCTGGCGTGTCGCGCGGTTCATGGTTGCGCGGGCGCGCTCGCGGGAAGTATCGGGATGTTCGACAAGAGTTCGATAATGGGCTCGAACTGCTGTGCCTGTATGGGTTTAGAGCCGGATCGAGACGTTCCGGGAGGAAGAGTTGGCACGCCGCGATCAAGAAAATTCGTTAATGAGTGCATTTGTGATTGTGCGCGCCGGGCATTTGACCGATACTAAATAAAAGCCGGTTGGCCGGTTTTGTTGATGGATGGCCGAACCCCGTTTTCGGGCGGGTTGTGGAGAGTGTGGCGAAGGTTGTGCAGAGGCTTGTTCCCATCGCCCCTTCCGCTCGCGAACGGTGTCGGCGGGTCCTCCGTGAATGTGAGTTGCGACCGAAAGAGAAGAGGGTTTTCCATGTCCCATCGCTTGTCCCCACTGCTGCAGCCCCGTTCGATCGCGATGATCGGGGCCAGCAACAACGCGGCCCGCATCGGCGGCATGCCGCTCGACCTGCTCAAGCACTTCGGCTACGAGGGCCGGGTCTTTCCGGTGAATCCCAAGTACGAGGAGATCTTCGGCTACCCCTGTTATCCGGACATCGAGTCGGTGCCCGAAGCGCCAGAGCTCGTCGTGCTGGCGATCGGCGCGGCCGATGTCACGGCCATGCTGCGCCGTTGCCATGCGCGGGGGGCGCGCGCCGCGATCATCTACGCTGCCGGGTTTGCGGAAATGGGGGGCGAGGGCATCGCCTTGCAGGAGGAGCTCGAGCGCTTCGCGGCGGAGTCCGGCATGGTCGTTGCGGGCCCCAACTGCATGGGTTTCGCCAACCTCAATCTCAAGGCCTACACGGCTTTTGCGACGGTGTTCAAGAACGTGCCGGCGCAGACGGGGGGCGGTCGCGCGAGTCTCGTGACGCAGAGCGGCAACGTGTGCTCGGCCGTGTTCGCGCTGATGCGCCAGCTGGGTGTCGAGGTGAGCCACTTCATCAACACCGGCAACGAGGCGTGCCTGGAATATTCCGAGTACCTGGAGTTCCTCGCGCAGGACGACGAAACCGACTGCGTGGTGGGCTACATCGAGCAGCTGCGCGACGGGCGCCGCTTCGTCGATGCCGCGCTGGCCTTTGCCGAAGCCGACAAGCCGTTGATCCTGTACAAGGCGGGCGAGACGGAGAAAGGCTCGGAGGCGGTGCGTTCGCACACGTCGGCGCTGGCGGGCAATCTGGCGCTGTACAAGGCGGGGTTCCGTCAGCTGAACGTCATCCAGGGGCGGGACTTCGCGCAGATGGCGGACCTTGCCTGGCTGAGCGGCTTCCGCCACCGCGCGGGTGGCAAGCGGGTCGCGATCGTGACGCTCTCCGGTGCGCTCGGGGCGATCCTCGCGGACAAGTTCATCGCCGCCGGGCTCGATGTGCCGACGCTGCCCGCCGAGGTGCAGCAGGCCTTGCGCGATGGCATCCCCGACTACGGCATGGTGTCCAACCCGATCGACGTGACCGGGAACATCGTCAATGACCCGGCCTTTGTCCGCTCCGTGTTCGGCGCGCTCGCGAGCAGCGACGCGGTCGATACGGTCGTGATCTATGCGTCGGGGTCGCTCCTCGACCGCATGGCGGAGCCGCTCCTCGAGGTGTGCGCGCGTCATCCGCGCCTCTTCGTCGCGATCGATACCGGCAAGGCGACGTGCCGCGAGCGGCTGGCTGCGGGCGGGGTGCCGGTCTTCACGGACATCGGGCGCGCAGTGCAGGCGCTCGCGCCTTTCTGCCATTGGCTCGCCGGGCGCGACGGCGTGCGCCGCTGGGCGAAGCTGCGGCGCGAGACAACTTCCGCGCAGAAGGACTATGCGGTGGCGGGGCTCAACGAATACGAAACGAAGCGCCTGCTGGGCGAATTCGGGGTGCCGGCGGTCGCGGAAATGCCGGCGGGCGATGCCGATGCTGCGGCCAAGGCGGCAGCGCGCATCGGCTACCCGGTCGTGCTCAAGGTGCTGAGCGCGGACATCGCGCACAAGACGGAGGCGGGGGGCGTGCGGCTGAACCTCGCCGACGAAAGCCAAGTTCGCCAGGCTTTTGCCGAGATCCTCGCGTCGGCGCGCAGCTATGCGCCGCAGGCCCGCATCGACGGCGTGCTCGTGCAAGCCATGTCGAAGGGCGTCGCAGAGCTCATCGCCGGGGTCACGCACGATCCGGTGTTCGGGCCGGCCCTCACGGTCGGGCTGGGCGGGGTGCTGACGGAACTGTACTGCGACGTCAGCCATCGCCTGCTGCCGGTGGATGAGGCGATGGTCGGCGAGATGCTGGGCGAACTGAAGGCCTACCCGCTGCTCGACGGCTTCCGTGGTCGCCCGAAGGCGGACGTCGCAGCGGCTTGCGGGGCGATCGCCGCGATCTCGCGCGCCTCGGCGGCGCTGGGTGCTGCCGCACAGGAAATCGAGATCAACCCGCTGCAGGTCGGGACGTCCGGCGCCGTGGCGATCGACGCCCTGCTGCTCGCACCCTGAACCACGCGCTCCAGTCCATCCGATTCGCGGAGAGTCCCTTCATGTTGTTGTCCCTGACCGAACTGCAGGAAATGATTGAGTCGAGCGTGCTCGAATTTCTGGCTAACGAATACGATTTCATCAAGCGCGCGCGCAGCCTCGACGCCGACCACGGCGTTGCGCCGCAGGTGTGGCGGGCATTCGCCGAAATGGGCTGGCTGGGATTGCCGCTGCCCGAAGCCGACGGCGGCATCGGCGGGCGCGCGATGGAGTGCGGCCTGCTGATGCGCGCCTTCGGCCGCCACCTCGTCGTCGAGCCCTACCTCAACGCGGTGCTGTGCGGCACGCGCCTGATCGCCGAAGCGGGGCGGGCGGAGCAGCGCGCGGAGTGGCTGCCCGAACTGGTCGAAGGGCGTCGCCGGGTCGTGCTTGCGCACGACGAGCGCGGTGTCGCGGATCCGTGGGCGCCACGCAACGCGCGTGCGCTCGAAGGGGGGAATGGTTTCCGCATCGCCGGGGCGAAGTCGATCGTCGTCGGCGCGTCCGGCGCGAATGCGGTGCTGGTGTCCGCGCGTACCGAAACCGGAGGAGTCGCGCTCTTCCTGGTTCCGCTCGACGCCCCGGGCGTGACGGTTGAAGCGTGTCGCATGCTGGACGGCGCCCGCGCAGCGGACCTGCGCTTCGACGACGTGCAGGTCGATCGCTCGGCGTTGTTGGGCGAACCGGCGGATGCGAGCGGTGTGCTGGGGCGAATCATCGCCGAGGCGATCGTCAGCGAGTGCTGGGAGGCCTGCGGCGCGATGAAGGCGGCGCTCGAGCAAACCGCGGAATACACGCAACAGCGGGTGCAGTTCGGCAAATCCATCAGCAGTTTCCAGGTGGTCCAGCACCGGCTCGCGGAGATGGCCGTGTGCTGCGAGGAGGCGCTGGCGGCATGCCAGCTCGCCGCGCTGAGCATCGAGCGCGACGCGGCGTCGGCGGTTGCCGCGGCGGCGATGGCGAAATCGAAGGTCGGGCGCGGTGCGCGCTTCGTTGCCCAGGAGGCGGTCCAACTGCACGGCGCGATGGGTGTGTCCGAGGAGCTGCCGATCGCCAGCTACTTCCGCAAACTCCTTGCGTTCGCACAACGCTCCGGCGGCACCGCGTGGGCGGGGCAACGCTACGGTGAGCTGATGCTTTTGAGCGACGCGTGGCGGGACAGCCGCACCCTCCCTTCCCTTGCCAGAGCCTGAAGGATCCTTCCATGAACCTTGAACTGAGCCCCGCGGAGCAGGCATTCCGCGAACAAGTGCGCGCCTTCCTGCGCGACAACCTCACCGATGAGTTGCGACGCGGCCAACGTGAGACGAGCTCGATGTATCCCGAACCCGAAACCTCGGGGCCGTGGCAGCAGGCGCTGCAGCGCCAGGGCTGGCTGGTGCCGCTGTGGCCGCAGGAGTGGGCCGGCACCGGCTGGACCGCGGTCCAGCGTTTCATCTTCGAAACCGAATGCGCACTGGCCGGGGCGCCGCTCGTGCATCCGATGGGCGTGCGTCTGGTCGGACCGGTGATCCTGCGTTTCGGGACCGAGGAGCAGAAGCGCCGCTACCTGCCGCGCATCCTGTCGGGCGAGGACTACTGGTGCCAGGGATTTTCCGAGCCCGGCGCGGGGTCCGATCTCGCCTCGCTGAAGATGCGCGCGGTGGCGGACGGTGAGGACTACGTCCTGAACGGTTCGAAGATCTGGACCACCCACGCCCACCACGCGAACATGATGTTCGCGCTGGTGCGCACCAGCACCGAGGGCAAGCGCCAGGAGGGGATCAGCTTCCTGCTGATCGACATGAACACGCCGGGCATCGAGGTGCGGCCGATCGCAACCATTGGCGGCGACCATGACGTGAACGAGGTGTTCTTCACCGACGTGCGCGTGCCGCAGGCGAATCGCATCGGGGCGGAAAACGCGGGCTGGGACTGCGCCAAGTACCTGCTCGAGTTCGAGCGCGGCGCGGGCATCTTCAGCGGCCGTCTGCGCTCGCAGCTGAAGCGCGTTAGAGACGCGATCGGCGAGCTCGAGGCCTCGGGTGTCGATGTGCGCGGCGACGGGCGCCTCGTCGCGCGCTTCGGCGAGGTCTGCGCCGATCTGGACTGCTTCGAGATGATGGAGCTGCGGATCATGGGCGCGCTGCAGCCGGGGCAGAGTCCGGGGCCGGTGTCGTCGATCCTGAAGCTGCGCGCGAGCCGCCTGAAGCAGGCGATCGCCGAACTGGGGGTCGAAGTGCTGGGCGGCGAGGCATTGCGCTGGCGGCGCGAGAGCGCGGGGGGCAGCGTGCTGCCGGTGCTCGTGCCCGATTACCTCAACAGCCGTGCCTACACGATCTTCGGCGGTGCCGCCGAAGTGCAGCTCGGCATCATCGCAAAATCGGTGGTCGGTGTCTGAATGCGCCACCGGGACGGGAGATCGACATGAAGAGACTGGCAGGGAAGCGGGCAGTCATCCTCGGTGCGGCGGGTCGCGACAACATGGCGCAGCGCATCGCGACGCGATTCGCCGCGGAGGGCGCCACGTTGCTCGTCGCGGGGCGTCACGCTGACGAACTCGAACGCTTCGCGGCGGAGATCGGCGGCCATGCACAGCTCTGCGACATCACGCGGCGCGAAGATTGCGTCGCGCTGGTGCAGGCTGCGACAGAGAAACTCGGCGGCATCGACATTGCCCTGAATGCGACCGGCTGGGGGCTGCTGAAGCCTTTCGAACTCACCACCGAGGATGAGCTGCGCCGCATGACGGATCTGCAGTTCATCGGCCCGTTCCTGTTCTTTCAGGCGATGATCGGGGCGATGGCCGACGGCGGCAGCCTGATCCAGATCTCGTCTGCGACGGCGACGATCATGCTCGAGGATCACGCGGCGTACATGGGCACGAAGGCCGGCTTCGACCACGTGATGCGCTCCCTCGCGAACGAGTATGGGGTGCGCGGTATCCGCGCGAATTCGATCTCGCCGGGCCTTACGGATACGCCGATGGCCGCGCGCGCCAAGGCGGTTCCGGGCATCTTCGAGACCTATCGCAGCTGCTACCCGCTGGGGCGCTTCGGCACGCCGGAGGACATCGCTGCCGCGGCCGTGTGGCTGGCGAGCGACGAATGCTTCATGACCGGGCAGAACCTGCAGGTCAACGGTGGCCTCACGCTGCGGCGGAATCCGACCAATGCGGAGTTCGACGCCGCCTCGATCAGTGCGACGGGCAAGCCGCGTCCGCGGTCCTGGCTGAAAACCGCGTGAGCCGGCAGCCGGACTTTTGCAGATGATGTCGTTTCCGGGCATTAGTTGTACCAACCCAAGAAAAAAGCCGGCCGGACTGTACTTATCGTTCGGAAAAAGAGCCTCAAATTCGATAATTCCTCATCAGAGGGGACGATTGATGGACAAGCAAGACAAGGTGGACCTGCATCGGCGCAGGCTGATCAACTTCGGTGTCGCCGGTGCGGCGCTCGCGGGCACGACAGGCGTGAGCGCGGCTCAGGCCAAGCCGCAGTCTGTGCGTTGGGACATGCAGGCTGACATCGTGTGCGTCGGCAGCGGCGCTGCCGCCTGCTCGGCCGCGGTCACGGCGGCCGATCTCGGCGACAAGGTGATCCTGCTGGAAAAGGCGCCGGTGTTCGGCGGCACCACGCGTCGTTCCGGCGGCGTGGCCTGGATCCCGAACAACTTCAGCCTGCGTGCCCAGGGTGTCGAGGACACCGAGGCCGACTGCATGCGCTACATGTGCCGCTACGGTTTCCCCGAGCGTTACCGCGCCGAGGGCGAGAACTTCGGCCTCGAGCCGTTCGAGTTCGCGCGGCTGCAGGCCTTCTACCGCAACGCGGCACCGGCGGTGGCGCGTTTCAACGAGATCGGCGCATCCCATTTCGTGCGCTTCGAGCTTCCGGGCGGCGTCGGCCCCTCGCCCGACTATGCCGCGTCCCTGCCCGAGAACAAGGTGCCCAAGGGGCGCGCGGTGTGGCCCGATCCCAAGGTGGACGGGGGGCGCGGGTCCGCGATCGTGGATCACATGATCGCGTGGCTGGAGAAGCACGGCGGAACGGCGCTCACCGATCACCGCGTGGTGCGGCTGATCCAGAAGCAGGGGCGCGTCGCGGGGGTCGAGGTCGAGGCCGGTGGCAAGCGCCTGAACGTGCGGGCGAAAAAGGCCGTGATCTTCGGTTCGGGAGGTTTCGCCCATAATCCGCAGATCGCGCAGCGCCATCTGGATCCCATCTACGGGGCCTGCGCATCGCCCGGTTCGACGGGCGACTTCATCCCGATGGCGACCGCCGTCGGTGCTCGCATGGACAACATGCGCAGCGCGTGGCGCACGCAGGTCCTGCTCGAAGAGGCGCTGGAGAACCGGGTGATCGGCCGCGCGCTGAACATTCCGCCGGGCGACGCGATGATCCTCGTGAACAAGCACGGCCATCGCGTCGTCAACGAGAAGCGCAATTACAACGACCGCACGCGCGTGCATTTCGTGTGGGATCCGGTGCGTGTCGATTACCCGAACCAGTTCCTGTTCATGGTGTTCGACCAGCGCGCCATCGACGTCTATGGCGGCTCCTATCCCTTCCCCAAGAACGCCCGCGAATCCGCGCTGCTGATCCAGGGCGGGAGTTTCGCCGAGCTTGCGCAGAACGTGCAGGCGCGGCTGGACAAGCTTGCGCCGCGCATCGGGGCGGTGCAGCTCGCGCCCGATTTCACGCGCCAGATCGAACAGTCGGTGCAGCGTTTCAATGGCTTCGCGCGCCAGGGGCGGGACGACGACTTCAAGCGTGGCGACGCGGCCGAGGTCGATTGGCTCGCGTATTTCTCGCGGCCGCGTGCCGGGCAGGAGGACAAGCTGCAGGGCATGGCGAACCCGACCATGCATCCGTTCGCGGACAGCGGTCCCTACTACGCGCTGATCGTCGCGCCGGGAGCGCTCGACACCAACGGCGGGCCGCAGATCGACGCCGAGGCGCGCGTGCTCGACGCCGAGGGGCGGCCGATCCCGGGTCTGTACGGCGCCGGCAACTGCATCGGCAGCCCGACGCGCAGCGGCTACTTCGGTGCCGGCGGGACGATCGGGCCGGCGCTCACCTTCGGCTACATCGCCGCGCAGTCGGCGCATCGCAGCGGGGCGGCGTGATGCAGCTGCGCAGATCCAGGATGGCACTCGGGTTTTCGCTCATGCTGCTCCTGAGCCCGGGCGCGAACGCGGGCGGGACCGTGAGCTTCACAAAAGACGTGGTCGGCGTGTTCAAGCGCCAATGCGTCGCCTGTCACATGACCGGCGAGGAGCAGGGGCAACTGGGCCTGGCGCCCGGCCTGGCCTATGCGGGACTCGTCGGCGTGGCCTCGCGCGGCAGCGGCTTGCCGCGCGTGGCACCGGGCGAGCCGGAACGCAGCTACCTCGTGCACAAGCTGCAGGGTACCCATCTCGATCAGGGCGGTTCCGGCGAGCGGATGCCGATGGGGCAGGAGCCGCTGGCGGATCGTGACATCGCACTCGTGCGCGACTGGATCGCGGCGGGCGCGCAGAACAACTGATGCAGGGTGAGGCAATGACTGAAATGACCTTGAACGCTCCGATCCGGAGCGGCGCGATCAGGCAGGACGGCAGCTATGCGTGGTATGTCGTCTTCCTGCTGACCTTCGCATATACGGTGGCCTTCATCGATCGGCAAGTGCTGAACCTGCTCGTCGATCCGATCAAGAAGGACATTCTGCTGAGCGACGTGCAGATCAGTCTGCTGCAGGGCTTCGCGTTCATGGCGGCCTACGTGGTGTTCGGGCCGATCTTCGGGCGCTGGGTGGATACCGGCCACCGGCGCAACGTGCTGGTGCTGGGGGTGACGCTGTGGAGCGCGTTCACGGTGTTCTGCGGCCTGTCGGAGGAATACTGGCAGTTGTTCGTCGCGCGTGCCGGCGTCGGTGCCGCGGAAGCGTGCCTCGCGCCCGCCGGCTGGTCGCTGATCGCGGACTATTTCAGCCGCCAGCGCCTGCCGCGGGCGATGAGCATCTTCATGCTCGGGCCATCGCTGGGGGCGGGGCTCGCGCTGATCGCGGGCGGGCTCGTGATCAACTCGGTGGCAACGCTCGCCGAGTGGTTTCCGGCCCTGTCCGGGCTGAGCGTGTGGCAACTCACTTTCGTGATGGTCGGCGTGCCAGGCTTCGTCCTCGCCTTGGTGCTGCTCACGGTACGCGAGCCGGAACGCAGTTCGATGAGCGGGACGACGCAGAAGGACGAGCACTTCACGCTGCGCGAGGTCCTCGCCTTCTTCTGGACGAACCGCGCGTTCTACCTGCGCTATTTCATCGGCCTGTCGCTGCTCGCAATCGTCATCTACGGTTTTCCGACCTGGATGCCGGCCTACCTGATGCGCCACTTCGGCGCGGACCCGGCCTCCGTGGGCTTCCGCTACGGCGCGCAGGTCCTCGTCATCGGCGCGATCGGCATCTACTCCGGCCCGTGGCTGGAGCGCTGGCTGACGTCGCGCGGCTACAAGGATGCGCCGGTACGCTGCGCGATGCTGTGTGCGATCGCCGTGCTGGGTTGTCTGGCGATCTTCCCTTTCGTCGATAGCTACGAGTTGACGCTCGGCGTGTCGGCACTGATCAATCTGTTCTACGCGCTGCCGTGGGCGGTGGCGGCCTCCGCCCTGCAGATCACGACGCCGAACCGCATGCGCGGCATCGCCGTGTCGATCTTCTACTTCCTGATCTCGGTCTTCGGCCTGGGCATCGCGCCCAGCATCATCGCCTTCGTCACCGACCATGTGCTCAAGGATCCCGCGCAGGTGGGCATCTCGCTCGCGGCGGTGTGCAGCGCGAGCGCGCTCGGGGCCGCGTGGCTGCTGCACGGGGCCTTGAAACACTATCGGGAGAGTGCCGAATGAGCGCGACCGGCGAAGCGCTGGCCGAACCGTCTGCAGGCGCAGCGCCCCTGGCCGAGATCGAGAGTCATTGCTTTCTCGACTGGCGCCCCCGTCGTTGAACGTTTTCCCTCACGCGCGCGCGTCTGCCCGAGCAACGGCGGGCTCGCGCGCCCTTCCTTTCAAGAGAACAGGAGTTTCCAATGCAGACAGTCCTGGTTCCGTTCGACGGATCCGCGTGTGCCGAGCGCGCGTTGCAATATCTCGTGACCGCCGCTCAGTCCTTCGCCGACATGCGCGTGCATGTGCTCAACGTCCAGCCGAAGGCGGCCCTGTATGGCGAGTATTTCTCGTCGGAGATGCTGGACAAGATGGAGGCAGCCACGCTGCAGCACGCGGCGGAGATCAACGCCAAGGCGCTCGAAATCCTGTCGGCGGCGCAGATCAAGTGCACCGGTCACGAGGTGATCGGCGAGGTGATCTCCGAAGTGGGCAAGGCCGTCAAGGCGTTCGGCTGCGACACGGTGGTGATGGGTACGCGTGGCATGAGCAACTTCTCGAACCTCGTGCTCGGTTCGGTTGCGTCGCGCGTGGTGCATGAGGTGTCGGTGCCGGTGCTGCTGGTGAAGTAGGCACCTCGATTCGCTCGGAAGCGCGACCGCGCGCCGGTTGATCGGGCGCGCTGTCGTTTACCGCTTCAGGCAGGGACGAGCACGGCGTCCCGGGCTTTCACCGAGGGGTCGGCGAGCCGTTCCGCGGACACTGCCGATGCAGCTGCGATGAACTGCTTGCCGGCGATGAAGTCGAGCGGAGAGTTGAGCGCCTCGACCGCGACGACCCGCTCGCCCCACAGGTGATACACGGCGAACTTGCCCTGATCCGGATTGCCGCGCAGAACCTGCCGGTCCGCGTCAAAGGGCACGCCGGCGATCTGCAGCTTGAGCTCGTACTGGTCGGACCAGAACCACGGCACTTCCGGGGCCGGCCGCGCCTTGCCGAGGATCGCGCAGGTCGCCAGACGTGCCTGTTCGAGCGCGTTGGGCACGCTCTCCAGCCGGAACATGCGGTTGCCGTACAGCGGCATCGGGCGCCAGCTCAGGTCGCCAATCGCGAAGATGGCGGGATCACTGCTGCGCGCGTCCTGGTCGACCACGATGCCGTTTTCACACTGCAGCCCGGCGGCACGCGCGAGCTCGTCGTTCGGCTGGGCGCCGACCCCGACGATCGCGACGTCGCACGGAATGCGGCGGCCGTCGGCGAGACACAGGGCCTCGACCGCGTCCGTTCCTTCGAAGCGGGCCGCCTGGGCGTCGCAGACGATGTGCACGCCCTGCTGCGTGTGGTGCCGTTCGTAGAAGCGCGCGAGGGGTTCGCTGGCGACGCGCGCGAGCAGGCGGGCCTCGCGTTCGATCACGGTGACGTCGAGGCCGAGCGCGCGGGCCGAGGCGGCCACTTCCAGGCCGACGTAACCGCCGCCGACGACCGCCAGACGCCGTCCCGGCTGCAGGACGTCGCGCAGCCGTTCGCCGTCGGCGATGCTGCGCAGGGTCAGGATGTTCGCCAGCTCCGCGCCCGGAATCGGGAGACGGCGCGGCCGGGCACCCGTCGCGATCACGAGGAAGTCGTAGGGCAGCACGCTGCCGTCGTCGAGCGTGACGCTGCGCGCGCCGCGATCGATGGCCTCAACGCGTTGCCCGAGTCGCAGTGCGATGTCGTTAGCCCGGTAGAAGTCGGCGTTCTTGAGCAGAAGGGACGGGATCTCCGCCGAACCCTTGAGAAAGGCTTTCGACAGCGGCGGGCGCTGGTACGGCGGGTGGGTTTCCTCGCCGATCAGCGTGATGGGGCCCGCATGGCCCTGGTCGCGCAACACTGCGGCAAGGGTGCCGCCGGCGTGTCCCGCACCGATGATGACGATTCTGGAATCGATGGACATGGTTCTTCCTGGAAGTTGTGTTGGAACGGCGCTGGTCAGCGAATCTGGCCGACCGCCATATCGTTCCTATATTGGATTTCGCGCCAGGAACTGCCGGATTCACGTCACTGCCGGCGTCGTGCCCAGTTGAGGCCGCGGCGCAAAAGTTCGTAATACACCGGAAGCTCCCACGCGCAGCGCTCGACCTGCGGGTAGTAATCGACCATCGGCTGGAGGTCATAGTGGCCACGGCAGTGGCCGAGGGTCAGGTAGAGGATTTCACCATCGCCGAGCTTGCGCAGGTAAAAGACCGGATGGCGCTGGCGCGGCCACTGCTTGTGCACGAAGCGCCCGGCTTCGCCTTCGAATTCGGCGTCGAGCAGCACCTCCAGGGGCGCGTAGGTTTCCGACAGATACATCTCGTCGACGACGTCGAACGCCTCGATGCCCTCGACCAGCGCATGCCGGCGCCCGGTCGGCTCGACGCGGAAGGAGCCGATCGGCGGGTGGGCGAGGAACATCGAGCCTAGCGTCTCCATGAACAGCGGCGCCCAGCGCGGCGCGTCGATCCTGCCGTCCTCGAGAAAGCGCAGGATCGAGTTGGTACCGTGCAACGCGAACCAGCGCCCGCCGCGGCGCACCCATTCGCGCAGCGCTTCCTGCGCCTCCAGCGGCGGGGTCACATCGCAGGTGTAGGTGACCAGGAAATCGGCCGCGCGGATGGCATCGAGGTTGGAGTAATCCTCGAAGACGCGCACCCGCACACACTCGTCCTCGCCGAGGAGCTTGAGCAGTTCGAGGCGGGCGAAATCGATGTCGTGCCATTTGCCGCCGGCGATCAGGACGCAGTTCACGCGCACGGTGGTCGCTCCGTTAGTGCTGGACGCGCTTGGTCATGCCGCCGTCGATCACGAGGTTGGTCCCCGTTGTGAAGGCGCTGACGGGCGAGGCGAGGAAGGCGATCGCCTGCGCGATCTCCTCGGCGCTGCCGAGCCGGCCAAGGGGAACCTGCGCGACGGTGCGCTCGTAGAAATCCGGCCGGCTGCTCTTGATCTTGTCCCAGGCGCCGCCCTCGATGAACACCGGTCCCGGCGACACGGTATTCACACGGATGCCCTTGGGCGCGAGGGCTTGCGCGAGTGCTCCGGCGTAGTTCGTCACCGCAGCCTTGAGCGCCGCGTAGGGCTGCGGTCCGAAGGCCGGTTCGATCGCGACGGTGGTGGAGATCACGACGATTGCGCCGCTTCCGGAGCGTTCGAGGGCGGGCAGGGCGGTGTCGATGCCCCGATAGGTCGCCAGCAGATCGAGTTCGAACGCGGCTTGCCAGCGTTCCTCCGAAGGGGCGCCGCCGCCGGCCGAAGCGAAGCAGACGAAGATGTCGCAGCCGCCCAGCCGTTCGCATGCGCGCCCGACCCAGTCGCGATACGCCTGTGCGTCGCCCATGTCGACGCTTTCGCCCCGCGCCGTCGCGCCGCGGCTGCGCAACTGCCCGACCGCTTCTTCCACGCCCTGCCGATCACGCGCGCACAGCTCGATCGCGCAGCCTTCCGCCGCCAGCACTTCGGCGACTGCGCGCCCGATGCCCTTGGTGGCGCCCGCCAGGATGGCCTTCCTGCCCTTCAGTCCGAGATCCATTCTTGTGTCCTCTCTGTGGGTTGATGCATCTGGAGCAGAGTCTATTTCCAAAAAATAAAACAGTCCAGTATGTTTGTGATTTTTGACTGAACGACGTTGCTTTGGAGGATTGAGTAAGCAAAAACATATGGTTATATAAGATCGTCGCGTGCATTGTCGTGGCGGGTAAGCGAAATAAAAAAACAGGCTGACAGGCTTGTTATTTTTTTGGGGCACGGTTAGAGTTCGTTCCGAAAGGCGATTCGATGCCTTGATAGAACTTATTGATAGGAGGGGGTCATGGCCGAAAAGGACCGTCTGTTCGGCGAGGAGGTGGGCGATCGCTGCGCGGCGCCGTCGTGGGATGAGCTGGCGGCAAGCGACAGCCGCCCGGTGCCCCGCTTCCTGCGCGAAGACACGTATCGGAATCTGGGTTCAGAGCCGCTCTCGACCGATCGCTATACCTGCCCGACGTTTTTCCGCAAGGAGCTGGAGCGGATGTGGCCGCGCGTGTGGCAGTTTGCCGCCCGCGAGGAGGAGCTGATCGAGCCCGGTAGCGTGGTGTTGTACGAGAACGCGGGTCGTTCCTATCTCGTCACGCGCCAGGCCGACGGTTCCGTGCGGGCGTTCCACAACGTCTGCCTGCATCGTGGCCGCAAGCTGCGCACCGCGAACGGCCGGGTCGGCGAGTTCCGTTGCCCCTACCACGCCTTCTCGTGGAACACGGACGGCAGCCTGCGCCATATCCCGTGCCGCTGGGACTTCCCGCATATCGACGACCAGAAGATGCAGCTGCCGGAGGCCCAGGTCGCACGCTGGGGCGGCTTCATCTTCGTGAAGGACGAGGAGGGCGGACCCTCGCTCGAGGAGTTCCTGGGACCCCTGCCCGAGCACTTCCGCCGCTGGCAGCCGGAGCGCCGCTACACCTCGGCGTGGGCCGCCAAGGTCGTGCCGGCGAACTGGAAGGCGGTTGCCGAAGCCTTCATGGAAGCCTTCCACGTGATCGCGACACACCCGCAGATCATGCCTTTCACGGGCGATGCCAACAGCAAGTACAACCTGTACGGCGACAACGTGAATCTGGCGATCACGCCCTTCGGCACGACCTCGCCGCATCTGGAAGGAGCCGGGTTGAGCGAGCAGGAGGTGATGAATGCCTTCCTCAAGTACAACGGCCGCGTCGTTCCGCCGAACGCGTCGATCACGGTGCCGGAGGGCCAGTCGGCGCGCCGCGTGATGGGCGACTTCAACCGCTTCCGCTTCGGCGAGATGGCCGGCGAGGACCTCGATCACGCCAGCGACGCCGAGGTGCAGGACGCGCTGACCTACAACGTCTTCCCGAACTTCTCGCCGTGGGGCGGTTTCTCGCCGTCGGTGGTGTATCGCTGGCGCCCGTGGCCGGACCAGGATCACACGCTGATGGAAGTGCGCGTCCTGACGCCCGTCCCTGCCGGGCAGCAGATTCCGCCCGCGGTGCCGATGCGCCAGCTCGAGGCCGATGAGTCGTGGGCGACCGCGCTGGGCGTGCTCGGCGGCATCCTCGACCAGGACATGGGCAACCTGCCGCACGTGCAGACGGGCATGAAGGCATCGAAGAACAAGGAGCTGCACCTGGGCAACTACCAGGAAATCCGCATCCGCCATTTCCACCAGACGCTCGACAAGTATCTCGCGGACGACAAGGAGTGAAACCCGACATGAAAGGCGTCGCGATCACGCGTTTCGGCGCGCCCGAGGTCCTGCAACTGGGCGATCAGCCGATGCCCGTGCCCGGTGCAGGCGAGGTGCTGATCCGGGTTGCGGCATCGGGCGTCAATCGCCCCGATGTGTCGCAGCGCGAAGGCAACTACCCGCCGCCGGCCGGTATCTCGCCGCTGCCGGGCCTCGAAGTGGCAGGCGAGATCGTGGGGGGTGACCTCCAGCATGCGGACAACGCCTTCGGCTTGAAGGCTGGCGATGCGGTATGCGCGCTCGTCGCCGGCGGCGGCTATGCCGAGTACTGCGTGGCGCCCGTCGCCCAGTGCCTGCCGGTTCCCGCCGGCCTGTCGCTGGTCGAAGCGGCGGCGTTGCCGGAAACCTATTTCACGGTGTGGAGCAATGTCTTCGACCGTGCCCGGCTGGGACGCCGGGAGGACGGCACGCCGGAGTCCCTGCTCGTGCATGGGGGCACCAGCGGCATCGGCGTCGCGGCGATCCAGATCGCGCACGCCCTCGGCCATCGCGTGTTCGCCACGGCCGGCAGCAACGAGAAATGCCGCGCAACCGAGCGCCTCGGCGCCGAGCGCGGCATCAACTACCGCACAGAGGACTTCGTCGCGGTCGTGCGCGAGCTGACGGCGGGGCGCGGGGTCGATGTGGTGCTCGACATCGTCGGCGGTGACTACATCCCGCGCGACATCGACTGCCTGGCCCTCGACGGGCGTCTCGCCCTCGTTGCGGTGCTGGGCGGCACCGAAACGCAGCTGGATCTTTTGAAGGTGCTGATGCGGCGCCTGACGATCAGCGGCTCGACGCTGCGTGCCCGCTCCATCGCTTTCAAGGGCGCGATCGCCCGGCGCCTGCGCGAGCACGTTTGGCCGCTGCTCGCGAGCGGGCGGATCCGCCCGGAGATCCACGCCACCTTCCGTCCGTCCGACGCTGCCGAAGCGCACCGCCTGATGGAGAGCAGCCGCCACATCGGCAAGCTCGTCCTGGACTGGAGGGGCTGATCCCGACTCGGCCGGGAAGCCGCGTCGAACAAAGGAAATCGAGCGAACGCCAGGTTCGCGATTCAAGCAGCACAGACCCACAGGGGAGACAAGAGAGATGCAAATCGACAAGAAGGGACGCCGGGTGACGATGCGCGCGGCCGTATCGCTGCTCGCATTGTTCGGTGCGATGGGCGCCGCGCAGGCAATCGAAATCGACACCGGCAACCCCGACATCAGCATGCAGTGGGGCAACACCGTCCGCTACAACGCCGGCTGGCGCATGAACGGCCAGGACAGGGCGATCGCCAACAGTCCGAACACCGACGAAGGCGACAACTCCTTCGATCGCGGCGAGATGGTCACGAACCGGGTCGACCTCCTGACCGAGCTCGACGTCTCCTACCGCCGCCAGGTCGGCTTCCGCGTCAGCGCGGCGGCCTGGTACGACGCGGCCTTCGACGAGGACGTCAAGACCGGAGCGGGCCTTGCCAATCGCGGCAGCTACATCGGCAACGAGTTCTCGGGCCATACCAAGCGCTACCACGGCGGGTTGTCGGGGGAGATCCTCGATGCCTACGTGTTCGGCAACTTCGATCTCGGCCCCGTGCCGGCGAGCCTGAAGGTCGGCCGTCAGACCAACCTGTGGGGCGAAGCGCTGGTGCTGTCGTCGCACAGCGTCTCGTACGCGCAGGCCCCGATCGACGCCTTCAAGGCCACGGCTACGCCCGGTGTTGACGCCAAGGAAGTGTCGCTGCCGGTGGGCCAGGTTTACGGCTCGCTGCAGCTCACCGACCGCCTGTCGCTCGCGGCGCAGTATTACTACGAGTGGGATCCAACCCGTCTCGCTCAGGGCGGCACCTACCTGTCCAGCACCGATTTCCTGCTCGAAGGGCCGGACCGCTTCTCGCTCGCGCCGGGCGTCAACCTGGCGAACCGCGGAGTGGATAAGCCGAAGGGGCAGGCCGACTGGGGTCTCGCGGCGCGCTACAACTCCGAGTTGCTGGGCGCGACCGTCGGCGCCTACTACCGTGTGTTCGACGAACGTTCGCCGACCGTCAGCCTGGACCTGGCGCGTCGCAGCTACCGTGCGATCTACCCCGAAGACACCAAGCTCTACGGCCTGAGCCTCTCCAAGAACATCGCCGGCGTGTCGGTGGGCGCGGAGATCGTGCACCGCCGCGACACGGCCCTCGCGAGCTCGATCACCGACGGCGCCGACGAGGGCGCGCGCGGCGACACCTGGCATGGCCTCCTGAACGCCGTCGCGACCTTCGGCCCGACCTCGCTGTGGAGCTCCGCCGCGCTGACGGGCGAAATCGCCTACAGCAAGCTCGACCGCCTGAGCTCGGGCGAGCGCTACTTCAACGGCTGCCACCGCGACGGCGCCGCGAACCGCGACGAGGAAACCGGCTGTGCCTCGCGCGAAGCGTGGCAGGGCACCGTGCGCTTCTCGCCGTCCTGGACCGCCGTGTGGCCCGGCTGGGACATCTCGAGCACCGCGAGCCTGACCTACGGCCTGGATGGCAACAGCCCGGTGCTGGGCGGCGGAAACGAGAAGAGCGGCAGCTGGACCGTCGGCATGACCTTCACCTACAACCAGCAACACGACTTCACGATCGCCTACAACGACTACCTGGCGACGTACGAGAAGAACCCGGCCAACGGGCTGATCCAGTTCAGCAACGGCAGCCAGCTGCAGGACCGCGGCTGGTTGTCCCTGACCTACAAGGGCTCGTTCTGAGGCCCGCCCCCACAGAGAGACATGAGGAGACCCCCAATGAGCGTTCGTAACTCCCTTATTCCGGCGCTGCTGCTCGCAACGGCTGGCAGCCTCGCCCAGGCGGCCCCGAACCCGGACGAGCTCAAGCAACTGGGCACCACGCTGACCCCGTGGGGCGCGATCAAGGCGGGCAATGCCGACGGCACGATCCCCGAATACACCGGCGGCCTCAGCAAGCCGCCGGCGAACTACGACCCGAAGCGTCCCGGCTGGCGTCCGGATCCCTTCGCAAGCGACAAGGTGCTGGTCCGCATCGACGCGAAGAACATGGACAAGTACAAGGACCGCCTGACTCCGGGCACGATGGAGATGATGAAGAAGTATCCGGACTACTACATCAACGTCTTCCAGACCCGCCGCTCGGCCGGCTATCCGCAGGACGTGCTGGACAACTCGGTCAAGAACGCCACGCGCTGTGCGACCACGAACGGCGACCTGGGGCTCGACACGTCCAAGGGCTGCGGCTTCGGCATCCCCTTCCCGATCCCCAAGAGCGGCCTCGAGGTGATGTGGGACCACGATGCGCGTTTCCGCCCGACCTTCATGGGCCGCAACGCCTGGGTCAGCTACGTGAAGCCGAGTGGCGAGGTCGTGATCACGGCCAAGGGCCACACCTACAAGGATTACGGCTTCTACGACAAGAGCAAGGAGAAGCCGGATACCTCGCTGACCTTCCGCATGGAGTACTTCGGGCCGACGCGCCTGGCGGGCATGCACACCATGTGGCACGACATGCTCGAGGACAGCGAGCGCCGCAGCTGGACCTATCAGCCCGCGACGCGGCGTGTGCGCCTGTCCCCGGATTCGGCCGCGGACACCCCGATCAGCCAGGCCGGCGGTGCCATGGTGTATGACGAGGACCAGCTTTTCTCGGGCAAGAAGGACCGCTTCGAATGGAAGCTGCTGGGGCGCAAGGAAATCTACATTCCGTACAACAACTTCAAGCTGTTCTACCCGGAAGAAGGCGGCTGCAACCACGAGAAGC
Source organism: Aromatoleum petrolei (assembly GCF_017894385.1). Taxonomy (NCBI): domain Bacteria; kingdom Pseudomonadati; phylum Pseudomonadota; class Betaproteobacteria; order Rhodocyclales; family Rhodocyclaceae; genus Aromatoleum; species Aromatoleum petrolei. The sequence continues at coordinate 3,448,152 of NZ_CP059560.1, forward strand.
GCCACGCGACCACGCGCTTCCTGAACCCGGAGTGCGTGCGCTGGGAACTGCACCGCGTCTGGCACGTCGAGGGGACGCTGAAGGACGGCAAGCGCCACGTCTATAGCAAGCGCGATATCTACGTCGACGAGGACTCGTACAGCGACGGCATCGCGGAGAGCTACGACAAGGCCGGCAACCTGTACCGGGCGAACCTGCAGCTCGGTGCGCCGGCGTATGAAGTGCCCTCGCCCTCGATTACCGAGAACTACGTCGTCGATGTCGTCTCCGGCGTGTACATGACCAACATCGCGCAGGACGGCTTCCTGGTCGTGCCGCGCCTGCCGGCCGCCCAGCTGTCTGCCGACTACCTCGACAAGGTGATCTTCAAGTAATCCAGGAAAAGCGCGGCCCCGGCTGCGGTCGGGATCGCGCAGCTCTTCATTCGCCTTACCGGAGTTGAATTCGTCATGACTAGCCGGCACCTGAAGTACGCGCTCCTGAGCCTCGCCCTGATCGCAGCGCTGCCTGCGGCGGCCACGTTCAGGGATCCGCTGGAGACGCCCGCGCAAATGAACCTGGAGCTGGCGAGGTCGAGCCGGCTCACGGCCGTCACCCGGGCCGGCGACCGGCTCGTCGCCGTCGGTCCGCGCGGCCACATCCTCGTCTCGGACGACCAGGGCGCGAACTGGAAGCAGGCCGAGGTGCCCGTCAGCGTCGATCTCGTTGCGGTGCGCTTCGTCACGCCCCGGCAGGGCTGGGTCGTCGGCCATGACGGCGTGGTGCTGCACAGTACCGACGGCGGGTCGACGTGGACCAAGCGCCTCGACGGCCAGCAGGCCATCCGGATCATGAAGGACTACTTCGTCCAGCGCGCCGACATGGGCCACGAGGATGCGCGCAATCTGCTGAGCGAGGTCGCGCGCTACGAGGAAGAGGGGCCGACCAAGCCCTTCCTCGACGTGCTGTTCCTGAACGAGCAGGAGGGCTTCATCGTCGGCGCGTTCGGCCAGGCCTTCCACACCGGCGACGGCGGGAAGAGCTGGAAGCCGCTGCTCGGACGCATCGACAACCCGCGCTCGCTGCACATCTACGCCCTTGCGCAGTCGGGCGGCAGGGTCTATGCGGCGGGCGAGCAGGGGATGCTGCTGAAATGGGATGGCGAGCGCGAGCGCTTCGATGCGATGGCGTCGCCCTACCGGGGGAGCTTCTTCGGGTTGCTCGGAACCGACGCGGGCCTCGTCGCCTACGGCCTGCGCGGCAATGCCTTCGCGAGCCGCGACGGCGGTGCGAGCTGGAGCGAGCTCAAGACCGGCGTGACGGATGCGATCACCGGTGCCGCCGGACTTGGAGGCGAAGCAGTGGTGCTGGCGACCCAGGGCGGCAAGCTGCTCGTCGACCGGGGCCAGGGCGAGCTGCAGGAACTGCCCGTCACGCGCCCCATGGCGTATTTCAGCCTCGCCAACGCGGGGCCGCGGTCGCTTGTCGTGGTCGGCTCGGGCGGTGTCCAGGTCGAGTCAATCAGCATTCAGAAATAGGTGGGCAAGGCTATGGCAGTCGGTAGCAAACAGACGGGCGAGATGCCCGCGATCCAGGACCTGGCGCAATTCGACAGGCGCTCGGGAAACTGGCTGGAGCGGGCGGTGTTCAACCACCGCGTGCTGTTCATCCTGGCGTGCGCGCTGATCACGACGGTGCTCGGCCTGCAGATCGCGAAGCTCGAGGTCAACGCGAGCTTCGACAAGATGATCCCGCAGAGCCACCCGTACATTCAGAACTATTTCGAGAACCGCGCGCGGCTGGGCGGTCTCGGTAACGTCGTGCGCGTGGTGGTGCGCAACGAGCAGGGGGACATCTTCGATCCCCGCTTCCTCGAGATCACGAAACAGGTCAATGACGAGCTGTTCCTCACGCCGGGCGTCGATCGTGCGTGGATGAAATCGGTGTGGATGTCCAGCGTGCGCTGGACCGAGGTCACCGAGGAGGGCTTCCGCGGCGGGTCGGTGATGCCGGAAGTGTTCGACGGTTCGGCGCTCGCGACCGAAGAGTTCAAGCGCAACATCCGTTCGGCCGGCCTGGTCGGCAGCCTGGTCGGCAACGACTACAAGTCGCTGATGTACATCGTGCCGCTGCTGGAGTTCGATCCGGCGACCGGCAAGCGGATCGACTACAGCGCCTTCTCCCGTAGCCTCGAAGAAAATGTGCGCGACAAGTTCGGCGAGGCGGGCAAGGTGTCGGTGCATATCGTCGGCTTCGCGAAGCTCGTCGGCGATCTGATCGACGGCATGCTGCAGGTCATCACCTACTTCGGCATCGCGGCCGCGGTCGCCGCGGGTGTCATCTACCTTTACACGCGTTGCGTCCGCAGCACCGTGCTGGTCCTGCTGTGCTCATGCGTCGCGGTGATCTGGCTGCTCGGCTGCATCCGGCTGATGGGCTACTACCTCGATCCGTACTCGGTGCTGGTGCCCTTCCTCGTGTTCGCGATCGGCGTCAGCCACGCGGCGCAGAAGATGAACGGCATCATGCAGGACATCGGCCGCGGCACGCACAAGTACATCGCCGCGCGCTACACCTTCCGTCGCCTCTTCCTCGCCGGCTTCACCGCGCTGCTCGCCGACGCCGTCGGGTTCGGCGTGCTGATGGTGATCGACATCCCGGTGATCAAGGACCTGGCGCTCACGGCGAGCATCGGCGTTGCGATGCTGATCTTTACCAACCTGCTGCTGCTGCCGGTGGCCTTGTCCTTCGTCGGCGTGAGCAAGGCGGCGAGCGCACGCAGCCTCGCCAAGGACGCCGCTGCCGCCGCCAAGGGCCAGCAGGGCGTTTGGCTCTTCCTCGCGCGCTTCACGACGCGTCCCTGGGCGCTGGGTGCGGTGCTCGCGTCGCTCGCGCTCGGCATCGCCGGCTTCATCGTCAGCCTCGACGTGAAGATCGGCGACCTCGACGCCGGCGCGCCCGAACTGCGCCCCGAATCGCGCTACAACGTCGACTCGGCCTACATCGGCGGGCACTACCGGCTCTCCAACGACCAGTTCGTCGTGATCGTGAAGACGCCCGACGAAATGTGTTCTGACTTCCGCGTGCTGAAGGAGACCGAGAGCCTGACCTGGGCCTTGCGCCAGGTGCCGGGCGTGCAGAGCGCGACGGCGATGTCGGACAACATCATCAACCTCGTGTCCGGCCTGCAGGAAGGCAATCCCAAGTGGCTCACCGTGTCGCGCAATCCGGCGCTGCTGGGGACGGCCGCGCAATGGACGCTGACGGACAATCCGGACGTGGTCGACACCGCCTGCTCGACGATCCCGGTGTTCGCCTACCTGACCGACCACAAGGCCGAGACGCTGAAGGGCGTCGTGGCGCTGGTCGAGAAGTTCGCCGCCGAGCACGACGGCGAGGATCTGCGCTTCCTGCTGGCTGCCGGGCCGGCGGGCATCGAGGCGGTGACCAACATCGTCGTCGAGAAGGCGAACCGCCTGATGCTGCTGTATGTCTATGCGGCGGTCGTGGTCCTGTGCTTCATCACCTTCCGCAGCTGGCGCGCCGTGATCGTCGCGGTGATCCCGCTGGTGCTGACCTCCATCCTGTGCGAGGCGCTGATGGCCGTGCTCGGGATCGGCATCAAGGTCGCCACGCTGCCGGTGATTGCGCTCGGCGTGGGTATCGGCGTGGATTACGCGCTGTACCTGCTGTCGGTGCAGTTGCAGAATCAGCGTGCGGGGATGACGCTGGGCGAGGCCTATGCGCAGGCGATGGAATTCACCGGCAAGGTCGTGGCGCTGGTCGGCGTGACGCTGGCCGCGGGGGTCGTGACCTGGGCCTGGTCACCGATCAAGTTCCAGGCCGACATGGGCATCCTGCTGACCTTCATGTTCGTGTGGAACATGGTCGGCGCGCTGGTCCTGATCCCGGCGCTGTCGCACTTCCTGCTGCGCACGCAGGCCGACCGGGTGCCCCAGGCACCGGCGGTGCGCGACGAGGCCGCGGAGCTGCATGCGAGTGCCGCCGAACAGCCCGGCCTCACCGACGAGAAAGCGCGTAAACACGCCAGCGGCGGCGAGCGCAAGAACGTAAATCCGCTGATCCGGCCGGCTGCGAATCCGCTGGGCCAGCGCTAGACAGTCATAACCAACGAGGGGAATCACGATGTCGATCTTCATGAAGGCAACGCTCAAAGTCGATGCCTACAAGCTGCAGGAGTTTCTCGACGTGTTGCTCAACAAGCTCGTGCCGATGCTCGAGGAGCATGGCTGGCGGCTGCACGGCTGCTTCGTCGAGCGCTACGGTTCGATCAAGCCGGCGGTGGTCGTCGATATCTGGGAGATGGAGAGCATGGCCCACGTCGAGCGGGTGATGAATGGCGACTTCTACCGCCAGGAGCCGCGCTACCAGGAGGCCATGGGCATCCTGAAGGCGGCCGTGCTCGAAGAGACGGTGACGTTCATGGAAAAGAAGGGCGGCACGCTGCCGGTCTTCTACAAGTAAGGGGGGCACGATGAACGCACCCGCTCCGCATCCCGTCCCGACCGTCGACCGGCGCCTTGCCGCCCTCGGACCCGTCATGCAGCTCGCCTTCGTGCCCGCCGATTTCGACGCGGCACTGCGTTTCTGGACCGAAACGATGGGCGCAGGCCCCTTCTACCTGATGGAGCACATCAAGGCCGAGAACATGCGCTATCTCGGCCAGCCGGCGGACATCGATTTCTCGGCGGCCATGGGTTATTGGGGCGATATGCAGATCGAGCTGATCCAGCAGCACAACGCGACGCCGTCGATCTTCACCACCTGGCGCGATCAGGGCCTGCAAGGCCTGCATCACGTGTGCATCGCCGTGGACGACATGGCCGAGGCGCGCCGCGTGTGTGCGGCGGTGGGGGCGACGGTGCTGCAGGAGGCGCAGTTCCGCGGTGGCAGCGCGGAGGTGGTGTACGTCGACACCCACGGTGGACCGGGTTCGATCGTCGAGCTGTGGAAGGGGGATGACGCCGGCCGCACGTTCTTCGCCGGCTTGCGCGAAGCCGCCCGCAACTGGGACGGGCGCGACCCCATACGCCGGCGCGGCTGAAGGCTGGCGTCGCCACACTGCCAGGAGGAGACAAGGATGGATAAAGAGGCAATCGACGAACTGAAGGCGACGGCCCGGGACGTGCTCGACCACGCAAGGAACACGTCCTTTCGTTTTGCCCCCGAGGTCATGACGATCGACGCCAGCGTCTACACCGACCCGGCGCGCTTCGAACGGGAAAAGCGCAGGCTGTTCCGCCGTCTGCCGCTCATGCTGGCGGCGTCGTGCGAAATGCCTGCGGCGGGCGACTACAAGACGATCGAGGTGGCCGGGGTGCCGGTCCTCCTGATGCGCGGAAAGGATGGCGTCGCGCGGGCCTTCCTCAACGCCTGTACGCACCGGGCGGCCATACTGGCCGAAGGTACCGGCAACGCGTCACGCTTTACCTGCCCGTACCATGGTTGGACTTTCACCAACCAAGGGGCGCTGCTGGGCGTCGCGTCGCAGTGCGACTTCGGCACCGTCAACAAGGAAACGATGGGTCTGCGCGAGTTTCCCACCGTCGAAAAAGCCGGGTTGATCTGGGCCGTGCTCGATACCCGGTCGACCCTGGACATCGACGCGTTCCTGTCCGGCTATGACGCAATGCTCGAAGGATTCGGCCTCGCAAACTGGCATCTCGTCGATAGCCGCTGCCTGAAAGGGGCGAACTGGAAGCTCGCATTCGACGCGCACCTCGAGTTCTACCACATCCCCGTTCTGCACAAGAACACCTTTGGTCCTGCGGTCGACAACAAGGCGCTTTACTATTTTTCGGGGCCCCACCAGCGACTGATCCGCAGCGGCCCGGTCGCAGGCCGCGTCCTCCCGGACGAGGCCAACCTGTTCAACTGCATCGACACCCACGAAGCGGATTGGCCGACGGAAGCGATGATGCTGGGCGAATGGATCCTGTTCCCGCACGTATCCATCAACAGCTTCTACGACGGCGGGCGTGGCGTCATCGTGTCGCAGGTCTTTCCGGGCAAGACCGTCGATGAATCCTTCACGATCCAGACCTACCTGATGGAGCGTGAGCCGGACGAGGTTTCGCGCGCCGAAGCGGTGAAGCGGGCGGAGTTCCTGGCACATGTCGTGAACGACGAAGACCTCCCCACTTCGAACGGGCAGCAGCGCGTCCTCGAGTCCGGTCTGTTGCCGACCATCTGCTATGGCAAGAACGAAGGCGGTCTGCAGCATTTTCATCGCTGGGTCGACCGCATCGTGGATACGGATGATGCCGAGCTGAACGCCCTGTTCCGGGAGTGCAGGAAGGCTGCCTGAGCTGCGATAAGCCTGCAGACAGGCAAGAGGGGAAGGGCGACTCCGGTTGCCCCGCCCTCCGATGAAACGGTCGTCCGTTCATGCGACCGTTGCAAGAAAAGACACCAATTGATCGTTGACAAGCAGGTTGGACGGTTTTAGATTAATTAGCATTAATTAACTATAAACCGGACCTATGCGCTGCGCCGCATGGAATCGGGATGGAAGAGACACTGGACATGATCATCGCTCCCGTCAGGAAGCGGACCCGCAGGTCGGGGCAGGCGAGCCGCGAGCAGCTTCTCGAAGTCGCCGCCGAACTGTTCGCGCGCAAGGGGCTTCACGGCGTGACGCTGGCGGAGATCGCCGGCGCGGCCGACATGTCCGGCCCCGCCATCTACAACCATTTCCGTTCCAAGGATGCGCTGTTCGCCGAGGTCGTGAGCCTCATGTACGACGAAGAGGTGGCGGTGTTCGCGGAAGTGCTCGACCCGCTCGATTCGGTGCATGAGGCACTGGAACGGCTGCTCGATCGCGTTCCGAAGATGTATCGCGGCGACGGCGTGCTGCAGCTGCTCGGGCTCACGGCGCAGCTCGAGGCGGTGCGCGATCCGCAGCTTTTCGGCGGCATCGCCCGCGCGGCCCAACGCCGCGACGAGGTCGCGATCCGCCTGGTGGAACGCGCCAAGGCGAAGGGCGAGCTGCCGGCGACGGTGGACGCGGCCGAACTCGGCTCGCTGCTGATCTCGCTGTTCGTCGGTGCGCTGGGCTACCGCTCGCTGCGCGCGCCCACGCGCGCCCAGTTCGCGCACAGCGTTTCGACCTTCCGCGAGCTGCTTCGCGCACTGCGCGAGGGCAATGCATCGGACAAGGATTCAGGCTTGCCGACGGCGGCCGGGGTTTGACGGGATTCCCGGTACCTGCAGGCAACGACAACAGTACGACTGACAACAGAGAGGAGACACGACATGAGTGAAGAAGCCGTGATTACCGCAGGGTGTGGCCAGCACGCCGGCGAGGGCAGTGAATGGACGGTGCTGCGCCGCGAGTCGCACAACAACCTTCGTCGCAGGACGATCGCGCACATCAAGGGGCGGACCACGGATCTCGCCGAGGCGCCGATGACGGTGTCCACTGCCGTGTATACCGATCCGGTCCGTTTCGAGGAGGAAAAGCGCGTGCTGTTCCGCGAGCGCCCCGTCCTCGCCGCCCTCACCGGCGACCTGCCCGAGCCCGGCGACACCTTCCTGTTCGACGAAGTGGGGCCGCCGATCCTGCTGGTGCGCAACAAGGCAGGGAAGGTGAACGCCTTCCTCAACATGTGTACGCACCGCGCCGCCAAACTCGTGACCGAGTGCAAGCGCCGCAACCGCATGTCGTGCAAGTTCCACGGCTGGACCTTCGACCTCGACGGCAAGGCGGTCGGCGTGCCGGGGGCGGAAGGCTTCAAGGGCATCGACATGGCGCAACGCAACCTGATCCCGGTGCCGGTGGCCGAATGGCACGGCCTGATCTTCGTGCGCGCGGTGCCGAACGGCGAGCCGATCGATGTCGAGGCACACCTCGGCCAAGCCTTTGCGCGCGAACTGGCGCACCTCGAGCTGGAAAAGGCGCGGCCGATGAAGACCACGCGCATCGACGTGAACAGCAACTGGAAGTACGCGCTCGACACCTACGGCGAGGGCTACCACTTCGCGACGCTGCACCCGAGCACGATCGGCGCGCTGGCCCTGTCGAACATCATGACCTACGACAACTACGGCCCCAGCCACCGCATGGCGATGCCGCGTGCGGAATTCATGGACTATGCCGACAAGCCCGAGTCCGAATGGCCGGACACGAACTACGGCGGCCTCTATTACATCTTCCCCAACGTCGTCATCAACTGCAACAACATCCCCGGCGGCAAGCAGTTCTACGGCATGTCGCGCCTGTTCCCTGGCGAGACGGTGGATCAGGCGACGACGTTGATCACCACCTACAAGCCCGGTCACATGCAGCACATCCCGGAAACGGAGCCCTGGACGGAGATGCACGACTTCATCCACAAGGTCGTGAGCACCGAGGACTACTCCGTGTCGCGCGACGGGCAGCGCAACATGAGCTATGCGCCGGCCGACTTCAAGCCCGTGCTGGGCGCCAACGAGATCGCGCTGCAGAACATCCATCGCAACATCGAAGCGATGCTCGACGCCGCGCGCAAGTAAGCGCTGCCCGCCGGGTGCCCGCGCTCGCGACGCGGTGCGGGCACTCCTTTTTCCCGGCCGCAGCCGGGCGCCGGAAGCACGACGCCACCGCTTCCCGTTATCCATACATAAAAAATTCTTTGCCTCGCGCGTCGATTTGATGTAAAAACAAGCCGGCTAGACGGTTTTATGAAAGCAGCGGACGCGCAGGATTCCAATCACCCCGCAACAGTGGAAAACAGAGAGATGACTGCCGAACAAGATGTGATCACTGCGCCGAAGCCCGCTTCGGCCGCGCGTCACCACGACGGGCTGACGCACGAGCAGCTGTTGAGCGCTTACCGTCAGATGAAGACCATCCGCGAATTCGAGGAGCGCGTGCATGTCGAGAACGCCTCCGGTGCGATTCCCGGCTTCACGCACCTATATTGCGGCCAGGAGGCGGTCGCGGTCGGCGCGTGCGAGCACCTCACCGATGCCGACTACATCATCAGCACGCATCGCGGCCACGGACATTGCATCGCCAAGGGCTGCGACGTCGTCGGCATGATGAAGGAGATCCACGGCCGGCGCGACGGGCTGAACGGCGGCAAGGGCGGGTCGATGCACATCGCCGACATCGGCAAGGGCATGCTCGGCGCGAACGGCGTCGTCGGTGCCGGGCAGCCGATCGCCGTGGGCGCGGCCATCGCGTGCAAGCTGCGCGGCGAGGGGCGGATCGCGGCGTCCTTCACCGGCGACGGCGCGTCGAACCAGGGCACGGTGTTCGAGGCGATGAACATGGCCGTCGTGCTGCAACTGCCCAAGGTCTTCGTGTTCGAGAACAACGGCTACAGCGAACACACCGGCGCGTCCTACGGCATCGGCTGCGAGGACATCGTGAAGCGCATCGAGGGCTTCGGCATTCCGGTGTGGCAGGCCGACGGCTTCGACTTCTTCTCGGTGTACGAGGCGATGGGCAAGGCGCTCGAGGTCTCACGCAACGGTGGCGGCCCGACCGCGATCTACTGCGAAACCATCCGCTACTTCGGCCATTTCGAGGGCGACCCGCAGAACTACCGCGCAAAGGATGAAGTGCAGCGCTATCGCGCCGAGAAGGACTGCCTGCTGAAATTCCGGGCCCGCATGGAGGCCAATGGCGGGCTAAGCACGGACGAGCTCGACGCGGTGGATCGCGAAGTCGGCGCCCTGATCGAACGCGCGGTGCAGGAAGCGCGCAATGCGCCGCGCCCCCGCGCCGAAGACCTCCTCACCAATGTCTATGACAACTATTGAACGGGTCCGCTGCCATGCCTAAGAAGTCAATGCGAGAAGCCATCAACGAAGCGCTCCACCTGGAAATGGCCCGCGACCCGTCCGTCATCGTGCTGGGCGAGGACGTGTCCGGCGGCGCGGGCGGCACGTCCGGACAGCGCGACGCCGCGGGCGGCGTGTTCGGCCTCACCAAGGGCCTGCTGCCGAAGTTCGGCGAGCACCGTGTCATCGACACCCCGATCAGCGAGTCGGCGATCATCGGCGCGGCCAACGGCGCCGCGCTCGCCGGCCTGCGTCCGGTCGCGGAAATCATGTTCAGCGATTTCATCGGCGTGTGCTTCGACCAGATCCTCAACCAGGCGGCCAAGTTCCGCTACATGTTCAACGGCGCCAAGGCCCCGCTGGTCGTGCGCATGACGGTCGGCGCGGGACGCAGCGCCGCCGCGCAGCATTCGCAGAGCATGCACGCGCTGCTGAGCGCCATTCCCGGCATCAAGGTCGTGATGCCCTCGAACGCCTACGACGCGAAGGGCCTGTTGCTGCAGGCGATCCGCGACGACGACCCCGTGATCTTCCTCGAGCACAAGATGCTCTACAACGACACGTGCGAAGTGCCCGACGGCGATTACACGATTCCCTTTGGCGAAGGGGTGCTGGTGCGCGAGGGCGAGCACGTGACCGTAGTGGCGACGGGGCAACTGGTGAAGCTCGCGACCGGCGTGGTCGACCGGCTCGCGGCCGAAGGGGTGCGCTGCGACCTGATCGACCCGCGCACCACTTCGCCGCTCGACGAGGAGCTGATCCTCGAAAGCGTGCGCGAGACCGGGCGGTTGGTCGTGGTCGATGAGGCCCCGCCGCGCTGCGGCTTTGCCGCTGATGTTGCCGCGCTGGTCGCGCGGGAGGCGTTCGCGAGCCTGCGTGCGCCGGTCGCGACGGTCACGCCGCCGCACACGCCGGTGCCGTTCGCGCCGGAACTGGAGCGCGAGTACCTGCCCGACGCCGCACGCGTCGAGCGGGCCATCCGCTCCGTGCTCGCGCACTGAGGGGGCCGGCATGAGCAGGATTCATCCGATCACCGTGCCCCAGTGGGGCCTCGAGATGACCGAGGGCACGATCTCCGCATGGCACGTCGCCATCGGGGACCGCGTCGAGAAGGGCCGCGAGCTCGTCGACATCGAGACGGCCAAGATCATCAACACGATGGAAGCGATGAGTGACGTGCCGGGCGTCATTCGGCGGCTCGTGGCGAAGGAGGGCGAGACCCTGCCGGTCGGCGGGCTGCTTGCGGTCGCCGCAGACGCGGACGTGAGCGACGCCGAGATCGACGCGTATCTGGCGCAGAACGGGCAGGGCGGGGCGCCTGCGGCAGCGGTGGCTCCTGCACCGATCGCGCAGGCCGCGGAAGCGCCGGTGTCGCCCCTTGCGGACGTGAGCGAGGTGGCCGGGCAGCCCGAGGCCGTGCCGGCGCCGATCGCCGTCGCGCTCAGCGACGAGGAGCGCGAGCGCATCGTTGCGCGCAATGCGACGGTGAAGGCGAGTCCGGTCGCGCGGCGGGTGGCCGATCGTGCCGGCATCGACCTCGCCACGCTGGCTGCGAGCGGTCGCCACGGCCGCGTGTCGCTCGAGGATGTCGCTGCTGCTCGTCAGGGGCTGTACGAGGCTGCCGTGGTGATTCCCGCTCCGAGCGATGCGGAACTGGAGCAGCGCAACGCGCGCGCCCATGCGTCCCCGATCGCGCGGCGAATCGCGAATCGCAGCCGCGTCGATCTCTCGACCCTTGCGGGTAGCGGACGCGGCGGACGGATTTCCGTTGCGGACGTCGAGCGCGTCCGCAGGGCCCCCGCGCAGACGCCGGTTGCGGAATTCGCGTCGCATGAACCGGCGACTCCGGCTGCGGCGTCGGAGGTTCGCGCCGGCCCGGCCGCGCGCAAGTTGGCGGCGGAGCTCGGCATCGACCTGACGGTCCTGCGTGGAACGGGGGCACGCAACACGGTACAGATGGGCGACGTGAAGGAGGCTTTTCGCACCGCCCTGACGCGGGACCTCCCCGCGGCGCCGGTCGAGGACTTCGAGCTGATCCGGCTCACGCCGATGCGCAAGGCCATCGCCGCGAGCCTCACGCAGTCGAAGCAGACGATCCCGCATTTCTACCTCACGGTGGATCTCGAACTCGACGCGCTGATCGCGCTGCGCCAGGCCGTCAATGAGCAGAGCGAAGGGCGGCGCAAGCTGTCGCTCAACGACTTCGTGATGCGTGCGGTGGCGCTCGCGCTGCGCGAGGTGCCGGCGGCAAACGTGCATTTCACCGATGCCGGGATCAAGCAGTTCAGCGGGGTGCACCTGTGCGTCGCGGTGGCGATCGACGGCGGGCTGGTGACGCCGGTGATCCGCAACGCGGAAGACAAGGGCGTGTTCGCGATTGCCGCGGAAACGGCGGATCTCGCCGAGCGGGCGCGCAGCCGGACGCTGAGCCAAGCGCAGCTCACGGGTGGCACTTTCACCGTGTCGAACCTCGGCATGTATGGCGTGCGCCAGTTCGACGCGGTGATCAACCCGCCCCAGGGCGCCATCCTCGCGGTCGGCACCGTGCGCCGCGAGGCCTGCGAAGCCGCGGATGGGGGCGTGGCGTTCCGCTCGCGCATGTCGGTGACGCTGTCCTGCGATCACCGCGCGATCGACGGCGCCGTCGGGGCGAGCTTCCTCGCGGCATTGCGCAAGTGGGTCGAGCGCCCCTATGCGCTCCTCGGCTGAGTGTTTGGAGATCGACATGAGTGGACGTCTGCAGGACAAGGTCGTGCTGGTGACCGGGGCGGCGAGCGGCATCGGTGCCGCGGCGGCGCGCCGCTTCGCGGCCGAAGGGGCTCGCGTGGTGCTGGCCGACATCAACGAGACGGCGGGGACGGCGCTCGCCGCCGCGCTGGGCGGGCACTTCGTCGTGGTCGACGTGACGCGCGAAGACCAGATCGAGCGCGCCGTCGCGCGCACCGTCGAACTCCACGGACGCCTCGACTGCATGATCAACAACGCCGGCGTCGTCGGCGCCGTGGGTTCGCTGCTGGAGACCACGGCACAGGCGTGGCGTGCGACGCAGGCCGTGCTGCTGGATAGCGTGTTCTACGGCATCAAGCATGCGGCGCGGCAGATGCGCGAACAGCGCAGCGGCGTGATCCTGTCGGTGTCGAGCATCGCCGGGGTGATGGGCGGCCTCGGGCCGCATGCCTACACGGCCGCGAAGCACGGCGTGATCGGCCTCACGCGCTCGGCGGCGGCCGAACTGTCCCAATACGGCATCCGCGTGAACGCCGTGGCGCCCGGCACCACGGTCACGCCCCTGGTCGAGCAGGTGCGGGGCGGACGCGAGGCGGCAATGGAAGGGGCGAAGCAGGTGTCGCCGCTGGGCTCGGCGCTCCTGCCCGAGGAAATCGCGGCGAGCCTGCTGTACCTCGCCAGTGACGCAGCGGCGCATGTGACGGCGCACACGCTGGTGGTCGATTCGGGCGTCACGGCGGGCGGTTTCGCGTCCGGCGCGAGCGTGCTGCGCGACCGCCCGAGCACCTTCATCGGCCCGTCGGGCACTGCCTGAACGGACAAGGGATCGGAGAACCTCATCATGAGCGAACGCCTGAAAGGCAAAGTGGTACTCATCACGGGCGCGGCGAGCGGCATCGGTGCCGAGACGGCGCGCCTGTTCGCGGCGGAAGGGGCCGCGGTCGTACTGTCGGACATCAACGCGGCCGCGGGCGAACGCCTGGCGGCCGAACTCGGCGCGGGCTTCGTCGCTGCCGACGTCAGTGTCGAAACCCAGGTCGAGGCGGCCGTGGCCCATGCAGTGTGCCTGCACGGCCGGCTCGACTGCATGGTGAACAACGCCGGCATGATCGGCGTCGTCGGCTCGATTCTCGAAACCTCGGCCGACGATTGGCACCGAACCCATTCCGTGCTGCTGGACAGCGTGTTCTACGGCATCAAGCAGGCGGGGCGGCAGATGCGCGAGCAGCGCGGCGGGGTCATCCTGTCCCTGTCCAGCCTTGCCGGCGTGGTCGGCGGGGTGGGACCGCAGGTCTACAGCGTGGCCAAGGCGGGCGTCATTGCCCTGACGCGCGGAGCGGCATCCGAACTCGCGCAGTACGGGATCCGCGTGAACGCGGTAGCGCCCGGCCTCGTCGTCACCCCGCTGGTGGAGCAGGTGTATGGCGACCGCGACGGTGCCGTGGAAGGCGCGCGGCGCGGCTCGCCGCTCGGCAGTCCCGCGTTTCCGATCGAGATCGCCGAGACCCTGTTGTATCTCGCCAGCGACGAGGCGCGCCACGTCAATGCCCATACCCTGGTCATCGACTCGGGCGTATCGGCTGCGGGCTCCTCGGCGTCCGCGCTGTTCCACAGCCGCCCCGGCGGCTTCCTCGGCACGATGCCAAAGCTGGACTGATGACGGTCCTTTATCTACGAAATCGAACTGCCCGCTCCACGTCCCGAGGCGGGCCTTGCCGGAGTATGTGAAATGCCTAGCGTGACCTTTGTGCTGCCCGATGGCGAACGCCGTGAAGTGAATGTGTTGAAGGGCGCCAGCGCGATGAGCGGTGCCGTTCAGAGCGGCATCACCGGAATCGTCGCCGAATGCGGCGGCTCCTGCGCGTGCGCCACCTGCCATGTCTACGTCGATCCGAGCTGCGAGGGGCTGTTGCCCGAGCGCGGCACGCTCGAGGACGAGCTGCTCGACGCCGTCGCGGCCGACCGCCGCCCCAACAGCCGCCTCAGCTGCCAGATCGTCGTGACCCCGGAGCTCGACGGGCGCCTGACGCTGCACGTCCCCGAAACCCAGTGAGCACACCGCTCACCACGTCGTTGAAACAGCAGGAACAACGAGCATGAGTTCACCCCTGACCGTCGAAGTGGCCGACCACGTCGCCCAGGTGCGTTTCGATCGCCCCGACGTACTGAATGCGCTGGACGGAGAGCTGGCACGCGCGCTGGCGGCCACCTGCCGCACGCTCGCCGAGGATGCCGCGGTGCGTGTCGTCGTCTTCGCCGGCAACGGAAAGGCCTTCATGGCCGGCGGCGATCTGCAGACCCTGCGGGCGCGCCCGACCGAGGCGGTGCATGAACTGATTCCGCCCGTGCACGAGGCCGTGCGCCTCATCGCCGAGATGCCCAAACCCGTGCTCGCCAGCGTGCACGGCGCGGCCGCAGGGGCGGGGATGAGCCTGATGCTGGCGGCGGACCTCGCCTTCGCCGCGGAGGGGACGCGCTTCACGTTCGCCTATGCGGACATCGGCACGAGCTGCGACGGCGGCATGTCGTGGGCCCTGCCGCGGGTGGTCGGGATGCGCAGGGCGATGGAAATCGCGCTGCTGGGCGACACCTTCGATGCCGCCGAGGCGCTGCGGCTGGGGCTGGTCAACCGCGTCCTTCCCGCCCACGCCCTGGCCGAGGAGACGCTGGTGGCGGCAAGGCGCCTGGCCCGCCGCGAACCGCACGTGCTCGCGCACCTCAAGCGCCTGATGCGCGCGTCCTCAGGGCGTACCCTCTCCGCACAGCTCGATGCGGAGTACGAGGCCTTCCTCGACTGTGCCGGCCGCCCGGAGTTCGTCGCCGCGATCGACACCTTCTTCGCGCAACGCGCCGCGCGGCGCTAAGCCTCTGACGGCCGCAATGTTTCCAAGGATCCGATGATGAACGCGAATACGCCCGCTGGCTTCGTCACGCGCGAGGACAAGTCGAACTACGAAACCGCCGAGCCCGTGCTGTACGCGGTGGAGAACGGCATCGCGAGCGTGACGATGAACCGCCCGACCTTCAACAACGCGCAGAATTCGCAGATGACCTATGCGCTCGACGCCGGCTTCCGGCGCGCCGTCGATGACGACGCGGTGAAGGTGATCGTGCTGCGCGGCGCGGGCAAGCATTTCTCGGCGGGGCACGACATCGGCACGCCCGGTCGCGACATCAACAAGCCGTTCGAGCGCACGCACCTGTGGTGGGACCACACCAACAAGCCGGGCGGGGAGTTCCTCTACGCGCGCGAGCAGGAGGTGTACCTCGAGATGTGCCGGCGCTGGCGCGCACTGCCCAAGCCGACCATCGCGATGGTGCAGGGCGCATGCATCGCCGGCGGGCTGATGCTCGCCTGGGTGTGCGACCTGATCATCGCGAGCGACGACGCCTTCTTCCAGGACCCGGTCGTGCGCATGGGCATTCCCGGCGTGGAGTACTTCGCCCACCCGTACGAGCTCAACCCGCGCATCGCCAAGGAATTCCTGTTCGTCGGCGACCGCATGAGCGCCGAACGCGCGTACCAGATGGGCATGGTCAATCGCGTGTTGCCGCGCGCGGAGCTGGAACAGGGTACCTATGCGCTCGCGGCCCGCATCGCCGAGCAGCCGCGCATGGGGCTCGCGCTCACCAAGCAGGCCATCAACCACGTCGAAGACCTGCAGGGCAAGCGCAACGCGATGGACGCCACCTTCGCATGGCACCACTTCGCGCACAGCCACAGCGAACTGATTTCGGGCAACCGCACCGGCGGCTACGACGCACGCAGCATGGCGGAGGCGAACCGCAAGGCGGCCGCGCAGGAAACGTCCGCATGAGCGCGCGCCCGGCGACCGCCGGCCTGCATCTTGCCCTGATGGCCACGATGGTCGTCTGGGCGCTGAACGTCACCGCCGTCAAGTGGCTCGCGGGAGTGATGGACTTCACCCTGGTCGCGAGCCTGCGCATGGTGTGCGCCGTGGTCGCGCTGGCGCTGCTGCTGTTCTTCAGTCACCAGCACTTCCCGCGCTGGCGCGGACGGATGCTGCTGCTCGCGTGCACCAGTGCGCTGCTGCTCGTGTATGGCAACCAGATGCTGTTCGCGAAGGCCATGGAGACGACGACGGCCACGAATGCGGCCCTGATCCTCGCGCTGAATCCCCTGATCAACGGCGTCCTCGAAGCGCTGGTATTCCGCAAGCCGCTGACCGGCCGCTACGTTGCCGGCGCCCTGTTCGCGGTGACCGGCGTGTGCCTGGTCGTCCTCAACCAGGCCAACGCCGCGCTCGCCGGCCCCTCGTTCGGCGACCTGCTCGTGCTCGGCTCGATGCTGAGCTTCGCCTGCGGCGTGCTGGCCCTGCAACGCCTGTCGCGGGAAAGCAATCCGCTCGCGATCAACGTGTTCCTGTATGCAGTCGGCGCGCTGGCACTTTGCGTGCACAGCGTCGTGGTAATCGAGTCTCCGCTTGCGGCGCTGCAGACGCTGGGCTGGCGCGACTGGCTCGTGGTCGCGTTTTCCGGTGTGGGTGCGACGGCCTTCGGCGCGCTCGCCTGGGCGCGCGGCGTCGCGGCGATGGGCGCCGGGCGTGCCGCCATCTACATGGCCTGGGTCCCCGTCCTCGGTGTCGCGTTCGGCGCCCTGCTGCTCGACGAGCCGCTGAGCGTGTGGCATCTGGTCGGGATGGTCCTGGTGCTGCTGGGGACCGTACTGAGTGCGCTCAAACCCGCGCGCGTAGTGCCGCCTCCCGCGGTGGCGGAGTGCAAGTCTGCATGAGCCCGTGTCGCGCCCTCCGCCTCTCCAGGGGCATCGTCAAGCGCCCCATCTTGTGTTTGAATCCTGCGTCGTGAGCGCCTTCGTCGCGCGCGCCGGCGCAAGCCCTTTCTGTTCTACCTGGACTGCAACCGACCATGAACAATGACCTTCCCAACGCCATCCTGGAACTCGCTCCCGAGGGGTTGGCGCCGCGGCCCGACAGCCAGCAGGAGCGGAAGAGCTCGGAGACGCGCGAAACCATCCTCGAGGCGACGCTCGAGTGCCTGGCCAACCACGGTTACGCCGAGACCACCAACAACCTGATCTGCGACATCGCGAAGATTTCGCGCGGGGCGATGCTGCATCATTACCCGACGCGGCAGGACCTCCTCGTGGCGGTCATCGACTACGCCTTCTACAAGCACATGACCGCGTTCAGCCAGACAGTCTCCCGGCTGCGCGAGGAAGACCGTGTCGGCCGCAATAGTGCAATTGCGATCGACTGGCAGCTGTGCCAGAGCCGCGAGTTCCAGGCCTACCTCGAACTGCGCGTCGCGTCTCGCACCAACAGCGAGCTGCGCGCGATCTTCCTGCCGCGCGCACGCCATCACGACCTCGTGTGGAAGGAGGAACTCCTCAAGGTCTTCCCCGAGTGGCGCGACGACATGCGCAAGCTCGAACTCACCCGTCGGCTCACGCGTGCGATCCTGGAAGGGCTGACGATGAGCCGCGACCTGTGGAAGGACCCCGCGACGGAATGGATCCTGCTCGCCTTCACGGCCGACATGGTGCGCAAGATCCGCGTTGGCGAACTCGTCTTCCCGTCCGAGGAAAGCCTGGAAGATTTCAAGAAGCCGGCCATCGTCGCGACGCGGCGCCCGCGTGCCACGCGTGCCAAGGCTGCCCCGCGTACGCGCAAGAAGGCCGGCATCTAGGCCGCCACGCTCAACGCGCAGCGCCTGCCGGTTCGGAGGGCGTCAGCCCCCCCCGTAGTGCCGCTCGATCAGGGGGCGACGAGATCGCGGCGTCGAGTCTCGTGACGGCGGACCTCGCGGGCAACAAGCTGCTCGGCAGTCCGTACGACATCAGCCCCGCCAGCTTCTTCATCCATGGCGCGATCCACGAAGCGCGGACGGGGGGCGAGCTGCACCCCACGTTTCTCAGGAAATCACGGCGATTCTCATATCTTCGGGGCAAGCGCATCCGGGCATCGACGACAACCCGGTCGCGCTCGATCCCAGCCCTGTCGGCTGATCGTTTCCGACAGCTTTATGCGGCAGTGAAACCGCCATCGATGATCAGGCTCGCGGCAGTCACGAAACTGGATTCGTCCGACGCGAGATACAGGATGCCGTTGGTGATGTCGTCGGGCTGGCCGATGCGGCCGATCGGGTGCAGGGCGGTGAACATCGCGATGGCATCCTCGTTGCGCTCCGATCGCGAGGCGGGCCATTTCGACGCCGGATTTCGTCTCGATCAGGCCCGGGGGCACCACGTTGATGCGGATGTTGTAGCCCTTCTGGCCGCAATAGACCGCTGCCGATTTCGACATCATGTTGATGCCGGCCTTGGCGGCGCAGTATGCGGCGAGGTTCGGGGCGCCGCTGAAGGCGGCCACCGAGCTCACGTTGATGATCTTGCCGCCGCCGGTGCGCTTCATCCAGCGGATCGCCGCCTGGGTGCCGATGAAGGTCGAGTCGAGGTTGATCGACATGATCCGGGGCCACTCGTCGAGTGTGACGCTCTCGATGTCGTTGTAGGTGCCTCCGCCGGCGTTGTTCACGAGGATGTCGAGGCGGCCGTGTGCCTCGCGCTGTTGCTACTCACTGAAAATTGACCCTCTGGGGGGCAAAATTCAACGCGCGTGGACAGACCAGAAAGCAAAAAGCCCAGCCGATGAGGGCTGGGCTTTCGCTTGGAAATCGTGGTGGTGATGGGCAGAATCGAACTGCCGACCTATGGGTTATGAATCCATCGCTCTAACCGTCTGAGCTACATCACCGCTCGAGCCTGCTAATATAGCGGTTTGGGAATCTGCGCGTCAACACGCTTCAATGAAGAAACTGTATATCCGCACTTTCGGCTGCCAGATGAACGAGTACGACTCGGACAAGATGGCGGACGTGCTCGGGGCGACCGAGGAACTGGTGAAGACCGACAACCCGGAAGAGGCCGACGTGATCCTCTTCAACACCTGTTCGGTGCGCGAGAAGGCGCAGGAGCGGGTGTTCCACGACCTCGGGCGGGTGAAGCACCTGAAGCAGGCGAATCCGAACCTCATCATCGGCGTCGGTGGCTGCGTCGCGAGCCAGGAGGGCGAGGCGATTGTGGCGCGTGCGCCCTACGTCGACGTCGTGTTCGGGCCGCAGACCCTGCATCGCCTGCCGCAACTGATCGCCGAGCGGCGTTACAGCGGCCGCTCTCAGGTCGACATCTCCTTCCCCGAGATCGAGAAGTTCGACAACCTGCCGCCCGCGCGCGTCGAGGGGGCGAGCGCCTTCGTGTCGATCATGGAAGGCTGTTCCAAGTACTGCACCTTCTGCGTCGTGCCCTACACGCGCGGCGAGGAGGTGTCGCGGCCGCTTGAAGACATCCTTGCCGAGGTCGCCGGCCTCGCCGGCCAGGGTGTCAAGGAAGTGACGCTGCTGGGCCAGAACGTCAACGCGTGGCGCGGTCTGATCACGAAGCAGGGCGGCGAGTCGGGCGACTTCGCCTTCCTGCTCGAATGCGTCGCCGAGATCCCCGGTATCGAGCGGCTGCGCTACACCACCTCGCATCCGCGCGAGATGACGCAGCGCGTGTTCGACGCGTACGCCAACATCCCCAAGCTCGTGAGCCACCTGCACCTGCCGGTGCAGTCGGGTTCCGACCGCATCCTCGCGGCGATGAAGCGCGGCTACTCGGTGCTGGAGTTCAAGTCCGTCGTGCGCAAGCTGCGCGCGGCGCGTCCCGATCTGTCGCTGTCGTCGGACTTCATCGTCGGTTTTCCCGGCGAGACCGAGGAAGACTTCGAGAAGACGATGAAGCTGATCGACGAGGTCGGCTTCGATGCGTCCTTCAGTTTCGTGTATAGCCCGCGTCCCGGCACGCCCGCCGCCGATCTGGAAGACCCGGTGCCGCAGGAGACCAAGCTGCGCTGGCTCGCGCGCCTGCAGAAGCGCATCGACGAGCAGGCCCAGGCGATCAGCCGGGCGATGGTGGGCCGCGTCGAACGTGTGTTGGTCGAAGGGCTGTCGCGCAAGGACGAGACCGAGCTCGCCGGACGCACCGACAACAACCGCGTCGTGAACTTCGCCGGCAATCCGCGCCTGATCGGGCAGTTCGTCGACGTGACAATCACCGCCGCCCTGCCGCACAGTCTGCGTGGCGAAATCGTGACGAGAGAAATCTGAATGGGCCGACCCACCGAAGTGGTGCTGGAGCCGCTGGACAACGCGCGGCTCGCGAACCTGTGCGGCGTGCTCGACGAAAACCTGCGCCAGATCGAGACCGCGTACGACGTGACGATCGCGCGCCGCGGCGAGCGCTTCACGCTGCAGGGCGGGCCCGCACAGGCGGCCCTGGCGGCGAAGGCGCTGCGCGAGTTCTACGAGCAGGCGGACGAGCATCTCAGCGTCGATGACATCCAGCTCGGCCTGATCGAGATCGCCAATCGCCGCAAGTCGGATCAGGCCGCACCGGCGCTGCTGACGCGCAAGACCGAGCTGCACGGCCGCACGCCGCGCCAGGTCGAATACCTGCGCAACATCCAGGCGCACGACATCACCTTCGGCATCGGCCCCGCGGGCACCGGCAAGACCTATCTCGCGGTCGCGAGCGCGGTCGATGCCTTCGAGCGCCAGCTCGTCGAGCGCATCATCCTGACGCGCCCGGCGGTCGAGGCGGGCGAACGCCTCGGCTTCCTGCCGGGCGACCTCGCGCAGAAGGTCGACCCCTACCTGCGTCCTCTCTACGACGCGCTCTACGACCTGATGGGCTTCGATCGCGTCGCCAAGCTCTTCGAGCGCGGCAGCATCGAGATCGCGCCGCTCGCCTTCATGCGCGGGCGCACGCTCAACCACGCCTTCATCATCCTCGACGAGGCGCAGAACACGACGCCCGAGCAGATGAAGATGTTCCTCACCCGCATCGGCATCGGCGCCAAGGCCGTCGTCACCGGCGACCTCACGCAGGTCGACCTGCCGCGCGGCCATCGCAGCGGCCTGCTGGAAGCGCGCGAGGTGCTCGCCGCCGTGCGCGGCATCGCCTTCACCGAGTTCCAGAAGGAAGACGTCGTGCGCCACCCGCTGGTCGCGCGCATCGTGGAGGCCTACGACAACCAGGCGACGCGCGCGGCGATGCAGGCCGCGCTCGCGAAGAAGGAGCAGGCGTGATGATCGACTCGCCTCCTCATCTGGCGCTGACGATCCAGAAGGCGATCGGCAAGGCGAACCGCGACAACGCGCCGTCCTCCGGCGACATGCGCCGCTGGGCGCAGGCCGCGCTGCAGGCGGGCGACGCCGAAGTCACCGTGCGTCTCGTCGGCGCGACCGAGGGGCGCGAACTCAACCGCGACTTCCGCGGCAAGGACTACGCCACCAACGTGCTGACCTTCGTCTATGGTGAAGGCGAGGGCATGCCGGACCAGGATGGCGACGCGCCGCTGGCCGGCGATCTCGTGCTGTGCGTGCCAGTCGTCGTGCGCGAGGCCGCCGAGCAGGGCAAGGCGCTCGAGGCACATTTCGCCCACCTGATCGTCCACGGCATGCTGCATCTGCAGGGCTACGACCACGAGGACAGCGACGAGGCCGAGGAGATGGAGGCACTGGAAACGCGGATTCTCGCCGAACTGGGCTATCCTGATCCCTACGCCGAACGATCCGCCTGACCTGCCCGACTGATTCTTTCGACATATGGATCCCGCATCACCACGACCTAGTCTGCTCGAACGCCTCTCCGCGCTGCTGTCGCGCGAGCCCGAGGATCGCGAGGAGCTCCTGGCCCTGCTGCACTCGGCCTTCGAACGCAACCTGCTCGATGCCGATGCGCTGGCGATCATCGAGGGCGCGCTGCAGATGTCCGAACTGCAGGTCGGCGACGTGATGATTCCCCGCGCGCAGATGGACATCATCCGCCTTGACGACCCGGTCGATGCGATTGCCGCCCACGTCGTCGACACCGGCCACTCGCGCTTCCCGGTGGGCGACAGCAAGGATGACATCGTCGGCATCTTCCTCGCGAAGGATCTGCTGCGCTACTACGCCGGCCGTGACTTCGACATGCATGCGTTGCTGCGTCCGGCCGTGTTCGTGCCCGAGTCGAAGCGACTGAACGTGCTGCTGCGCGAGTTCCGCGTCAGCCGCAATCACATGGCCATCGTCGTCGACGAGTATGGCAGCGTCGCCGGGCTCGTGACGATCGAGGACGTGCTCGAGCAGATTGTCGGTGACATCGAGGACGAGTTCGACCGGCTCGAGCCCAGCGACAACATCCAGCTCGATGCCGATGGCCGCTACCGCGTGCGCGCGACCACCGAGATCGGCGAGTTCAATGCCGCGTTCGGCGTCGACTTCAGTGACGCCGAGGTGGATACCGTCGGCGGGCTGCTCATCTGCCAGCTCGGCCGCCTGCCGCGGCGCGGCGAAGTCGTGATGCTCGGCGGCCTGCGCGTCACCGCGCTGCGCGTCGATGGTCGGCGCGTGCATACTTTGCTCGTGCAGCCCGTCGCCGGAACGGCCGAAGCGTGACCGTCCGCGAGCAGGACCGGGGCCTAGTGCGGGCGTGGGCGCGCGCGCGCGGCCTGTTGGTGGCGCTGCTCGCAGGCGGCGCGTCGGTCCTTGCCTTTTCGCCCTTCGGGATCATTCCGCTGGCGGTGCTGAGCCTCGCCGTGCTGGCAGGTCTCGCTGCGCGGCAAACGCGTGCGCGTGCCGGTTTCGCACTCGGTTTCGCCTGGGGGCTGGGCGCCTTCCTGGCCGGGGTGTCCTGGCTCTACGTCGCGCTCAACCGCTACGGGGGCATGCCGATGCCGCTCGCGGCGCTGGCGATCCTGCTCTTCTGCGCTTATCTCGCGCTCTTTCCGGCTGCGGTCGGGGCCTTGTTCGTGCGCCTCGGGCGGGGTGGCGCGTGGCGGCGCGCGTTGCTCTTCGCCGGCCTGTGGATCGGCTCCGAGCTGCTGCGCAGCTGGCTGTTCACCGGCTTCCCGTGGCTCGCGGTCGGCTATTCGCAGACCCCGCCGAGCCCGCTCGCAGGATTTTTTCCGGTGGTCGGCGTGTATGGCGTGGGCGGCCTGGTCGCCTTCCTCGCGGCGCTCGTCGCCCTCACGCCTTGGTGCAGTGTGCGTCCCGCCGCGGCGGCGCTTGCCGCGATCCTCTTCTTGGCCGGGGCAGGCTTCGGCCTCGGGCGAGTCCCCTGGACCTCCCCGACGGGCAAGCCGCTCGAGGTCGCGCTGATCCAGACCAACGTCGAGCAGGGCCTGAAGTGGCGTCCCGAACTGCTGTCCGAGTGGCTGGAGAGCAACGCGCGCCTCGTGCGCGAGCATCCCGCCGACCTCGTCGTGCTGCCCGAGACGACGCTGCCGCTGCTGGCCGACCGCCTGCCCGACGGCTACCTTGAAGAGCTCGCCGCGCCAGTCGCGGCGCGCGGCGGCGACCTGGTGTTCGGCGTGTTCCTGCGCGATGCGCGCGGAGCGATCTACAACGCCGCGCTGAGCCTCGGCGCTTCGCCCTCGCAGAGCTACGCGAAACAGCACCTCGTACCCTTCGGCGAATACTCCCCGCCGCTCTTCGGCTGGTTCTACGAGCTGGTCGACATCCCGATGTCCGACCAGACGCGTGGCGCCTCCGACCAGCCACCGCTGCGCCTGGGCGCACAGCGCGTCGCGATCAACATCTGCTACGAGGACCTCTTCGGCCGCGAGCTGATCCGCAGCCTGCCCGAGGCGACGCTGATGCTGAACCTGTCGAATCTTGCGTGGTACGGCGACTCCTTCGCCCAGCCGCAGCATTTGCAGATCGCGCGCGTGCGGGCGATGGAGACCGGGCGGCCGATGCTGCGCTCGACCAATACCGGCATGACCGCGCTGGTGCAGCCGGACGGCCGTGTCGCCGAGGTCCTGCCGGCCTTCACGCAGGGGGCGCTGAGCATGTCGGTGCAGGGCTACGAAGGGCTCACGCCCTATGCGCGCTGGGGCGATTCCGCCGTGCTGCTGCTGGGCGTGCTGGCGCTCGCCGTCGCGGGCCACCTGCGGCGCGATGCGCACACCCGGCGAGGGGTCTGACGCCCGCGGTTGCGGCGTTTTGCCCGCGAGACGCGCATTTTCCGCCGGGGAAATTCGCCCTGCCCCCGGAATGCCATTAAAATCCACCCTTTGCGTCCGCCGCGCGGCGCCCTTGCCGTCGCCTACAGCTGTCGAGAGACCATGTCCCTGCACAAACCCACCTTCCAGCAAGTCATCCTGACGCTCCAGCAGTTCTGGGCCGAACGAGGCTGCGTGCTGCTGCAGCCCTACGACCTCGAAGTCGGCGCCGGCACCTCGCACACCGCGACCTTCCTGCGCGCCATCGGCCCCGAGCCGTGGAACGCCGCCTACGTCCAGCCCTCGCGCCGCCCCAAGGACGGCCGCTACGGCGAGAACCCCAACCGCCTGCAGCACTACTACCAGTTCCAGGTCGTGCTCAAGCCGTCGCCGCTCGAGTTCCAGGAGCTCTACCTCGACTCCCTGCGTGCACTCGGCATCGACACCAACGCGCACGACGTGCGCTTCGTCGAGGACGACTGGGAAAACCCCACGCTCGGCGCCTGGGGTCTGGGCTGGGAAGTGTGGCTCGACGGCATGGAAGTGACGCAGTTCACCTACTTCCAGCAGGTCGGCGGCCTCGACTGCAAGCCGGTGCTGGGCGAGATCACCTACGGCCTCGAGCGCCTCGCGATGTACCTGCAGGGGGTCGAGAACGTCTATGACCTCGTGTGGGCAGTCTATCCGGACGGCCGCAAGGTCACCTACGGCGACGTCTACCACCAGAACGAGGTCGAGCAATCGACCTTCAACTTCGAACACGCCAACGTCGAGTTCCTGTTCTCGCTCTTCGGCAACTACGAATCCGAAGCCAAGCGCCTGATCGAACTGGGCCTCGCGCTGCCCGCCTACGAGATGGTCCTGAAGGCCGGACACAGCTTCAACATGCTCGACGCGCGCGGCGCCATTTCCGTCACCGAACGCGCCGCCTACATCGGCCGCATCCGCAACCTGTCGCGCGCCGTCGCACAGGCCTATTACGACTCCCGCGAGAGCCTGGGCTTCCCGATGCTCAACACCGCTGCAACCAAGACGGAGGCCGCATGATGACCGCCTCCCTGCTCGTCGAACTGCTCACCGAGGAACTCCCGCCCAAGGCCCTGCCGCGCCTGGGCGAAACCTTTGCCGCGAAGATCTTCGATGGCCTCAAGGCGCGCGACCTCATCGCCGAGGATCGCGGCTTCCGCTGGTTCGCGGCCCCGCGCCGCCTCGCCATCACCGTGCCGCAGGTGCGTGCCGCCGCGCCCGCGCGTGAAGTCACCGAGAAGATCATGCCGGTGCAGGTCGCGCTCGACGCCGAAGGCCGCCCGACCCCGGCGCTGCTGAAGAAGCTCGAAGCGAAGGGCATCGCCGCCGACGCCGTCGCGAACTTCGAACGCCGCATGGACGGCAAGGCCGAAGCGCTGTTCTACACCCGCAACGAGGACGGCGCGACGCTGGACGCGGTGCTCGCCGAGATCGTCCAGGACGCCGTCAAGGCGCTGCCGATCCCCAAGCTGATGCGCTGGGGCGCGGGTGATGCGCAGTTCGTGCGCCCCGTGCACAAGCTCACGCTGCTGCACGGCGATCGCGTCGTGCCGGGCCGCGTGCTCGACCTCGACTCCGACCGCGTCACGCGCGGCCACCGCTTCATGAGCCGCGGCGAAATCGCGCTCGCGACCGCCGACGCCTACGAGCCGACACTGCTCGCCGAAGGCAAGGTGATCCCCGACTTCACCGAGCGCCGCGCCGAGATCGAACGTCAGCTCGTCGCGACCGCCGCCGAGCAGGGTGCGAGCCTCGACGAATACGCCGACCTGCTGGATGAGGTCACCGCCCTCGTCGAGCACCCGACCGTCTACGTCGGTGAATTCGAAGCCGAATTCCTCGCCGTCCCGCAGGAATGCCTGATCCTGACGATGCGCGCGAACCAGAAGTACTTCCCGCTCTTCGACGCTGCCGGCAAGCTGCTGAACCGCTTCCTGATCGTGTCGAACATGCGCATCGCCGACGCGTCGAACATCGTCGCCGGCAACCAGCGCGTCGTGCGCCCGCGCCTGTCGGATGCACGCTTCTTCTTCGAGCAGGATCGCAAGCACACCCTCGAAAGCCGCCTGCCGCGCCTCGGTCCCGTCGTCTATCACAACAAGCTCGGCAGCCAGCTCGAGCGCGTCGAGCGCCTCGAACGCCTCGCCGGCGCGATCGCCGGCAAGCTGCGCGGCGACACGAAGGCCGCTGCCCGCGCCGCGCGCCTCGCGAAGGCCGACCTCGTCACCGACATGGTCGGCGAGTTCCCCGAACTGCAGGGCATCATGGGGCGCTACTACGCGCTCAATGACAAGGAAGGCGAGGTCGTCGCCGACGCGATCCAGTCGCACTACCAGCCGCGCTTCGCCGGTGACGCGCTGCCCGCCGGCAACGTCGCCTGCGCCGTCGCGCTTGCCGACAAGCTCGACGCGCTCGTGGGCTTCTTCGGCATCGGCCAGCTGCCGACCGGCGACAAGGACCCCTTCGGCCTGCGCCGCGCCGCGCTCGGCGTGCTGCGCATCCTCATCGACGGCCCGCTGCCGCTGGACCTCGCCGAACTCGTGGCCGACGCCGTCGGCGGCTTCAAGCCGGGCCTGCTGACCGCCCAGGGTTTCGAGGCGCAGCTCCTCGACTTCATGTTCGAGCGCCTCAAGAACCTGCTGCGCGATGCCGGCCATGCCGGCGACGTCATCGACGCGATGCTCGCGCTGCGCCCGACGCGCATGGACCTCGTCCCCGCCAAGCTCGACGCCGTGCGCACCTTCCGCGCGCTGCCCGAGGCCGAGGCGCTCGCCGCCGCGAACAAGCGCATCGTCAACATCCTCAAGAAGGTCGAAGGCGAACTGCCCGAGCCGGACGTCGCACTGCTGCAGGAAGAGGCCGAGAAGGCGCTGTTCCACCGCGTCGTCGAGGTTGCGCCGCTGGTGCGCTCGCATATGGCGAACGAGGACTACACCGACGCGCTCTGCGTGCTCGCCGGCCTGCGCGCGGCGGTCGACACCTTCTTCGACGAGGTCATGGTGATGGCCGAGGAGCCGCTGACGCGCCAGAACCGCCTCGCGCTGCTGCGCCAGCTCGCCGGCCTGATGAACCAGGTCGCCGACCTGTCGCGCCTGTCGGCCTGACGACCGGGAGCATTCCATGCCGCAGAAGCTGATCATCCTGGACCGCGACGGCGTCATCAACTTCGACTCCGACCAGTTCATCAAGTCGCCCGACGAGTGGAAGCCGATTCCGGGCTCCCTCGAAGCGATCGCGCGCCTCAACCAGTGGGGCTGGCGCGTCGTCGTCGCGTCGAACCAGTCGGGCGTCGGGCGCGGCCTCTTCGGCATGGACACCCTCAACGCGATCAACGAGAAGATGGTGAAGAGCCTCGCCCAGGCCGGCGGGCGGCTCGATGCAATCTTCTTCTGCCCGCACTCGGCCGATTCCACCTGCGACTGTCGCAAGCCCAAGCCCGGCCTGTTCCTGCAGATCGCCGAGCGCTTCAACGTCAACCTCGACCGCGTCCCGGTGGTTGGCGACAGCCTGCGAGACCTGCAGGCCGGAGTTGCGGTTGGTTGCAAGCCCTACCTGGTCCTCACCGGCAAGGGCATGAAGACGCGCGACGATCCCGCGCTGCCGGAAGGCACGCTCATCTACCCCGATCTGGCGGCCCTCGTCGCCGATCTCACTGCCTGAAGAGTACCGTGGTCGTCCTGCGCTCCCTGCTGTTTGCCATCGTCCTGGCGATCTTCACTCCGCCGTTCGCACTGTTCGGCATCCTCGCCTATCCGTTGTCTCCTCGCACGCGCCACCGCATCGTCACGGCCTGGGCGCCGCTGATGATGTGGTTCATCCCGCGCATCCTGGGCATCCGCTACAAGGTCATCGGGAGCGAGAATATCCCCTCCGTGCCTTCCGTGATCCTCTCCAAGCACCAGTCGGCGTGGGAGACGATGGCCCTGCAGGTGATCTTTCCGCCGCTGTGCTTCGTGCTCAAGCGCGAGCTCCTCAGGGTGCCGTTCTTTGGCTGGGGGCTCGCGGCGATCCCCGGCATCGCGATCGACCGCGCCGCCGGGAAGGATGCGCTCGCCCAGGTTGTCGATCAGGGCCGTGCCCGGCTCGCGGAAGGTTATTGGGTTGCGGTCTTCCCGGAGGGGACGCGCACCGCCCCCGGCGCCAAGCGCCGCTACAAGGCCGGTGGGGCCGCGCTGGCGCAGCAGGCGGGCGTGCCCGTCGTTCCCGTGGCGCATAATGCCGGGGAGTTCTGGGGGCGCGAGGCCTTCCTCAAGTATCCCGGCGAGATCACCGTCAGCATCGGTCCCGCGATCGATCCGACGGGCCTGGATGCCGCCGAGGTCAATCGCCGCTCCGCGGCGTGGATCGAAGGCGAGATGCATCGCCTGTTCCCGCACCATTACCGGAGCGGACGCAACAGCACCGGCGCAGTGTCGGGCGAGGTCGAAGAAGCAGAGTGAACCGGGCGGCTTCGGTCGTCCCGCAAGCGGCCCCCCCGGGGCACGGAGCGTGGAATGGATGGGGCGGGAGAAGTGCAGATGATGGATCGCCGTGGCAGGCTTCCGCCCCGGCCGGCGCGGTCTCTGGCGGGTGAGCCCGTCCGCCATTTTCGCCTGATGCGCTATTTCACGCTCGCGAGCCTCGTCGCGTTTGTAGTCGTCGGGGTGGTCCTGTACTTCCTGCAACGCAGCGAGATCACATTCTTCGCCGAGGTTCAGCGCGAGCAGGGAGAGTTCTTCTCGCGTGCACAGACGGACCTTGCCGCCAAACAGGACCAGGCCGCGCGCGCGAGCCTGGTCGCCCTGCACGAAGCCAGCCACGTCACGCTTACGCGCGTGGTCGGCAATGTGCTGTGGGATACGCATATCGCACCGTTCGCTGCGCGTGCACAGGCGATTTCGGCGGCACCCTGCCGCAGCGTGCCTCCTTCGGTCGCGGGCGGAAGCGATCCGCGGCGCGAATGTTTTGCGGAGTTGGGCCGGACGATCATGGCGCTGCCGGGTTTCGCCGAACTCGACGCCAAGGCCTACGAGACAATGCGGGCGAGCAACGTGTTCAAGATCAAGGTGTTCGATCTGCGCGGCATCACGATCTACTCGTCGGAGCACGCGCAGATCGGCGAGGACAAGTCGGACAACCAGGGGTGGAGGAGCGCTGCCGCCGGCGTCCCCGCGAGCGAGATGACCCATCGCGAGCGCTTCAGCGCCTTTGAGGGCGTGGTCGAGAACCGCGACCTGATCTCGAGCTACATCCCGGCGCGCGAGCGCGGTAGCGACCGGGTCGTGGGGGTGTTCGAGATCTATTCCGACGTCACCTCCTTCCTGGGGCACATCCAGGCGGTTTCGGGCGAACTCGGGGGGCTCGCGCGTGCGAACCAGACCGAGCTGGAGCGGACGCTGGCAGAAAACGAGGGCAAGGTCCGGACTAGCTCGGACATTTTCCTGCTGATCGTGGGCGGGACGCTGGTCGTCCTCTACGGCGCCCTGTGGGCCATCGTGCGCATCGGACAGCGCATCATCGACGCACAGGCAGCGGCGCAGGAGCGTGCAGCGGAGCGCGAAGAACGCTGGCATCACGAGAAGATGGCTGCCCTGGCGACGATGGCGGCAAACGTCTCGCACGAGGTCGGCAATCCGCTTGCGACGATCTCGATGCTCGCGCAGGAGATCCAGCTCAACAAGCAGCGCAACGGGTGCGAGACCTGTCAACCCGCCCAGATCCTCGAGCAGACCCGTCGTATCGCCGGAATGACGCGGCAGATCTCGGAGTTTGCCGCGGCGCGGCGGGAATCGCGCGAACTCGTCGACATCAACGCGATGGTCAAGTCGGTCCTCGATTTCCTCGGATTCGACCGGCGCTTCCGCTCCATCCGCCTCGAGTTCAAGGGGGGCGCCGATCTCCCGGCTGTCTCCGTGATTCCCGACTACATCAACGAAGTGCTGATGAACCTGCTGCAAGCCTGCACGGAATGTCCTGCAGGTCCGGGCGGAAAGGGCGGGGCCATCGTCGTGGAGACCAAGAGCAGCGGTACGGAGCTGCTGATCCGCATCAGCAGCGAATGCAAGGCCTATCCCGGCGTCTGCAGGGAGCATGCGCGCTTCGAGGACAGCCGCTTCGATGTCGTGAGACGGCGCGTGAGCAGCCTCGGCGGCCGTGTTACCCGCGAGCGTACGTACTACGAGATCGCACTCCCGGCCGAAGCGCCCGTCACGCCTGCGTCCTGAGTCGACCGCACGCGGAGTCCCGGATGGCGGAACCGTATCCGGTGTTGCGGGCGATGCCCTAGAATTCCCCTTTGTTTGCAGACCACGCAAGCGGGTCGATGAATGCGCCACGCCTGCCTCCTGAAGGAGTTCTTATGTCGTCCGCCCTGGGCATAGAAGAAGCCCGCTCCTACATGCACAGGCTGCTCAATGCGATGCACCAGATGGACGGGTCGGACCTGTTCATCTCGGTGGATTTCCCGCCGACCGTAAAGGCGCACGGCACGATGAAGGCGCTCAGCCAGCAGCGGCTCACGCCCGACATCACGCGTTCGCTGGCGATGAGCCTCATGAACGACCGGCAGCGGGGAGAGTTCGAGGCCGAGATGGAGTGCAATTTCGCCATTTCCATCCCCGGTGTGTGTCGCTTTCGCGTGAACGTCTTCGTCCAGCAGCAGCACGTCGGGATGGTCATCCGCACCATTGCGTCGGAGATTCCCTCGCTCGCCAAGCTCGGGCTGCCCGAGGTGCTCAAGGAGATAATCCTGACCAAGCGCGGCCTCGTGCTGGTCGTGGGCGGCACCGGTTCGGGCAAGTCGACGACACTCGCTGCGATGATCGATCACCGCAACAGCTCGGGGCCGGGACACATCATCACCGTCGAGGATCCCGTCGAGTACGTCCATCGCAACAAGCAGTGCCTCGTCACCCACCGCGAGGTCGGCGTGGACACGCACTCGTGGGAGCACGCGCTGAAGAACACGTTGCGCCAGGCGCCCGACGTGATCCTGATCGGCGAGATCCGCGACCGCGAGACCATGGAACATGCGATCGCCTTCGCCGAGACGGGCCACCTGTGCCTGGGCACGCTGCACGCGAACAACGCCAACCAGACGATCGACCGGATCGTGAACTTCTTCCCCGAGGAGCGCCGTAACCAGCTGTTGATGGATCTGTCGTCGAACCTGCGGGCGATTGTGTCGCAGCGCCTGATCCGTACCGAGGACGGCAAGGGGCGCAAGGCCGCGATCGAGATCCTGCTCAACACCCCGACGATCGCGGAGATGATCTTCAAGGGGCAGTTTCAGTCCATCAAGGAGATCATGGCGAAGTCGCGCGAGCTGGGCATGTGCACCTTCGACCAGGCCCTGTTCGACCTCTACGACGCCGGCTTCATCAGCTACGAGGAGGCCATCCGTAATGCCGACTCGACCAACGAGCTGCGCCTGCAGATCAAGCTGAAGGCCGAGCGCGGCCAGCCCAAGACCTCGGCGGCCGCGGAGTTGAGCCTGTCGATCGAAGAGGAGAAAGAAGAGGGCGACGAGGCAGAGGGTGCACCTGTTCCGGGCGCCAAGGTCGCGGGTTGAATCGCGGCCGCACCGAACCCGTCGCGGCGATCCCGTAAAGCAAAAAGCCCCGCAGATCGCTCGGCGGGGCTTTTCGTTGACGCGCGGTCCCGAAAGGGAACGCGCGTCGATGAATCAGAAGGCGATCAGGCAGCCTTCTTCGATGCGGTCTTGGCGGTGGCGCTCACGGCCTTGACGGTGGCGTTGGTCGCGGCGGCGACGTTCGCCTCGGCGATCTCGGCGACCTGCTTGGCAGCCTTGCTGACGCTGTCGTAGGCGCTGTTGGCGGCAGCGATGGCCGACTTGACGGCGGCGACGGCGACGTCCGAACCGGCCGGAGCCGACTTGGCAGCCTTGTCGAGGGCGGCGGCCAGGCTCTTGTTCAGCTCGGCGATCTGGGCTTCGACCAGCTTCGAGACTTCTTCCTGACCCTGCGAGGCGATTTCATACACGCTGCGGTTGTAGGCCACGGCCTTCTCGACCAGCGGCTGAACCAGAGCGGCCTGCAGACCCAGGAACTCCTGGGCGTCCTTCGCGCCGAGCAGAGCCTTGGAATTGGCCAGACCGTCTTCGAGGATCGAACGGGCGGTGTTCAGGTTCAGGGCGGCGAAACGCTCGGCGCTGGCGAAAGCGTTGTTGGCCAGGGTCAGCAGGGTTTCGACATTGGCTTTGTTGGTGGCGGCAAATTGCTCGGGGGTTGCAAACATTTTCATCTCCTGATGAAGGTTACGTCTGGATTGGGCTTGCTTCGCAACCGCCTGGATGCGTGGTGCGTCGCAACATGGATTCGATTATAGGTCGGTGCAACTGCGTGTCAAGTAATTTTGTGCGGCGCACAATAAAAATTTAGAAACCCGCGCTGAAGTCCTGCATCGTTCTATGTTGCTGTTTTTTCTTTGTTTCATTGTGAAACAAATGCCGGGCGGCAGAATCGTCCTTCGTGCCAATGGCATCAATGTCGCCGCGCAGCATGCGTCGCGAAGATTACACGAAAATTACGGAGGGGGGCGCCGCCGCAGAATTGCGGCGGCGCAAGAAGCATCAGCGATGCTTGAAGACCGGCTTGCGCTTCTCGACGAAGGCGGCCATGCCTTCCTTCTGGTCTTCCAGGCCAAAGGCCGAATGGAAGGTGCGACGTTCGAACAGCAGGCCTTCACTGAGGCTGCTTTCGTATGCACGATTGACCGATTCCTTGATCATCATGATGACCGGCAGCGAGAAGCCGGCAATCACGGTGGCGGCTTCGATCGCCTCGTCGACCAGGCGGTCGGCGGGAATGATGCGGGCGACAAGCCCGGCGCGCTCGGCCTCGGTGGCGTCCATCATGCGGGCGGTGAGGCACATGTCCATCGCCTTCGCCTTGCCGATCGCGCGCGGCAGGCGCTGCGTGCCGCCGGCGCCGGGCAGGACGCCGAGCTTGATTTCCGGCTGGCCGAATTTCGCGGTGTCGGCGGCGAAGATCATGTCGCACATCATCGCCAGCTCGCAGCCGCCGCCCAGAGCGAAGCCGGCGACCGCCGCGATGATGGGCTTGCGACAGGTCCTCAGGCGTTCCCAATTGCGCGTGATGTAGTCGCCCTTGTAGGCGTCCATGTGCGAGTAGTTCGCCATCGCGCCGATGTCGGCGCCGGCCGCAAAAGCCTTTTCCGAGCCGGTGATGACGATGGCGCCGATGTTCTCGTCCTTCTCGAAGCCGTCGAGCGCGTAGCCGACTTCATCGATCAGCTGGTCGTTGAGGGCGTTCATCGCCTTCGGGCGATTGAGCGTGATCAGTCCGACCCGTCCGCGTGTTTCAACGATGATGTTGCTGTACTCCATGCAGTCTCCTCCGTAGCAGGGTGAAGCGGTCAGTTGGTCTTCTCGGTGCCGGAATTCTTGGGCTGGATCACCGCACGCACGCGCCCGTCGCCGGCAGCACGCGTTTCGGTCTTGCCCGGCTGGTTGGTGACCAGATAGTTCTCGCTCAGCGAGTCGTACTCGATGTAGTGCCCGCGTACCTCGTCGGCCCCCGATTTGACGTGGGCCTGGTTGAACAGGCGCGCCCGTTCGGCGCGGCTGTCGTACTCAATGCGCTCGGCCTCGCCTTCGACGTACTCGTTGCTGCCTTCTCGCTTCTGGCGGAAGGTCGCGAGCTTCTTCTCGCTGCCGGTGGCGACTCCGGACTGGAAGCCGTCGGGTCCCTGGGTGACGACCAGTTTCGTGCCCTTGATCACCAAGGTGCCCTGGGTCAGGACGACATCGCCTTCGAAGACATGCACCTTGTTACGGTCGTCGACGGTTACGCGGTTGGCCTCGATGTTGACGGGCTGGTCGCGGTCGGCCCGTTCGGCGAGTGCAGGTTGCGTCAGCAGGCCGAGCGCGAGCAAGGCGGGGAGGGAGGTGCGCTTCATGGTGTGTTCCGGTGGGAGCGCGGGATATGCACGCGCGCATTGCCGATGAGTTCCAGTGTGCCGAAAATGTTGTCGGATTTCATGCCGTTCGCGTAGGCCGTGCTCCCGCCCTGGGTGAGCGCCACCGGGTCGGCGGTTGCGGCGCGCTCCTCGTCGGGCCAGATCGTAAGCGAGGAGGACGCGAGGGTCATCTCCGGGCTTCCAAGGGCGGCATCGCGCCGCGCGCGTACGTCGCCGGCCAAGCGCACTTCTTCGCCCTCGCGCAGCACTTCGCCCTGTTCCGAGCTGAGATGTAGTTGGCGCCCATCGGCCTCGTAACGCAGGCGGGGGCGTTCGAGCATCGTGACGTCCGCCTGCGGGTGGTGCGTGATCTTGTCGGCCAGCAGCTCGTAGTGCTGGCGGCCTTCGCGGTCGAACGCGATCAGGCGCGTGCGCTCGGCGATGAAGTCGGGCTCCGCGCGCGTCTGCGCGGACGGGCGGCCTTCGTCGCCGGTGGTGACGCGCTCCAGCCACAGCGAGGCGCCGGCCACGATGATCAGGCCGGCGAGGGGATAGAGTTGCTGGATGGACGGTTTCACGGCCGGGACTTCAGCTGCCACGGATCGAGTGCAGGCCAGCGGGCTGGGCGGCAGCGTGCATCAGATCACCTTCGCAAGCATGAGGTCGTGGGTCGTCAAGGCGCCCGCCAAGGCGCCTCGATCATCCACCACCAGCAACTGGTTGATGCGCTGCCGTTCCATCATCTCGGCGGCGGCGACGGCGAGCGCGTCCGGCCCGATGTTGCGCGGGTTGCGCGTCATCACCGCGGAGATCGTCGCGCTGCGTGCGTCACAGCCGCGTTCCAGCGCCCGGCGCAGGTCGCCGTCGGTGAAGATGCCGATCGGGCGGCCGTCGGCGGCTACCACCGCGGTCATGCCCATGCCGCCGCGCGACATCTCGATCAGCGCAGCCATCATCGAGGCGTCCTCGCGCACCTGTGGCACGCGTTCGCTCAGGCGCATCACGTCGCTCACATGGGTCAGCAGGCGGCGACCGAGGCTGCCCCCGGGGTGCGAGCGCGCGAAATCGTCGGCGCCGAAGCCGCGCGCATCCAGCAGCGCCACGGCAAGGGCGTCGCCGAGCGCGAGCGCGGCGGTCGTGCTCGCCGTCGGGGCGAGGTTCAGCGGACAGGCTTCCTCGGCCACGGCCGCATCCAGATGCACGTCGGCCTCGCGTGCGAGCGGGGAATCCGGCTTGCCGGTGATCGAAATGAGCTTGGCGCCCTGGCGCTTGACCAACGGCACGATGGTGAGCACTTCCTCGCTCGCGCCGGAGTTCGACAGGGCGATCACGATGTCTTCGGGCGTGATCATGCCGAGGTCGCCGTGCGCGGCCTCGGCTGCATGCACGAAATACGCCGGGGTGCCGGTGCTGGCGAGCGTGGCCGCGATCTTGCGCCCGATGTGGCCCGACTTGCCGATGCCGGTGACGATGACGCGCCCGCGGCGCTGCAGGATCAGGTCCACCGCCTGCTCGAATTCGGCGCCGAGACGTTCCGCGAGGGCGATCACGGCATCGGCCTCGATGCGCAGCACGCGCTGCGCAAGGGCGATGGCGCCTGCTTCCCGCGCGGATTTTGGCTGGGGTGGGTTCATGGCGTTCGGAGCGGTTACACTTTTCTTTTATAGGTGGCGCTGCGCGTGACGACTCGTCGATAATCGGACGGCGCTGCGGCGCACCAAGGCAGGCGAGTATACCCGAACCGCCCGTCGAACCCGATGTACAACGCGGAGCCCCATGCCCAATACCCTGGAGTTGGTTCTCCTCCTGCTGGCCGCGGCGGTCGTCACGGTAGCGATTTTTCGCAGCCTCAATCTGCCGCCCGTGCTGGGTTACCTGCTCGTCGGCGCGGGGGTGGGGCCGCACGCGCTGAAACTCGTGCCCGCCTCCGACGGCGCGAGCCATCTCGCCGAGTTCGGCGTCGTGTTCCTGATGTTCTCGATCGGACTCGAGTTCTCCCTGCCGCGCTTGCTGGCGATGAAGCGGACGGTGTTCGGACTCGGCGCCGCCCAGGTGCTGGGCTGCATTGCGCTGGTGATGCCCGCGGTCCACTTCCTCGGTCTTGGTTGGGGTGCCGGGCTGGCGCTGGGCAGCACGTTGGCGATGTCCTCGACCGCGATCCTGTCCAAGTTGCTCTCAGATCGCATGGAACTCGACAGTAAGCACGGGCGCGAGACCATGGGCGTGCTGTTGTTCCAGGACATCGCGGTCGTGCCGCTGCTGATCCTGATTCCGGCGCTGTCGCAGCCGGCCGAGGCGCTGGCGGAAACGCTGGGGCTCGCGGCGTTGAAAGCCGTCGTGCTGCTTGCACTGGTGCTCGGTTTCGGCCAGCGCGTGATGCGCGCATGGTTCACCATCGTCGCGCGGCGCCGCTCCGGCGAGCTCTTCATGCTCAACGTGCTCCTCATCACGCTCGGGCTGGCGTGGCTGTCGGAGCTGGTCGGGCTGTCCCTGGCGCTCGGAGCCTTTCTCGCCGGCATGCTGATTTCCGAAACGGAGTTCCGGTATCAGGTCGAGGAGGACATCAAGCCCTTCCGCGACGTGCTGCTGGGACTCTTTTTCGTTACCGTCGGGATGTTCCTCGACGTCCATGTCATCGCGGGCCACCTGTTCGCAGTGCTGGGTATGGTCGCCGCACTGCTGGTCGTGAAGTGCGCAATGGTGTTCGCGGCCTCGCGCGCCTTCGGTTCCTCTGCCGGCACCGCGCTGCGCACCGGCTTGTGGCTCTGCGCGGGCGGCGAGTTCGGCTTCGTGCTGGTGTCGCAGATCGACGGCCTCGGCCTGATTCCACCCGCGCTGCTGCAGATCACGGTGGCGGCGCTGGTCGTGTCGATGCTGCTCGCGCCGCTGGTGGTGCAGGGGAGCGACCGCATCGTGATGCGCTTCGTCGCATCCGAATGGCTGTTGCGCTCGATGGAGCTGACGCGCGTCGCGGCGCAGTCGATGAACACCAGCAAGCACATCATCATCTGCGGCTATGGGCGCAGCGGGCAGTACATGGCGCGCTTCCTCGAACAGGAGGATGTCAGCTACGTCGCGCTGGATCTAGACCCCGAGCGCGTGCGCGAGGCCGCCGCCGCCGGTGACACGGTGGTCTACGGCGACGCCTCGCGCCACGAGACGCTGATGGCGGCGGGGATCATGCGTGCGAGCGCGCTGGTGATCTCCTTTGGCGAAGTCGAGGCAGCGCTGCGTGTGCTGCACCGCGCGCTTGCGTTGCGGCCGGACCTGCCGGTGGTCACCCGCGCAGCCGACGAGAAGGACATGGACCGCCTGTCGCAGGCCGGCGCCGCTGAAGTCGTGCCCGAGGCTTTCGAGGGCAGCATCATGCTCGCGTCGCATGCCCTTGCGCTCATCGGTGTGCCGCTCAATCGGGTCGTGCGGCGTATCCGTGACGTGCGCAATCAGCGCTACGCCCTCATGCGCGGCTTCTTCCACGGCACTTCGGATGCGGCCGACGGTCCGGAGTCGCGCCAGGTGCGCCTGCACCCCGTGACGCTGCCGGCCGGCGCGCATGCGGTCGGTCGCACTCTGGGGGGCATGGCGCTGGACGAGTTCGGCGTGACCGTGTCGGCCGTGCGCAGGCGTAATATCCGCGGGCTCGCGCCGAGTGCCGAGACGCTCATGCAGGCCGGGGATGTCGTCGTGCTGATGGGCGTGCCCGCCGACCTGGAGCAGGCCGAAGGGAGACTCTTGCGGGGGAGGTGAGCGGCCGCCCCCCGTCGCGTCGGCGTTCTTCCCCGGTGCATTGCCGTGATGCGCAACACTGTGTTCGTGCATTCGATCCGCATCGAAGTGGTGTTGGTGGCTGTCGCGCTTGCGCGGTCTGCTAAACTCATGAGTTTTGAAGATCCCCGAGGGGCGTCGACTTGGTTTCCGAAACCGACAATCTGCTGGTGAGCCTGAAGGATGTCCGCTTCGCCTATGGCGAGCGCGAGATCTTGCGCGGCGTCGACCTGAAGGTGCCGCGGGGCAAGGTCGTCGCGATCATGGGCGGCAGCGGGTGCGGCAAGACCACGCTGTTGCGCCTGATCGGCGGGCAGCTACGCGCAACGGCCGGCATCGTCGAGGTCGCGGGCCGCAACGTCTCGTCCCTGAATACCGCTGAGCTGTACGAGATGCGACGGCGCATGGGCATGCTGTTCCAGTTCGGCGCGCTCTTCACCGACATGTCGGTGTTCGACAACGTCGCCTTCCCCTTGCGCGAGCACACCGATCTGCCGTTCGGGCTGATCCGCGACATGGTGCTGATGAAGCTCAATGCGGTCGGGCTGCGCGGCGCGGCGGATCTCATGCCGGCGGAGCTATCTGGCGGCATGGCGCGCCGCGTCGCGTTGGCGCGGGCGATCGCGCTCGATCCGATGCTGATCATGTACGACGAGCCCTTTGCGGGCCTCGACCCGATCTCGCTCGGCGTGATCGGCCAACTGATCCGCAAGCTCAACGACGCACTCGGTGCGACGACGATCATGGTGACGCACGACATCATGGAGTCGCTGCAGATCGTCGATTACATCTATTTCGTGTCCGAGGGCGGCATCGTCGCGGAGGGCACGCCCGACGAGCTGCGCGCGTCGAAGGATCCCTGGGTGTACCAGTTCATCCATGCAGAGCCCGACGGCCCCGTGCCTTTCCACTATCCGGCCGAAGCGCTGGATCAGAGCCTCATCGGCGGGAGGATCGCATGAACGGCCTGCTGAACTTCATCCGCCGCCTGGGCGCAGCGGCGGTTGAGGGTGTGTGGCGCATCGGCTTCGCCGCGCGCTTCTTCATGCTGCTGCTGCGTCATTCGGGTCAGTCGCTGACGCGCATCCACCTGACGGTGCGCGAGATCTATTTCAGCGGCGTGCTGTCGCTTTTGATCATCGTCGTCTCGGGTCTCTTCGTCGGCATGGTGCTCGGCCTGCAAGGCTACGAGACGCTGCAGCGCTACGGCTCGGGCGATGCGCTCGGCGTGCTGGTGTCGCTGTCGCTGACGCGCGAACTCGGTCCGGTTGTCGCGGGGCTGCTCTTCGCCAGCCGTGCCGGCCTCGCGGTGACCGCGGAGATCGGCCTCATGAAGACGACGGAGCAACTCGACGCGATGGATATGATGGCGGTCAATCCCATCGCCCGCGTTGTCGCACCCCGCTTTTGGGGCGGCGTGATCTCGATGCCGCTGCTGGCGGCGCTGTTCTCCGCGATGGGCGTTTTCGGCGGCTGGCTGATTGGCGTGGTGTTCATCGGTGTCGATGACGGCGCGTTCTGGTCGCAGATGCAGGCGGCCGTGGACTTCCGCTTCGATATCATGAACGGCGTGATCAAGAGCTTCGTATTCGGCGCCACGGTCGCGCTGATCGCAGTGTTCGAGGGCTACGACTGCACACCGACTGCCGAGGGGTTGTCGCGTGCCATCACCCGCACCGTCGTGACCTCCGCGCTGGCGATCCTGGCGCTCGATTTCGTGCTTACATCTCTTATGTTCCGAGGGCAGTCATGAGGCGTACAACGCTCGACCTGTGGGTCGGTTTCTTCGTGATCATCGGCATGGCCGCGCTGATGTTCCTCGCGTTCAAGGTCGGCAACCTGGGGGCTGCCAACGGCGGTGAAACCTACCTCGTGTCCGGACAGTTCGACAACATCGGCGGCCTCAAGGTGAGGGCGCCGGTCAAGAGCGCAGGGGTCGTCGTCGGTCGCGTCAAGGAGATCCGCTTCGACTCCAAGACCTATCGCGCCGTCGTCTCCCTGTCGCTCGATGCGAGCTACCAGTTTCCGCGCGACACGATCGCGACCATCCTGACCTCCGGTCTACTCGGCGAGCAGTACGTCGGCCTCGAGCCCGGTGGCGACGAGGCGATGCTGCAGGCCGGCGACGCACTGCAGATCACCCAGTCGGCGGTGGTCCTGGAGAAGCTCATCGGCCAGTTCATGTTCGACAAGGCGGCCGAAGGCTCGACGCCGGCGAACTGATCCGCCGGATCAAGATCTGAAATACATAATGAAAAACAATCCTTCCCCGACAATCGCCAGGGCGCTGACGCTTGCGCTTGCCTGTGCCGCCTTAGCGAGCTGTGCGACGCGCGTCGCCAATCCAGACGACCCGCTCGAAAGCTACAACCGCGCGATGTTCACCTTCAACGAGAAGGTGGATGAAGCCGCGATCCAGCCGGTTGCCAAGGCTTACGACAAGGTCACGCCGCTGCCCGTGCGTACCGGTGTCGGTAACTTTTTCGGCAACGTCGGCGATGTGTGGATCGGCAGCAACAACCTGTTGCAGGGCAAATTCGTGGATGGCCTGAGCGACCTGCTACGCTTCGCGATCAACTCGACGGTCGGCATCCTCGGCTTCTTCGATGTCGCCAGCGAGCTCGCCCTGCCCAAGCACGACGAGGATTTCGGTCAGACCCTCGGCAGGTGGGGGGTCGGCGAAGGGGCGTATTTCGTCGTGCCCTTCTTCGGTCCGCGCACCGTCCGTGATGCCGCGGTGTTGCCGATCGACCTGTACGGCGACGACGTCTGGGGCATCAAGGACGTCCCGACGCGCAACAGCCTCACCGCGCTGCGCCTCGTGCATGCCCGCGCCAACCTGCTCGGCATCGACAAGACGCTTGAGGAAGGCACGCTGGACAAGTATGCGTATGCGCGCGATTTCTATCTGCAGCAGCGCCGCTACCGCGTGTTCGACGGCAATCCGCCCCTCGAGGAGATCGATTTCAACGGCGCCCGGCGGCAGCAGGATGATGCCGATCTGCTTGCGGAAACCGGTGCGCAATAAACTTTATAAGGACAACAGGGGCTCGCGCATGGTCGCCGGAGTCCCCGAGGAGTGACGATGAAGAAGTTCCTGCTTTCCCTGTGCCTGATGTTCACGATGCTGCCGGCGTTCGCGGGCGACGCACCCAAGGGGCCCGATGCGCTCGTGCGCGAGGTGAGCGATGATGTCCTCACCATCGTGCGTCAGGACAAGGCGATCCAGTCCGGCGACACGCGCCGCGTGATCGACCTGGTCGAGGAGAAGGTCCTCCCTCACTTCAATTTCCGTCGCATGACGATGCTGGCGGTGGGCAAGGACTGGCGCCAGGCCAGCCCCGAGCAGCAGGGCAAGCTCGTCGAGGCGTTTCGCACCCTGCTGGTGCGCACCTACTCCAACGCACTGACGCAATACCGCGAGCAGACCATCGGCTACAAGCCCGCCAAGTTCGCGGAAGCGGACACCGCGGTGCGCGTGCAGACCGAAGTCCGCCAGGCCGGCGCGCAGCCGATCAACATCGACTACACGCTGGAAAAGACGCCCGAGGGCTGGAAGGTCTTCGACGTAGTCGTCGCCGGCGTGAGCCTCGTGACCAACTACCGCGGCACCTTCGCCCAGGAAATTCGCGCGGGCGGCGTGGATGGCCTGATCAAGTCGCTGGAGCAGAAGAACCGCGACCTCGCGGCGCCGGCGCGCACATGAGCGCGGTGGCGGGCAAGGTTCTCGCCATCCAGGGCGAGTTGACGATGGCGACGGCCGCGCAATGGATCGAGCGCGGCCGTGCCGTGGCGCGCGACGAGGATCTCGTCGTCGATCTGTCGGGTGTGACCGCTGCGGACTCCTCGGCGCTTGCGCTGCTGTTCGACTGGATGCGCGTTGCGCGCGCGAGCGGTCACAAGGTTGGCCAGACCGGCATGCCGGTCGGGATGCGCAGCCTCGCGACGCTCTACGGCGTCGAAGAGCTGCTGCCCGCAGACGCCTGACTGCCGCTTCGATGACTTCTTCTGCAATACGGATCGTTTCGGCGACCAAGCACTACGGTTCCCTCCAGGCGCTCGCCGGTGTGGACCTAGAAGTCGCGCAGGGCGAATTCTTTGGGCTGCTGGGACCGAACGGCGCGGGCAAGACGACGCTGATCTCCGCTCTTTCCGGACTTGTGCGCCCGGACGGCGGGATCTTCGAGGTCATGGGATGCAACGTCGTCTCGGACTACCGCAATGCGCGGCGCAACCTCGGCGTCGTGCCGCAGGAACTGGTGTTCGACCCCTTCTTCTCGGTGCGCGAGCTGCTGCGCATCCAGTCGGGCTACTTCGGCATCCGCAACAACGACGACTGGATCGACGAGATCCTCGCGAGCCTTGACCTGACCGCCAAGGCCGGCGCCAACATGCGCATGCTCTCCGGCGGCATGAAGCGTCGCGTGCTCGTTGCACAGGCGCTCGTGCATCGCCCCCCGGTGATCGTGCTCGACGAGCCCACCGCCGGCGTCGACGTCGAACTGCGTCAGGGCTTGTGGCAGTTCATCCGCAAGCTCAACCGCGACGGCCACACCATCGTGCTGACGACGCATTACCTCGAGGAGGCCGAGGCGCTGTGCGGCCGCATCGCGATGCTGAAGTCCGGCAGGGTCGTCGCGCTGGACACCACGGAGAACCTGCTGCGGCGTTTCGCCAGCCACTCGCTAAGCGTCCGACTGGAGAACCCCGAGGCGGCCGCTGCGCTCGGCGGAACGCTTGCGGCGGGCGGCTGGG
Organism: Aromatoleum petrolei; assembly: GCF_017894385.1. Taxonomy (NCBI): domain Bacteria; kingdom Pseudomonadati; phylum Pseudomonadota; class Betaproteobacteria; order Rhodocyclales; family Rhodocyclaceae; genus Aromatoleum; species Aromatoleum petrolei. Next base: position 3,491,117 of record NZ_CP059560.1, read on the forward strand.
CCGACTTCCCACTCGAGCGCTACGAGAATCTCGAGCCGCTGCTCGCGCGGCTGCGCGAGACGGGGGCGAAGCTCCTCGAGCTGCGCCTGGGCGAAGCGGACCTCGAGCGCGTGTTCGTGGAGGTCATGAATCGTGCATGACGGCCTCGTTGGGTTCCGCACCCTGCTGTACAAGGAAGTGTTGCGCTTCTGGAAGGTCAGCTTCCAGACCGTCGGCGCGCCGGTGCTCAATGCGCTGCTGTACCTGCTGATCTTTTCGCATGTGCTCGACCGGCACGTCACGGTCTATGGCGAGGTCGCCTACACGGCCTTCCTCGTGCCCGGGCTGGTGATGATGTCGCTGCTGCAGAACGCCTTCGCCAACAGCTCCTCGTCGCTGATCCAGAGCAAGATCACCGGCAACATCATCTTCGTGCTGCTGCCGCCGCTGTCCTATCGCGAGTTCTACGCCGCCTACGTGATCGCCTCGCTGCTGCGCGGTCTCTTCGTCGGCATTGGCGTGCTTCTCGTGTCGCTGCCCTTCGTCGATCTGCCGCTGGCGGCGCCCGGCTGGATCCTGGCCTTCGGCCTGATGGGTGGCGCGATCCTCGGTTCCCTCGGAGTGATCGCGGGTATTTGGGCTGACAAGTTCGACCAGCTTGCGGGGTTCCAGAACTTCCTCATCATGCCGCTGACGATGCTTTCCGGTGTGTTCTACTCCATCCACTCGCTGCCGGAATTCTGGCAGGGGGTCTCGCATATCAATCCGTTCTTCTTCATGATCGACGGCTTCCGCTACGGCTTCTTCGGCCAGTCCGACGTTTCGCCGTGGTTGAGCCTCGCGGTTGTGAGTTTTTGTTTCGTGTTCCTCGCGGTTTTGACCCTGGCGATGCTCGCCCGGGGCTACAAGCTGCGGGCTTGAGGGTAGTCAAAATGTTCGAAGCAGCAGAAATCAAGCGTCTCATCGAGCAGGGCATGGCCTGCGAATTCGTGGAGATCCAGGGTGATGACGGGGTCCATTTCACCGGCATCGTCGTCAGCGCCGAATTCGAGGGCAAACCCAAGGTGCGCCAGCACCAGGCCGTGTATGCCACGCTCGGCAAGTTCATGGGTAATGAGATCCACGCGCTGCAATTGCAGACCTACACCCCCGCCAAGTGGGCCGAAGTGCGCACCGACCTGGGCTTCTGAGCGGGACGTGATGGACAAGCTTCTGATCGAAGGCGGTGCCCGTCTCACGGGCGAAACCGCCATTTCCGGCGCGAAGAACGCAGCGTTGCCCATCCTGTGTGCGGCGCTGCTGACGCGCGAGCCGGTCACCTTCACGAACGTGCCGCGGCTCAACGACATCGGCACGCTGCTGAAGCTCCTCGCGCAGATGGGCGTGAAGGTCAGCCGCGGCAGCGGTGACGAGGCCGATACCGTGACCCTCGAGGCCTCGGCGCTCGAGAACCCGGTCGCGACCTACGAGATGGTCAAGACCATGCGGGCGTCGATTCTGGTGCTCGGCCCGCTGGTTGCCCGCTGTGGCGAGGCGAAGGTCAGCCTGCCCGGCGGCTGCGCAATCGGCGCGCGGCCGGTGGATCAGCACATCAAGGGCCTGCAGGCGATGGGTGCGCAGGTCGCGGTCGAGCACGGTTACGTGCATGCGAAGGTGCCGCGCCTCAAGGGGGCTCGCCTCTTCACCGACATGGTGACCGTCACCGGCACCGAGAACCTGATGATGGCAGCCTGTCTCGCCGACGGCGAGACGGTCATCGAGAACGCCGCACGTGAACCCGAGGTCGTCGATCTGGCGAACTGCCTCGTCGCGATGGGCGCGCGCATCTCGGGCGCCGGTACCGACGTGATCCGCATCCGCGGTGTGGAGCGCCTGTCGGGCGCGACCCATCGCATCATGCCGGATCGCATCGAGACCGGCACCTACCTGTGTGCCGCGGCTGCGACGGGCGGCGAAATCCGCCTCACACACACCTCGTCGGCTTATCTCGACGCCGTTGTCGACAAGCTCATGGATGCCGGCTGCGAAGTCGTCTCCGAACGCGACGCAATCCGGCTGAAGGCGCCCCGGCGCCTCACGTCGGTGAGCATCCGGACCTCGCCGTATCCGGCCTTCCCGACCGACATGCAGGCGCAGTTCATGGCGATCAACGCGGTCGCCAATGGTGCGGCGGTGATCCGCGAGACGATCTTCGAGAACCGCTTCATGCACGCGGTCGAGCTCCAGCGTCTCGGCGCCGACATCCGCATCGACGGCAACACGGCGATGGTGCAGGGCGTCGAGCGTCTGCAGGGGGCGACCGTGATGGCCACCGACCTGCGTGCGTCGGCGAGCCTCGTGATCGCCGGACTGGTTGCCGAAGGCGAAACGGTGATCGAGCGCATCTACCATCTCGACCGTGGCTACGAGCGCCTCGAGCAGAAGCTCGCCGACCTCGGTGCGCGGGTGCGCCGGCTCGCCTGATCGCGCGGGTGTCGGCCGCGGTGCCGGCGCCCGCATGTCTTACAGGTCAAAGCGACCCGCGGCCTCGGGTTGCCAAGTCACGCCCAGTACTTCGATCCGGATCGGCTGCCGGTCCGAGCTCTCCCAGTCGATCGTCTGGCCGACCGCCAGGCCCAGCAGGGCGCTGCCGGCCGGGGTGAAGACCGAGACCTTTCCGGCTTCCGCCGCCACGTCGCCGGGATAGACCAGCGTGAGCTCATGCTCGCGTCCGCCGGGCAGTTCGCGGAAGCGTGCGCGACTGTTCATCGTGATGACGTCGGCCGGCATGTCCTGGGGGTCGCGCACGTCGGCGCGTGCGAGTTCGTCCCTCAGCCCGTTGAGGTCGCTGCGGTTGCGGGCGGCCGGTGCGGCCAGAAGGCCCTCGAGGCGATCGAGGTCCTGCGAGGAAATCACGATGTCGGGTTTCATAGGGTTACGACTCCCTGCGTCGGGCAAAAAGTAAAAAAGGCCGAACCGCAGCGCGGTTCAGCCAGTCACGGGAGGCTAACAGAACGGCGGGCAGGTTACAATGTCACTCCGATTCTTCACGAGGCACCCTTCGTGTCCAGCATCACCCTTGCCCTGTCCAAGGGCCGTATCTTCGAGGAAACGCTGCCGCTGCTCGCGGCCGCTGGTATCACCCCGACCGACAACCCCGAGACCTCGCGCAAGCTCATCATCGGCACGAATCGTCCCGAGGTGCGCCTCGTGATCGTGCGTGCGACCGACACGCCGACGTACGTCCAGTACGGCGCGGCCGACCTCGGCATCGCCGGCAAGGACGTGCTCCTCGAACACGGCGGGGCCGGGCTGTACCAGCCGCTGGACCTCAACATCGCGAAGTGCCGCCTGTGCGTCGCGACGCAGAGGGGCTTCGACTACGCCACTGCGACGCGCCCTGGCGGGCGCATCCGCGTTGCGACGAAGTACATCAACAGCGCGAAGGCGCACTTCGCCGCCAAAGGCGTGCATGTGGACCTGATCAAGCTGTACGGATCGATGGAGCTTGCGCCGCTGGTCGGGCTTGCCGACGCCATTGTGGACCTCGTTTCCAGCGGCAATACGTTGCGCGCGAACAACCTCGAGGAGGTCGAGGAGATCATGGCGATCAGCTCCCGCCTGGTGGTGAATCAGGCCTCGCTGAAGCTTAAGCGCGAACTCATCCAGCCCGTGCTGGATGCCTTTGCCGGAGCCGTGAGATGAGCGATGCGACCCGCAGGATCCGCCGCCTCGACGCGCGCGATCCCGACTTCCTGCCCACGCTGGATGCGCTGCTTGCCTTCGAAAGCGGCGCGGATGCGCGCATCGACGAGGCCGTCACCGAGATCCTGCGTGCTGTGCGCACCACGGGTGACGCCGCGGTGATCGAATACACGCGCCGCTTCGACCGCCTCGACGTCAAGTCGATGGCCGCGCTGGAGCTGCCGAGGTCCGAGCTCAAGGCCGCGCTCGACAGCTTGAGCGTCGAGCAGCGCGAGGCGCTGCGCATCGCAGCCGACCGCGTGCGCATCTACCACGAGCGTCAGCGCGCCGAATCTTGGGACTACGTCGAAGCCGACGGCACGCGCCTCGGCCAGAAGGTCACGCCGCTCGACCGCGTCGGCCTCTACGTGCCGGGCGGGCGCGCGTCCTACCCCAGCTCGGTGCTGATGAACGCCGTGCCGGCCAAGGTCGCCGGCGTCGGCGAGCTGATCATGGTCGTGCCGACCCCCAATGGCGAGAAGAACCCGCTCGTACTCGCCGCGGCTGCGATCACCGGCGTCGATCGCGTGTTCACGATCGGTGGCGCGCAGGCCGTCGCCGCGCTCGCCTACGGCACGCAGACCCTGCCGCAGGTCGACAAGATCGTCGGCCCAGGCAACGCCTATGTCGCCGAGGCCAAGCGTCGCGTCTTCGGCACGGTCGGCATCGACATGGTCGCGGGCCCTTCGGAGGTGCTCGTCATCTCTGACGGTAGCGGCCACTCCGACTGGGTTGCGATGGACCTCTTCGCGCAGGCCGAGCATGACGAACTCGCGCAATCGATCCTGTTGTGCACCGATGCCGCATTCATCGACGCGGTCGAGGCCGCGATCGAGCGCCTGCTGCCGACGATGCCGCGCCGCGAGACCATCGCCGCCTCCCTCGCCAATCGCGGCGCACTGATCCATGTCGAGAGTCTGGAGCAGGCGTGCGCGATCGCGAACTGCATCGCGCCGGAGCACCTGGAGCTGTCGCTCGACGAGCCCGAGCCGTGGATAGCCCGCATTCGCCACGCCGGTGCGATCTTCGTCGGGCACTGGTCGGTCGAGGCGCTGGGCGACTACTGCGCCGGCCCCAATCACGTTCTACCGACCATGCGCAGCGCGCGCTTCTCGTCGCCGCTGGGCGTGTATGACTTCCAGAAGCGCACCAGCATCATCCAGATCTCGGAAGTGGGGGCGCAGACATTGGGCCGCGTCGCCTCTACGCTCGCGCACGGCGAGGGCCTGCAGGCGCATGCGCGCTCGGCGGAGATGCGGTTGCACAAGTGAATCACCGCGCCGCTGGCGCGCGCCGGGGATCAAGGAAGGGCGTCCCGGTGGGGCGCCCTTCCTGCGTTTACGCGAGGATCTCGCGCAGCGCGGCGATCAGTGCGGCGCACTGCGCGTCGGTGCCCACGGTGATGCGCAGGAACTGCTCGATCCGCGGCTGGCGGAAGTGGCGCACGATGATCGCGCGCTTGCGCAGCTCGGCAGCGAGTTCGCCCGCGTCGCGCGTCGGGTGCGTCGCGAACACGAAGTTTGCCGCCGACGGCAGCACCTCGAAGCCCAGGGAGGACAAGTCGGAAATGAGCTGGCTGCGCGTGCGGATCACTGCCTGGCGCGTGCGCTCGAAATACTCCTCGTCCTCGATCGCCGCGACCGCGCCGACGATCGCCAGCCGGTCCAGCGGGTAGGAGTTGAAGCTGTCCTTTACGCGCACCAGCGCCTCGATCAGCGCGGGATGGCCGATCGCGAAGCCCACGCGCAGCCCCGCGAGCGAGCGCGACTTGGAGAAGGTCTGCACCACCAGCAGGTTCGGATAGCGCGCCGTCAGGGGGATCGCCGACTCCCCGCCGAAATCCACGTAGGCTTCGTCGACCACGACCACGCACTGCGGGTTGCCGGCGACGATGCGCTCGATCTCGGCGAGCGGCAGCAGACGCCCGGTCGGCGCGTTCGGGTTGGGGAAGATGATCCCGCCTGCGGCCAGCCCGTCGGCGGGCAGGTAGTCGTCGGGGCGGATCGCGAGGTTCTCGTCGAGCGCCACGGTGCCGAAGTCGATCCCGTAGAGCCCGCAATACACCGGGTAGAAGCTGTAGGAGATGTCCGGGAAGCGCAGCGGGCGGTCGTGCTTGAGCAGCGCCAGGAAAGCATGCGCAAGCACCTCGTCGGAGCCGTTGCCGACGAACACCTCCTGCGTCGAGATGCCGTGGCGCGCGGCGATGGCGGCACGCAGCCGTTCCGAAGTCGGGTCCGGATAGAGGCGCAGCGCGTCGGATGCCTCGGCACGGATCGCCTCGATCGCCTTCGGCGAGGGGCCGTACGGATGCTCGTTGGTGTTGAGCTTGACCAGATCGGCGATCTTGGGCTGTTCGCCCGGGATATAAGGGGTCAGGCCGTGGACGACGGCACTCCAGTATTGGCTCATCGGCGGATCGGGGCAGGATTGTCGGAGGGGCCCCGCGCAGGCCCGGCGGGGCTGCAGCCGGCATTGCGGCGGGACAGTCTGGCGATGGTATCATGCCCGAGAGTGGCGCCCGAGCGCGTCCGACCCCCCCCGAACTCGTCAATTCGAAGCAGAATCTCATGCGGCAAGCCGAAGTAACTCGCGACACCCTGGAAACCCGGATCACCGTCCGCATCGACCTGGACGGCAGCGGCAAGGCCAGTCTCGCCACGGGGGTGCCCTTCTTCGATCACATGCTCGACCAGATCGCCCGTCACGGTGCGATCGACCTCGACATCAAGGCCGAAGGCGATACCCACATCGACGACCATCACACGGTCGAGGATGTCGGCATCACCCTCGGGCAGGCCTTCGCGAAAGCGCTCGGGGACAAGAAGGGGATCTTCCGCTACGGCCATGCCTACGTGCCGCTGGACGAGGCGCTGTCGCGCGTCGTCGTGGACTTCTCCGGCCGGCCCGGGCTGCACTACTTCGTGAATTACACGCGTGCGCGCATCGGCAATTTCGATGTCGACCTCGCGCGCGAGTTTTTCCAGGGCTTCGTCAATCATGCCGGGGTGACTGTGCATATCGACAACCTGCGCGGCGACAACGCCCATCACCAGTGCGAAACGATCTTCAAGGCCTTCGGTCGTGCGTTGCGCATGGCCGCCCAGCGCGATGAGCGCGCCGCCGGCGTGATTCCCTCGACCAAGGGCGCCCTCTGAGTTCCCGTCAGACTCCCCGCCCAACCTTCTGATTTTCCTGCGAGCGATTCCCCGATGAGCGACGTAGCCATCATCGACTACGGCATGGGCAACCTACGTTCGGTTGCCAAGGCGGTCGAACACGTAGCGCCCGGCAAGACCGTGGTCGTGACTTCCGATCCCGCGGTGGTCGCGGAGGCCGGCCGGGTGGTGTTTCCGGGGCAGGGCGCGATGCCCGACTGCATGCGCGAACTGGACCTGCGCGGACTGCGCGCGTCGGTGCTCGAGGCCGCTGCCTCCAAGCCCTTCCTCGGCATCTGTATCGGCGAGCAGATGCTGTTCGCTCACAGCGAGGAGGGCGACGTGCCCGGCCTGGGCATCCTCCCCGGCAATGTCGTTCGCTTTCCCGATGCGAAGATGGTGGCGGCCGACGGTTCGCGCCTGAAGGTGCCGCACATGGGCTGGAACGAGGTGCGCCAGCGCATCGCGCACCCGTTGTGGGAAGGCATTCCCGACGGCGAGCGCTTCTATTTCGTGCATAGCTATTTTGTTCGACCCGACGAGCGCTCGCTGGTTGCGGCCGAAACCGATTACGGTTTGATGTTTACCAGTGCGGTAGCGCGGGATAACATCTTCGCGGTTCAGTTCCACCCCGAAAAGAGTGCGCAGGCTGGCCTGCGGATGCTTGCAAATTTCGTTTCCTGGGCCCCCTGACGCGCGTCGTCCGGACCCGCCTGTAGCTTTCCTTCCACTCCTCAGATGCAACTCTTCCCCGTATGCTGCTGATTCCCGCTATCGATCTGAAGGACGGCCACTGCGTGCGCCTCAAGCAGGGCGAGATGGACGACGCCACCGTGTTCTCCGAAGATCCGGCCGCGATGGCCCGCCACTGGATAGATCTCGGCGCGCGCCGCCTGCACCTGGTCGACCTGAACGGCGCCTTTGCCGGCAAGCCCAAGAACGGCGCGGCGATCCGCGCGATTGCCGATGAAGTCGGTGACGACATCCCGGTCCAGCTCGGGGGCGGCATCCGCGATCTCGACACCATCGAGCACTACCTCGACAACGGCATCTCCTACGTCATCATCGGCACCGCCGCGGTGAAGAATCCGGGCTTCCTGCACGACGCGTGCGGCGCCTTCCCGGGTCACATCATCGTCGGCCTCGATGCCAAGGACGGCAAGGTCGCCGTCGACGGCTGGTCGAAGATGACAGGGCACGACGTCGTGGACCTCGCGAAGAAGTACGAGGACTACGGCGTCGAAGCCGTGATCTACACCGACATCGGCCGCGACGGCATGCTCTCGGGCGTGAACATCGAGGCCACCGTGCGCCTGGCGCAGGCGCTGCGCATCCCGGTCATCGCCAGCGGCGGCATCGCCACGCTGGCCGATATCGACGCGCTGTGCGCGGTAGAGGGCGAAGGCATCACCGGTGCGATCACCGGGCGCGCGATCTATGAAGGTACGCTGGACTTCGCCGCCGCGCAGGCGCGCGCCGACGAACTCAGCGGCGAAACGGCCTGATGCTTGCCAAGCGCATCATCCCCTGCCTGGACGTCAATGCCGGGCGCGTGGTCAAGGGCGTCAATTTCGTCGAGCTGCGCGACGCCGGGGATCCGGTCGAGATCGCGCGTCGTTACGACGAGCAGGGTGCCGACGAGATCACCTTCCTCGACATCACCGCGAGCTCGGATGCGCGCAACACCATCATCCACGTGGTCGAGCAGGTTGCCGAGCAGGTCTTCATCCCGCTGACGGTGGGTGGCGGCGTGCGCACGGTCGAGGATGTGCGGCGCCTCCTCAATGCCGGCGCCGACAAGGTCAGTATCAACACCGCGGCGGTGAATAATCCGCAAGTCGTCGCCGATGCCGCGGGCAAGGTCGGCAGCCAGTGCATCGTCGTCGCGATCGACGCCAAGCAGACGGCTCCCGGCAAGTGGGAAGTGTTCACGCACGGCGGGCGCAACAACACCGGGCTCGATGCGATCGAGTGGGCAAGGAAGGTCGCCGCGCTCGGCGCCGGCGAGATCCTGCTCACGAGCATGGACCGCGACGGCACCAAGATCGGCTTCGATCTCGCGCTCACTCGCGCGGTGTCGGACGCCGTCCCGATTCCGGTGATCGCCAGCGGCGGCGTCGGCACGCTCGAGCATCTGGCCGAGGGCGTGTCGGAAGGTCGTGCGGATGCCGTGCTCGCGGCGAGCATCTTCCATTTCGGCCAGCATACGGTGCGCGAGGCGAAGGAGCTGATGCGCAGCCGCGGCATCGAGGTACGATTGTGAGCAACGCCAATTCCGCCCGCTGGCTCAACGAGATCAGCTGGGACGACCAGGGCCTCGTGCCGGTGATCGCGCAGGAGGCCTCGACCGGCGACGTGCTGATGTTCGCCTGGATGAACCGCGAGGCCCTGCAGCGCACCGCGGAGACGGGCGAGGCGGTTTACTGGTCGCGTTCGCGCCGCAAGCTGTGGCACAAGGGCGAGGAGTCCGGCCATGTGCAGAAGGTGCATGAAATCCGCATCGACTGCGACAATGACGTCGTGTTGCTCAAGATCGAACAGGTCGGCGGCATCGCCTGCCACACCGGCCGACACAGCTGCTTTTTTCAGCGTTATCTGAGCGCGGGTTCGTGGGAGGCCGTGGATCCCGTGCTGAAGGACCCCAAGGATATCTACAAATGATCGACATCGAAGTGCTGCACCGCATCGCCGCGACCCTCGCGGAGCGCAAGAAGGCCGACCCCGACTCCTCCTACGTGTCCAGCCTGTACGTCAAGGGCACCGACGCGATCTGCAAGAAGGTCGCCGAGGAAGCCGCCGAGACCATCATGGCGGCCAAGGACAAGGATATGCTGCACATCGTCTGGGAGGTCACCGACCTGTGGTTCCACTCGATGGTGTTGCTGTCGCATTTCGGCCTGTCGGTTGACGACGTCCTGGCCGAATTCCGCCGTCGCGAGGGTGTCTCAGGGATTGACGAGAAGAAGTCCCGCACGACGGCCTGAGGCGAGCATGAGTGACTGCATTTTCTGCCGGATCGCGGCCGGCGAGATTTCCGCGAAGCAACTGTACGAAGACGAGTACGTCCTCGCCTTCCACGACATCAACCCGGTTGCGCCGGTACATTTCCTCGTGATCCCGAAGCTGCATGTTCCGTCGATGGCGGAACTCGGGCCGGAGCACATCGAGGTGATGGGGCGGGTGATGACCACGGCGGCACGGCTGGCGCGCGAGAACGGGTGCGGCGAGGGTTTCCGCACGATCATCAATACCGGAAGGGTGGGGCGGCAGGAAGTGTATCATCTGCATGTTCACGTCCTGGGTGGCCCGGAGGTGCTTCCGGCCATGTTGAAGCGTTAAGGAGAGCAGTATGGGTTCATTCAGCATCTGGCACTGGCTGATCGTCCTGGTGATCGTGGTCCTGGTGTTCGGCACCAAGAAGCTGCGCAACATCGGTCAGGATCTCGGCGGTGCGGTGAAGGGCTTCAAGGACGGCATGAAGGAGTCCGAGAAGTCCGACGACGTGCAGCAGAAGATTGGCGGCGAAACCATCGACGCCCAGGCGCGCGAAAAGTCCGACAAGCTGCATTCCTGAGCCTGTCCGGGCGATGTCTGCGGCAAGGGGCGCGGCGTCACAGTGCGCCCCTTCGTTTTGATGCCGTGGCAGTACGCATGACCCCGCCGGCAAAGGCTCTTAAATCATGTTCGATCTAGGTTTTTCGGAACTCATCCTCATCGCGGTGGTGACGCTCATCGTCGTCGGACCCGAGCGCCTGCCGAAGGTGGCGCGCACCGCCGGCCATCTCCTCGGCCGGCTGCAGCGTTACGTCAGCGACGTCAAGTCGGACATCCAGCGCGAGATGCAGCTCGAGGAGCTCAAGAAGTTGCAGCAGCAGGTCGAGCAGCAGGCGCGCGAACTCGAAACCTCGATGCGCGGCCAGGTCCAGAGCGTGGAGGCCGATCTCGCACAGACCGCGGCCGAGGCGAAGAGCTCACTGGACGGGCAATCTGGGGCGGCAGCGTCGAGCGCGGCTCCCGTCACCGAAGCCGTGCCTGTGGCAGTCCCGGCGGAGGGTACAGCCCTTCCGGAAGCACAACCCGGCGAGCCGGCCGTCGATAGTCGCCAGATGGAACTCGGCCTCGCTCCGGCTGCCGTGCCGCTCGCGAACACGACCACGACCACGGACAAAGCATGAGCGCTGTGCAGGAAACTTTCATTTCGCATCTCGTCGAGCTGCGCGACCGTTTGTTGCGTGCGATGCTGGCCGTGCTCGTCGTGTTCCTGTGCCTGATGCCTTGGGCGGGCGACGTCTACGATCTGCTGGCCTTGCCGATGATGAAGACCCTCCCCGAGGGCACGCACATGATCGCGACGGGCGTGGTCACGCCGTTCTTCGTGCCAGTGAAGGTGACCATGATGGCGGCCTTCGTGATTGCGCTTCCGGTCGTTCTCTATCAGGCTTGGGCATTTGTCGCACCGGGGCTGTATGCGCACGAAAGGCGGATGGGACTGCCGCTGGTGATGGGCAGCACGGTCCTGTTCTTGCTGGGGATGGGGTTCTGTTACTTCTTCGTGTTCGGTACCGTCTTCAAGTTCATTGCCGAGTTCGCGCCCAAGAGCATCACGCCGGCGCCGGATATCGAGCAGTACCTGTCGTTCGTGATGACGATGTTCATCGCCTTCGGGCTGACCTTCGAGGTGCCGGTGGCTGTGATCCTGCTCGCGAAAACGGGCGTGGTGAGCGTCGACAAGCTGGTTGCCGCGCGTCCCTACGTGATCGTCGGCGCCTTCGTCATCGCCGCGATCATCACGCCTCCCGACGTGGTGTCGCAGCTGCTGCTGGCGGTCCCGATGTGCCTGCTCTACGAAGCGGGCGTGATCATCGCGCGGATCATCGTCAAGGATCGGCGCGACGGCGGCGAGCAGGCACTCGAGCGCATCGAGGGGAACTGAGCAGCGCGCGTTTCGTTTCCTTCAGCGCTGCAGCGAGGGCGCCGGACGGCGCCCGATTTCCACCTTCAATTCGACCTCGGTATCGGCGCGGCGCACGCGGAAGTGCGCGCTGTGGCCCGGCATCAGGCCGGCAACCATTTCGAGCATGCCCTTCGGGTCATGCACGGGCTTGCCGTCGACGCCGATCAGGATGTCGCCCGGACGGATGCCGGCCTGCTCGGCCGGGCTGTCCCGCAGCACGCCTGCGATGAGGGCGCCCTCGGTACCGGCAAAGCCGAAGGATTCGGCGAGTTCGGGCGTGATTTCCTGGATCTCGACCCCGATCCAGCCGCGCGTGACCTGGCCTGTGGCGATGATCTGCTCCAGCACGCCGCGCGCGGTCGACACGGGAATCGCGAAACCGATGCCGAGCGAGCCCCCCGAGCGCGAGTAGATCGCGGTGTTGATGCCGACCAGGTTGCCCTGGCTGTCGACCAGCGCTCCGCCCGAATTGCCCGGGTTGATCGCCGCGTCGGTCTGGATGTAGTTTTCGAAGGTGTTGATGCCGAGCTGGCTGCGCCCGAGCGCCGACACGATGCCCATCGTGACAGTCTGGCCGACACCGAAGGGGTTGCCGATGGCGAGCACGACGTCGCCGATCTGCAGTGCATCCTGCTGCGCGAAGGTGATTGCCGGGAGCTTGCCGTTGCCCTGGAGGCGAAGTACCGCAAGGTCGGTTTCGGGGTCGCGGCCGACCAGGCGCGCGGGGAATTTGCGGCCATCGTTGAGCGCGATCTCGATCTCGTCAGCGCCCTCGACGACGTGGTTGTTGGTCAGGACCAGTCCGTCGGCACTCGCGATGACCCCCGAGCCGAGTCCGGATGCGCGCTGCGCCGGTGCGTTGTCCTGCCGATCACCGAAGAAATGGCGGAAGATGGGGTCGTCGAGCAGGGGGTGGCGCGGGCGGGCGACGTCCTTGGCCGTGTAGATATGGACAACGGCCGGCATCGAGCGCCGTGCCGCATCGGCGTAGGAGTTGGGCGCCGGGGCGGGGGGCGGCGCATCGTTGCCGGGGGCTTCAAGGATGGAGACGACCGCGGCCGGGGCGGCATTCTTGAACCATTCCGGCTTCAGGGTATTCAGTACAAACAGGACCGCGACGCTAACCGTCACGGCCTGCGCGAAGATCAGCCACAGGCGGCGCATAATGTTGCTCGAATTGGGCGAGCGCTCGGTGCCGCGTTCGCCATGAGGCCCGGAATACAGGAGTGGAGACCGAATGCAACTCGCCGAACTGCAAGCCCATCTGGATGAACTGCTGGAAGTCCCTCGGTTCCGGGATTATTCCCCAAACGGACTGCAAGTGGAAGGACGTGCCGAGGTGCATCGCGTGCTGTGCGGCGTCACCGCGAGCCAGGCGCTGCTCGACCGTGCCGTGGAGGAGCGGGTCGATGCCGTCATCGTGCATCACGGCTGGTTCTGGCGTGGCGAGGACGGTCGCATCACGGGCATCCGCAAGCGCCGCATCGCAAGCCTGCTGCGTAATGACATCAGCCTGCTCGCGTACCATCTGCCGCTCGACGCCCATCCGCAGTTGGGCAACAACGCGCAGCTCGCGGCGCTCGCGGGCTGGGTCGGAGAGGGGCGCTTCGGCGAACAGGACATCGCGTGGATCGGCCGCCCAGAGCAGCCGGAGACGGCCGCGCAGCTTGCGCGCTCGCTGGCCGCGCGGCTCGGGCGCGAGCCGCTGCTGGTCGGCGACGGCAATCGGTCGGTGAGCCGCGTCGCCTGGTGCACGGGCGGTGCTCAGGGCTATTTCGAGCAGGCGATCGCTGCCGGCGCGGATCTCTATGTGTCGGGGGAGATCTCCGAACAGACGGTGCATCTCGCGCGCGAATCGGGCGTGCCCTACATCGCAGCGGGACATCACGCGACCGAGCGATACGGGATCCACGCGTTGGCGCAATATCTGGAGCAGACCTTCGACATCGAGGCATGCTTCGTCGACCTCGACAACCCTGTATGAGAGCCTGACGCGACGCCGCATCGTGGGCGACGGCTTACTCCGACCGTTCAGGCCAGCTGCGACGGTGTTTCGCGGGACGGGCCGCCGTCCACTGGCAGCAGCGGGGCGGCCTCAGGCCGGTAGGGACCCAACTGATCGTCGAGGATTGCTTCGAGCAGCAGGATCTCGTCGATGACGCTGAGGGGGAAGCCTTCGCGCGTGCCGTCACGATTGTCGCGCAGCAGGTGCTCGAGGTAAGCCTGGCATTCGCGCGTGCCCCACATCTGCTGGACGTTCTTCGTCACGTGCGCCATCTGCTCCATCGAGTTGGTGGCCGCGCGTGCCTCGTCGAAGCTCTCCCAAGTGACGGCCTTGACGTTGAAGGTCTTGTTGAGCTGTTTTGCAAGGGCGTCGAATTCCGCGCGCAGGTCGGCGGCCCGATACACTTCCATGAGCTTGAGCCAGGGCGTGACGGCCTTCTTCGGATTGGAGGCGATGAACTCGGCCAGTGTGTCCGCCGCGCCGCGGATGCGTCCGAAGCCCATCATGATCTCGGCGAGTTCGATCGCCGATTCGTGCTCTTCGGCGGTTTCCTCTGCCGCGACGGGGGCAATCGGGGCAATGGGGTCGATCGGCGCAATCGGGGCCAGCGAGATGGGATGGGCGAAGGCGTCCTCTTCCGTGTCCCAACCCAGGGGGGAGCGTTCGGGCGCGCGCCGGGCCGGCTCGAGATCGGAAGCGAGGTCGGGTGCCAGGCGCGGCAGGTCGGACGGAAATGCTGCGGCCGGGCTGGCGGGAGCGGGGCGTGCGATCGGCTCCGTCCGCGCGACCGGCGGGGGGGCGAGGGGCTTCTTTTCCGCCGGCGCGGATTGGGGGGCCGTGTCATCGCTTTCGACGTGTGGCGCCTTTTCGCGGCGCTTGCGGATCCACGCAAGGGCGGCTGCGAGCGCCAGCGACATGAATCCGACCGTCAGCGTGCCCTTTTTCCAGGCTTCGGCGACGCTGTGATCGGCTGCGATTGCGTCGACCTTCGGCGCCGGCGGCTCCTCCGCTTGGGCGAGGGGCGGCGCAGGGGGGGGGTCGGAGGCCGGGGTGCGGATGTGTTCGGCCATCAGGCGCGCCTGAACGGCCTCGAGTTGCCGGATGCGTTCGTTCAGTTCGAGCTGGGTAACGATGGTCCGGTCGATCGCCATGATGACGGATTGTTCGCGGCGCAGCTGTTCCCGCTGGGCTTCGCTTGTGGCGTCGATGCGCGCGAGGCTGCCGAGCTGGGTGCTCAAGCGCAGGCCGGCACCGGCGACCTCGGATTCTCCGCCACCGAGTTCGAGTCGATCGGAGCCTTTGGCGGACGGCGCCGCTGCGCGCGAGGGCGCGGAGGATGCAGTGGGGGCGGTGGCTGCGACGTCGCTGGCGGGAGTGGCGCGACGGCTCGTGCGTGCGCGCCGCGGCGCTTCCTGAGCGGGCGCCTCCGCTAGTGTTCCGCCCGATCGTGCCGGAGCCAGTGCGCCGGCAGATTCGGTTGCTGCTGCGGACTCCTCGGGGAAGGTCAAGAGCACCGTGTACTCGCGGCGCAGGCGGCTGTCGCAGAGGTCCTCGACCGCGAACCGCAACGCGGGATCGAAGCTGGGCAGTCGGTGTGAGAGCACGAGCCGTACGTTGGGGGGGCGTCCGATGATATCGATGCGGGCGTTGCGCACCCGCGGCAGGCCGTCGGACGGTGCGGACGGTGCGGCAGGGCGCAGGCATTCTGCAACCTGCGCGGGATCGCCCTGGACGACGGGGATCTCGATCCGAAGAGGTTCGCCGATCCTGGATAGCGGCACGGGTTCGCCGAGAACGAAGGCGCCGGAGGGTGTCGGTGCGAGCGCGAGCAACGCCACCAGGAGCAGGGGCGTGGAATTCCTAGAAGGCAGGCGCTGCTGTTTTGTCATCGTCCGTTCGTACGTTGGCGAGGGCCCGGGCGTAAACCAATATCTTGTATCAAATCTTTGCGCGGCATTGTAACGAAATTGCATCCCCGCTGCCTGCAAAAACAGCAGATTGTAACTCTGCCATATGACGTCCGGAAATTCTGGCGCTTCGCGGGACGGCGAGTCGGTGGTGCCGATCTGAGCGGGTTGTCCGCGACGGGCTGTCTGCGTGCACGGACAACGTCGTGATTCGCGGTAACATGCGGTTTTCCATACGTAGCCGTACGTCCGATGCCTCTCTCTCCTCCCAAGTGCGCACGCAGTCCGGTGCATCTGCGCCAGATCTCGATCGAGGGCTTCCGCCGCGACGATGGTCTGCTGGAGCTCGAGGCCTGCCTGCGCGACACGAAGTCGGTCGATTACCCACTCGCGTCCGGCGTGCGCCGTGCGGGCGACGCCGTGCACGAGATGCGCGTGCGCATCACGATAGACGAGGGGTTCACCATCGTCGATGCCGAGGCGTGTTCCGATCGTGTTCCCTATGCGGGCGAATGCGACACGATCGGGCCCGCCTATGGACGGCTCGTCGGGCTGAATCTGATCCGCGGCTTTCGCCGCAACGTCGGGGAGATGTTCGCCGACGTGCGCGGCTGCTCGCATATCACCGAGATGTTGATGAGCCTGCCGACGGCGGCCATCCAGACCTACGCGACCTTCCGGCGCGACAACGAGGACACGGTCGAGAAGCCGTTCCAGCTCGACAAGTGCCACGCGCTCGAGAGTTCGCGCGAGACGGTGCGCCTCTATTACCCGAAGTGGTACCGCAAGCCCGCGGGCGACGCGTAGACGCGGCCCGGCACGCGGGTGGAACGTTCGCCCCGGACTCGCGATTCTGCACTGCGCAATTGCGGTTATAATCCTGCGATCTTGCGACCTGCGTTCCCGTTCGGGGCGGGTCAAGAGATCGGGCCGGGCGACATTCGACCGGTCGGCAGCGGTATGCGTCGGTCGAGGGAGACGGCGTATGTCGTGGAGCGATGCTCCGAAGCGTCCCATCAACCTGTGCGCGGCGTCCAGGGCGTCGCGGCTTCGATCGAAGGGCAACCATGAAGATTCATGAGTATCAGGCAAAAGAACTACTAAGAAAGTATGGCGTCGTGACGCCGCGCGGTTTCCACACCGTGTCGGTGGATGGCGCGGTGAAGGCCGCCGAGGAGCTGGGGGGCAAGGTCTGGGTCGTGAAGGCGCAGATCCACGCCGGTGGCCGCGGCAAGGGCGGCGGCGTGAAGCTCGCCCGCTCGCTGGACGAAGTGCGCCAGTACGCGAACGACATCCTCGGCATGCAGCTGATCACGCACCAGACCGGGCCCGAAGGCCAGAAGGTGCGCAACCTGCTGATCGAGGAAGGCGCCGACATCAAGAAAGAATACTACGTTGCCGCGCTGACCGATCGCGCCACGCAGAAGGTCGCGATGATGGCCTCCTCCGAAGGCGGCATGGACATCGAGGAAGTCGCGCACAGCACGCCTGAGAAGATCCTCAAGGAATTCGTGGACCCGCTGGTCGGCCTGACCGACGCGCAGGCCGAGAACCTCGCGCGCGGTATCGGCGTGCCGGAAGCTTCGGTCGCGAAGGCCGTGGATACGCTGAAGCGCCTCTACACCTGCTACATGGAAACCGATGCCTCGCTGGCGGAAATCAACCCGCTGATCCTCGAAGGCAACGGCAACATCAAGGCACTCGACGCCAAGTTCAACTTCGACTCGAACGCCCTCTACCGTCATCCGGAAATCGTCGATTTCCGTGACTTCGACGAAGAGGACGCGGACGAGATCGAGGCCTCCAAGTTCGACCTCGCCTACATCTCGCTCGACGGCAACATCGGCTGCCTGGTGAACGGCGCCGGCCTGGCGATGGCCACGATGGACACGATCAAGCTGTTCGGCGCCGAGCCGGCCAACTTCCTCGACGTCGGCGGCGGCGCGACGACCGAGAAGGTCACCGAAGCGTTCAAGATCATGCTCAAGAACCCCAAGGTGAAGGGCATCCTCGTGAACATCTTCGGCGGCATCATGAAGTGCGACACCATCGCCACCGGCGTGGTCGCGGCTGCCAAGGAAGTCAATCTCTCCGTCCCGCTCGTGGTGCGCATGAAGGGCACCAACGAAGACCTCGGCAAGAAGATCCTCGCCGAGTCGGGCCTGCCGATCATCTCCGCCGACACGATGGCGGAAGCTGCGACCAAGATCGTCGCGGCGGTCAAGTAAGGAGAGTTTGAATGTCCATCCTGATCAACAAAGACACCAAGATCATCACCCAGGGCATCACGGGCAAGACCGGCCAGTTCCATACCGAGAAGTGCATCGAGTACGCGAACGGCAAGAACTGCTTCGTGGCGGGCGTGAACCCGAAGAAGGCCGGCGAGAAGATTTTCGACGTGCCCATCTACGCTTCGGTCAAGGAAGCAGCTGCCGACACCGGCGCGACCGTCTCCGTGATTTACGTTCCGCCGGCAGGGGCCGCCGACGCGATCTGGGAAGCCTGCGAGGCCGACCTGGATCTGGCGATCTGCATCACGGAAGGGATCCCCGTCCGCGACATGCTGATCGTGCGCAATAAGATGAAGCAGAAGGTTGCCAACGGCGGCAAGGAAACCCTGCTGTTGGGGCCGAACTGCCCGGGTCTGATCACGCCCGACGAAGTCAAGATCGGCATCATGCCGGGTCACATCCACCGCAAGGGCCGCATCGGCGTCGTGTCGCGTTCGGGCACGCTGACCTATGAAGCCGTGGCACAGCTGACCGAAATCGGTTTGGGCCAGTCGTCGGCGGTCGGTATCGGCGGCGATCCGATCAACGGCCTGAAGCACATCGATGTGATGCGCATGTTCAACGACGATCCGGACACCGACGCGGTGATCATGATCGGCGAGATCGGCGGTCCCGACGAGGCCGAAGCCGCGCAGTGGTGCAAGGCCAACATGAAGAAGCCGATCGTCGGCTTCATCGCCGGCGTGACCGCGCCGGCCGGCAAGCGCATGGGCCACGCCGGTGCGCTGATCTCGGGTGGTGCCGACACCGCCGACGCCAAGCTCGCCATCATGGAAGAGTGCGGCTTCAACGTGACGCGCAACCCGTCCGAGATGGGCAAGCTGCTGAAGGCGATGCTGTAAGCGTCGTTTTTTTCCGCTGCAGCGAAAAGCGCCGGCTGGTCCGGCGCTTTTCTTTTGGTTCGTCGGGTGTTGCCACGCAGCTGACCCAATGGAAGCTGTTCCACTGGGGTAGGCGCCACGCAGCTGCAGTCGTTGCGACAGCCGGCACGGGGCGCCCGGCGGGTCAGCGGGCGGCGAGAATGATGTCGAAAGTGGCTGTGGCGGGGGTGGCGCCCTTCGCCGGTGTGACGTCGACGCTCAACGCCTCGCGCTCCGGCGGAGCGTAGCCATTCCCCTCGCGGTTGTTGCCTCGGAAGTACATCTGCGTGATGAATTCCAATCGCCCCGGCTTCGCGATGCGGAAGTGGATGTGCGGCGGCCTCGAGCCGTAGTTGCCGGGCACGATCGTGAGGAAGCTGTAACGGCCTCGGGCGTCGGTCATCGTGCGGCCGAAGCCCTGGAAGCCGGGGTCGCGTGTGCGTGGATCTACGCCGGGGTGGCGGTAGCGGCCGCGCGCGTCCGCCTGCCAAATCTCGATGGACGCATCGGCGACAGGTTTCCCGGCGGTATCAAGCACCGTGCCGCCGACGCGCAGCGACACGCCTTCGGCAGTCGTCCCCGTTGCTTCCGCCAGCTTAGTCAAGTCGGCATCGATGTCGCCGCCCCAGTCGAGCGGATAGAAGGGGCCGATGTCGTCCTCGGGAGTCGGGGGCAGGGTGGCAGCGTCGGTCGGGAAGGCGGCGGCCAAGCCGAGCGGCAGGAAGGGAAGGCCGCCCAGGCAGCGCAGGGTGCGGCGACGCATCGTGTGGCGGGATGTGTCGGGGACGGGATTGCGTGTGAGATTGTGCATGGTCTTGTCTTCTCCGTGCGGGCGAGTATTCGATGGCTTGAGTTTCCGTGGGTTCCGCGCAGCGTCGCGCTTCGCACGCGCCCAATGCGACCTTCATGAAGGAGTCCGCCAGAGGCCATGACGATCATCGGCGGTGAATACACCGCCTGCGGCGACGGCAAGCCCGCTTGTTCGATGAGGTCGATCACCGGATAGGGTGGCCTTTCTTCGCACGAGCGTCGACGCCACCTGTTCGCAAGCGCCACATAGGGCCCGCCGCGCGGGCCCCGGTCGGTTCAGGCGACAATCCCGCGCGGCAACAATGCCCTTGCGCGGTATGATGACGATCGGCTGGAGCCAGTGCGCTGATTCCGGGGGCGCCCCGGCCGCGCTCGCGGCGGGCTGTGACGCCGGCCGGGCACAAATCCATGAACATTGAATTGAGGACACGAGGAGCGCCGATGCCCGACTATCGGATCCCTGTGGATCGTTCCAAGCGAATCGCGGCCCTCGTTGCCGAGCGCACCGTCGAATTGGCGACGGTCAGCGCCTCGTTGCGCGAGGTCAATGCCGAACAGCAGGCGATTCTCGACACGGCGACCTCGGGCATCGCACTGATCAAGAACCGCGTGGTGGTCCGCTGCAACCGGCGCCTGCACGAAATGTTCGGCTGGCCGCCGGGCGGGCTCGTCGGCCAGCGCACCGCGGTGTGGTATCCCGACGACGCGGCGCACATGGCGGGCGGTGAGGCGGTGTATGCAGCGATCTGGCGCGGCGAATCGCACCGACGCGAGCAGCAGTTGATGCGACGCGACGGGTCCTTGTTCTGGGCGCGTCTGACGGGCACCGCGGTGGACACGTCGGACCGCAGCAAAGGCTCGGTGTGGGTCATCGACGATATCTCCGCGGAGTTCGAAGCGGTCGAGCGGATGCAGAAGGCCCGTGCCCTCGCCGAGGACGCCGCGCGCATCAAGTCGGATTTCCTCGCCAACATGAGCCACGAGATCCGCACGCCGATGAACGCCATCATCGGCATGACCTACCTCGCCCTGCGCACCCAACTCGACGCGCGCCAGCGCGACTACCTGGAGAAGATCCTCGCCTCCAGCCAGCACCTGCTTGGCATCATCAACGACGTGCTCGATTTCTCCAAGATCGAGGCCGGCAAGCTCGTCATCGAGCGTATCGACTTCGACCTCGAGAAGATCGTCGCCGACGTTGGCGCCCAGATCGTCGAGAAAACAAACGCAAAGGGCCTTGAACTGGTCATCGACGTCGCGGCGGACGTTCCCGCCACCCTCGTCGGTGATCCGCTGCGCATCAGTCAGATCCTGCTCAACTACGCCAACAATGCGGTCAAGTTCACCGACCGGGGCGAGATCGTCATGCGGGTCCGGCGCGAAAGCATTGAGGACGGTGAGGTTGTGCTGCGTTTCGAGGTGCGTGACACCGGTATAGGCATCGATGACGAGCAGCGCGAGCGCCTGTTCCGCAGCTTCGAGCAGGCCGACACCTCCATCACACGCAAGTATGGCGGCACCGGGCTGGGGCTCGCGATCAGCAAGCGGCTCGCGGCGATGATGGGTGGCAGCGTCGGCGTCGAAAGCCAACGGGGCGTCGGTTCGAGCTTCTGGTTCACTTGTCGCCTGGGCATCGGTCGCTCCGAGGGGCACCTGCTTATGCCTGCGCCTGACCTGCGTGGCTTGCGCGCGCTGGTCGCCGACGACAATCTTAGCTCGCGCGAAGTCCTCGCGGAGATGATGACTTGCATGACCTTTCGTGTGCATGCCGTGGACTGCGGGCGCGCCGCAGTCGCCGAAGTCGAGCGCGCCGCATGCGCTGGCGAGCCCTACGACATCGTCCTGATCGACTGGCAGATGCCTGGGCTCGACGGTGTGGCCGCCGCGCGCGAGATGGGCCGGCTCGGCCTGCCGCGGCTGCCGGTGCGCATCGTCGTCACCGCCTACGGGCGCGAGGATGTTGCGTGCGCGGCCGTGGGCGCCGGCGTCGACGACATTCTGCTCAAACCCGTCACCGCTTCCGCCTTGTTCGACACCGCCATCCGGCTGCTCGACGGCGCCCTGCGCCCGGTCAGGCCGCACGCCGCCACAGGCGACGCTCCGGCCGACCTCGCGGCGGTCCGCGGTGCGCGCCTGCTCCTCGTCGAGGACAACGAGCTCAACCAAGAGGTCGCGAGCGAGCTGCTTGGCGCAGCGGGCTTCCGCGTGGATATCGCCGCCAACGGCGAGGAAGCCGTGCAGCGCGTGCAGCAGGCGTCCTATGATCTCGTGCTGATGGATATGCAGATGCCGGTGATGGACGGCGTGACCGCGACGCGTGCAATCCGCCGCCTGCCTGCCTGTGCGGATCTGCCTGTCGTCGCGATGACCGCCAACGCAATGGCAGGCGACCGCGAGCAATGCGTCCAGGCGGGGATGAACGATCATATCGCCAAGCCCATCCAGCCCGACCGACTGTGGGCAACGCTGCTGCGCTGGATCCCGCCGCGTAGCGATGCAGCTGGCGCGGACGATCCGGCCGCGCCGTCCGCAGCCCCGACCGCGCCGCACGTCTCGCTGGCAAGTCTCAGGCTGATCTCCGGACTCGATCCCGACTTGGGCGTGCGCCGACTGATGGGGAAGGAGGAGTTTTACCAATCCCTGCTGCGCAAGTTCGTAAGTGGCTACGGGGATTTTAACGTACGCTTGAATGCAGCGTTCGACGGCGGCGATTTCGCTGTGGCGGAGCGACTCGCCCACTCGCTGAAAGGATTGGCGGGGCAGATCGGTGCGGGGCTGCTGCAGGAGGTTGCGGCCGAGCTCGAGCGGCGTATCCACGAGGGCGCGCCCACTGCCGAGATCGACGAGGCGCGCGACCGCACTGCGCGTGTGCTGGTTGACCTGATCGAAGCGTTGGCGCAGGCGCTGCCGGCGCCCGAAACGGCCGTGTAGTTCCCCGCGGTCACCCCGTGGCGATGCGCTCTCCCCTGCTCTCCGGTTGGTCCCGCGGCGTCTTCGCTTTCAGCGCGACGAACGGCGAGCGGCCGACGGATAGTGTTGTTCGGTCAGGGACTCCTTGGGCATTCGGGACATTTCCTGCGGATGCAGTTCGTCGAACACGTGCGCGAGCGTGGAGCTTGTCGGGAGATCAATGCATGATCGATGTGCGATGACAGCGCACGTAAGAACAACGGCCTGCAAGCATCGCGCGAACGCTTTCGAGCTTGTGTCACTGCTGTTGTCGAAGAAACGACACAGGAGCTCCCACGTAACGGCCCTGGTGCACCGCTGTGCCCGAGCTTGCTCCTCCCTGCTATGCTCACGCTCTTCCGGCGCACCGCGCCGCGTATCCTGCCCGCAGCCAAGATGAAGAATGCCCTCGTTTCCCTCGCCCTGTGCTTTGCCGCAGTGCCCGGTTCCGCCGTTGCCACGCCCGGAGAAGTATCCGAAGGCGGCACCCTGCAACAGATCCCGATGCAGGGCCTCACCGGCGGCTCGAAGCTGCTTGGCGACTATCGCGGCAAGCCGCTCATCATAAATGTCTGGGCCAGCTACTGCCCGCCCTGCCTGGCCGAGATGAGCTCTCTGGAGCGCCTGTCGAAACGCTACGGCAAGCAGTTCAACGTGATCGGTGTCTCCATCGACGATTACCCCGATCGTGCGCAGGCCTTCCTCGTCCAAGCGAAGACGAGCTTCCCGCACTTCATCGACCGCAGACTCGCGCTCGAAAACATGCTCGGCGCCGACCGCATCCCGCTCACGGTGCTGGTCGACGCCGACGGGAAGATCCTGCGCAAGGTGTACGGCGCCAAGGGGTGGGACAGCCCCGAGACCGTCGAGGCGATCGGCAAGGCCTTCGGCCTGCGCATGTAAGCCGCGCGCAGGACACCGATGGCGTGGGGTGATGCCCCCGCGTGCGTATATTCCTGCGCAATATTTCTGCACGGAACATTACAGGATTGTTTCCGCTGGTAAAATCGCGCCCTAACTCCATACGGCCGTCCGGCAAAACAACACCATGTTCTCCCGCTTCATGCCCCGTGAGGGTCAGTTCTTCACGCTTTTCAACGCCCATGCAGACGAGATCGTGGCCGGTGCGAAGGCCCTGGTCGTCCTGATGCAGGCCGTCGGAAAGGACGCATCGGCAGCCGCCAAGGCTACCGCCGACATCGACGAGATCGAGACCCGCGCGGACAAGCTGAACCACGACGTCATGGCGCTGATGCATTCCACGTTCATCACGCCGCTCGATCGCGACGAGATCCACCAGCTGATCTCGCGCATGGACGACGTGCTCGACACCATCCAGGACGTCGCCGAGACCGTTTCGCTGTACGACATCGGCGAGGCAACCGAGGAGGCGCAGCGCATCGCCGAGCTGTCGCTGTCCTGCGCCGAGAGCGTGCGTGCGGCGGTCGTGCTGCTGTCCAACATGGACAACGGCCGCGAGATCCTGCGCATCTGCCACGAGATCGACGGCTTCGAATCCGACGCCGATCGGGTGCTGCGCAAGGCGCTCTCGGGCCTCTTCCGCGATGAGCCGGACGTCCGCGTGGTCCTGAAGATGAAGGGCGTGTACGAGCTGCTCGAATCGGTTACCGATCGCTGCAAGGACGTCGCCAAGATCCTCGAGGCCGTTGTGCTCGAAAACTCCTGATCCGCGATCTCCAGGAAAACGACATGGCAACTATGGAGATCGGGCTGGCTACGGTGATGTTCCTCGTGGCGCTGGCCCTGCTGTTCGACTTCATGAACGGCTTCCACGACGCGGCAAACTCGATCGCGACGGTCGTTT
The DNA here is from genome assembly GCF_017894385.1 of Aromatoleum petrolei. Taxonomy (NCBI): domain Bacteria; kingdom Pseudomonadati; phylum Pseudomonadota; class Betaproteobacteria; order Rhodocyclales; family Rhodocyclaceae; genus Aromatoleum; species Aromatoleum petrolei. Next base: position 3,515,575 of record NZ_CP059560.1, read on the forward strand.
CGACCGGCGTGCTCAAGCCCCACCACGCGGTCGCGTTCGCGGCCTTCTTCAACGTCGTGGCCATCTTCATCTTCCAGCTGAAGGTGGCCACGACGATCGGCAAGGGCACCATCGATCCGATGGTCGTCGACCACATCGTCGTGTTCGGCGCGCTGGTCGGGGCCATCGCCTGGAACGTCATCACCTGGTACTACGGCATTCCGTCCAGCTCCTCGCACGCGTTGATCGGCGGCCTGGTCGGTGCCGCGGTCGCCAAGGGCGGCTTCGGCTCGCTGCTCGCCAGCGGGCTCATCAAGACGGTCGCCTTTATCCTCGTGTCGCCGCTGCTGGGCTTCCTGCTCGGATCGATCCTGATGGTCGCGGTGTCGTGGATATGCTTCCGGACCCCGCAACGCAAGGTCGACAAGTGGTTCCGCCGCCTGCAGCTCGTCTCGGCCTCGCTCTACAGCCTCGGCCACGGCGGCAACGACGCGCAGAAGACCATCGGTATCATCTGGATGCTCCTGATCGCCGCCGGCATCAGCCAGAGCTCCGACCCCGTGCCGACCTGGGTCATCATCATGTGCTACCTCGCCATCGGCCTCGGCACGATGTTCGGCGGCTGGCGCATCGTCAAGACCATGGGGCAGCGCATCACCAAGCTCAAGCCGATCGGCGGTTTCTGTGCCGAAACCGGCGGCGCGATCACGCTGTTCCTCGCTACCGCGCTGGGCATCCCGGTGTCGACCACCCACACCATCACGGGCGCCATCGTCGGCGTCGGCTCCTCGCGCAAGGTCTCGGCGGTGCGTTGGGGTGTGGCCGGGAGCATCGTTTGGGCGTGGATCCTGACCATCCCGTGCAGTGCGCTGATCGCCGGCGGCGCGTGGTACGTCGGCCGGATGATCCTCTAAGCGGTCCCCGGCGTCCGCCGCTTTCCTCCCCGTAGGGCGGGAGCGGCGCGCCGACGTCCGTTGTGGGTCACCCGCGCAAGCAGTCGCGCCCCCTGTTGCGAACGCTCGCGGGCAGTGGTCGTCGCGAACATCCGCGCGATCGCCCGGTGGCCGGATACGGGGGGGCGGGTGCATTGGTCGGGAATTGCCCGACCATGCCAATTGCACTAGACTCGCCCGACACTGGATCAACCAAACACATTCCCGATGGAATCGATCAGCTCCGCGACATGGGGGCGGGTGCCCCGGCGCGGATGCGCACACGCCCTTGGGACCGGTGTCGAGTGGTTTCGACGCGTGGCCGCACGGGCCGTTGGCCGTGGCAGCGTCGTGACGGGGGGGCGGCCGTTCGCCGACGGCGGCGCAGGGCTGCGCCTCGGTGTGCTGCTTGCCCTGTTTGCGATCGGGCCAGCGCTGTCGGCCACGCCGTCGAAGCCCGACTCCAAAGCTGAGCAAGGCTCGCGCAACGCGCTCGTCATCGCCGGATCAGGCACGATGAGTCCACTGGTCAAGGCGATCGCCGATCGGTTTCGCGAGCGCCGTCCGGACGTCGTCATCAAGGTCCGCCCCCTGGGCTCGGATCGAGGGTTGCAGGCCCTGCGTGACGCACAGGCCGATATTGCGATGCTTTCGCGCTCCCTTCCGGAAGGCGAGACGGATCTGGTCGGGGTGCCGATCGCCCGCGACGGGGTGTCGCTGGTGGTCCATCGCGACAATTCGGTCAGAAACCTGCGTTCGGCCGAGATCGCCTCCATCTACGGAGGGCGGATACATAACTGGCGTGCCGTGGGCGGCGAGGACCGGCCTATACGTGTTCTGGCTGCGGAGCAGGGGCGCAGTTCGTCTGAGCTCTTCGCCAGGCATTTCGACATCGATTACGCGGCGGTTCCTGCAGCCAATATCCTCACCGACAACCTGCAGCGCCTGCAGGCGGTGGCCGGCGACCGCAGCGCGATCGTGTTTATGTCGGTCGGCGAGGCGGAACGGGCTGTCGAGGCCGGTCAGCCGATCCGTTTGCTTTCCGTCGATGGCATCGAAGCCAGTAGCCGCAGCGTGCGCAAGGGATGGTTTCCGGTCGCGCGACCGTTAACCCTCGTCACGCGGGGTTTGCCGCAAGGGCTGGCGCGCGAATTCATCGAGTTTGCGATGTCGTCGAACGTGACCGGGCTGATCCGGCAGCTCGATTTCGTCCCTTACGTGGATTAGCGCCGTGGCCAGCCGACCTCTCGGACGCGGAGGCTCCCTGCCCGAGTCGTTCGCCCGGCTGAGCCTCGGTGCGCGCCTGAGGATCGGCTTCACCCTCCTGGTCGCTCTCACATTGGCCGTAGGGGTCGCCTCGTTGGCCAGTCATCGCCGAATCGGTACGCTGTTCGAGGAGCACTTCGCTGTCGAGCTGCAGATCGCCGAACTGAGCCTGCTTGCCAATCATGCGCTGCTCAGGGCGCGCCGTTACGAGAAGGACTTCCTGCTCGCGGTGCCGGTGCTGGGCTATGAGGAGAGCCGCACGCGCTATGTGACGCTTGTGCGCACCAACCTTGCGACCCTGCGCGAGCATCTGGCGGCGATCGGCGCGCTCGCCCGCGAAGCCGACATGCGGAACGAAGTAAAGGCGATCGAGTCGGCTGCAAGGGGCTTCGAGAACGATTTCCTTGTGGCGGCTGGATTGCAGGGGCAACTCGGTAGCCGTGGCGACGGCCTGGTGGGGATGCTGCGCACGGCCGCGCACCGCATCGAGGCGCTGATTCCTGCCGAAGCGCATCGGTTGCGCGCGGATCTGCTCGCGATGCGGCGGTTCGAGAAGGATTACATGATCACCGACAGCGCGCCTCATGCCCGCCGTTTCGCCGATGCGGGCGAGCGTTTCGCCGCCACCGTCGTGCGCGAGCCACTGCCGGTCGCGCTGCGTGGCGAGGTTGCCGGTGCGCTGCATGACTATCGCGAGGCCTTTCTTGCCTACGAGGCTGTCAGCGACGAACTCGAGACGACCCGCGAGCAGTATCTCGAAGCGGTGCATCAAATCGAGTCCCAGTTGCAGCGGCTGCACGCCGATGCTCGCACCCGGGCGTCAAGCACCCGCGACGAGCTACGGAGCTTCGAGCACTTCGCTGGCTCGGCTCTGCTGCTGACTGGTGTGCTTGCCGCCGCGCTTGGCCTGGCCATTGGATATCTGTTTTCACGCAGCATCCGGCGCTCGATCGCCCAGACGATGAACTTCGCGCAACGCCTGGCGGCGGGCGATCTCGACGTACGCCTGCGCAGCGACGGCGGCGACGAGTTCGCCACGCTTAACGTCGCGCTCAACGACATGGCCGGCGCCTTGCAGTCGGCGCAGCGGCGAGAGGCGCAGCGCAGTACCGAACTGGCCGCCAGCAATGCGGCGCTGCTGCGTGAAGTCGATGAACGCAGCCAAGCGGAACGCACCCTGCGTGCCAGCGAGGCGCGCGTCCGCAGCATCCTCGAGTCGGCGGCCGACGGCGTGGTCATTACCGACGCCGCCGGCCGCATCACGATGGTCAACGCCCGTACCGAGATGCTGTTCGGCTACTCGCGGAGCGAACTGCTCGGCCAGACGGTCGAGCTTCTCGTGCCCGAGCGTTTCAGGGCACAGCATTCGGAGCAGCGTTCGGACTATCACGGAACGCCGCATTCTGATGTGAATGGCATGCGCCGGCCGGGCATCTTTGCGCGGCGGCGCGACGGCAGCGAGTTTCCGGCCGACATCAGTCGGGCAGTCATGGCGCATGACGGCGAGGCGCAGGTCATCGCCGTCGTGCGTGACATTTCGACGCAGGTGCGAGCCGAGAACGAGCTGCGCCGCCTGAATCGCACCCTGCGCATGCTCACCTTGTGCAATGAAGCGCTGGTCCGCGCGCAGAATGAGGGCGAGCTACTCGGAACCGTCTGTGGGCACCTCGTCGAACTTGGCGGCTATCGCCTGGCCTGGGTCGGTCTCGCGCTCGACGATCCTGCGCGCTCGGTGCACCCTGCGGCGATGGCGGGCGTGGGGGCGGATTACCTGCGCACACTCGATGTGAGCTGGGCGGACGTCCCTTCGGGTCAAGGGCCGACAGGCCGTGCGATCCGGTTGGGCACCACCCAAACCTGCATTGACATCCCCGGCGATCCGGCCTACGCGCCATGGCGCACCGAGGCCCAGCGTCGCGGCTTCACCTCTAGCATCGCGCTGCCGCTGACTGCGGCGGGACGAACGGTCGGCGCGCTCAATATCTACGCCAGCGAGGGCGACGCCTTCGACCTCCAGGAGGTCGCCCTGCTCGAGGAACTCGCCAACGACCTGGCGTACGGGCTGCGCAGCCTGCGCGAGCGCGATGCGCGTCAGCGCGCCGAGCGCGAGCTCGCCCACCAGGCTCACTACGACACGCTGACGGGACTCGCCAATCGCCATCTGTTCCGTGATCGTCTCGAGCAGGGGCTGGTGCATGCCCGGCGCAATGGGCGGACGGTTGCGGTCGCGCTGCTCGACCTCGACCGCTTCAAGGCCATCAACGACACGCTTGGCCAGGCCCGCGGCGATATCTTGCTCAAGGAGGCCGCACGCCGTTTGCAGGGGCCGCTGCGCAACGGCGATACCGTCGCACGCCTGGCCAGCGACGAATTCGCGATCCTGCTCGACGACCTGGCCGCCGCCGAGGACGTCGCGCCGCTGGTGGGGCGGCTGCTCGAGGATGTCGCTGCACCGCTCGACATCGCCGGCCACGGGGTGTACTCGACCGCAAGTCTCGGCATCAGCCTTTTTCCACGCGACGGACAGGACGCGGAAGCCCTTCTCGGGGCCGCCGACATCGCCATGCACAACGCCAAGTCGGCGGGCGGGAATGCCTTCCGTTTCTACGCGCCGGAAATGAACCTGCGGGCCACCGCGCAGCTCGCGCTGGCCAGCGCGCTACGGAGCGCGATCGACAACGGTGAGCTGCGGGTGTTCTACCAGCCGAAGGCCAGCCTGTGCGACGGGCGGGTAACCAGTGCCGAGGCCCTGGTCCGCTGGCAGCATCCCGAGCGCGGCATGGTTTCTCCGGCCGATTTCATCCCGGTCGCCGAAGACACCGGGCTGATCGTGCCGCTCGGCGAATGGGTGCTGCGCGAGACCTGTCGCCAGCAAGCCGCCTGGATTGCCGAGGGATTCGCCGTGCCGCCCGTCGCGGTCAATCTCTCGGCCCGCCAGTTCCGCCAGGAGAATCTGCCGCAGACGGTGCGCGCGGCCTTGGTGGCAGCCGGCCTCGATCCGCACTGCCTGCAGCTGGAGATCACCGAAAGCACGGTCATGCACGACGTGGACCGTGCGGTGGCGATGCTGCGCGAGCTTAACGCAATCGGTATCGGCGTCGCGCTCGACGATTTCGGCACCGGTTACTCGAGCCTTGCCTATCTAAAACGTTTCCCCATCGACCAGCTGAAGATCGATCGCGCGTTCGTGCGCGACATCGCGAGCGATCCCGAAGATGCTGCGATCTGCCGCGCGGTCATCGGGCTCGCCCACAGTCTGGACCTGACGGTGGTCGCAGAGGGTGTCGAAACTCGCCCGCAGCTCGAGTTCTTGCGCGCCAACGCGTGTGACGAGATGCAGGGATTCCTGTTCAGTCGACCGGTGCCCGCCGCCGAGTACGCCGCACTGCTCGCAACCGGCCGGGTCTTGTCCCTCGACGGCGACTGAGTGGCACGCACTGCGACAGCCTCGCCGCGCTGGCCGGCCCGAGCGCGGCACTCCCGGGCGCAGACCGTTCAGTTCGTGGGGCCGGCGGGTTCTGCGTGAGGGTGGGCGATGCGCACGCAGTTGCGACCCGCCTGCTTCGCCTCGTAAAGCGCGGTGTCGGCACAAGCGAGTGTTTGCGCGAGCGAGCGTTGGCCGCGGATGGTCGTGGCGACGCCGACGCTGATCGTGATCGGCCTCGGCGATTCGATGCGTGCTGCGACCGCCGACCGGAGCTTCTCCGCCACGTGGACAGCGCCCTCGGTGCCGGTGTCGGGCATCAGGACGAGGAACTCCTCGCCGCCATAGCGCCCGACGACGTCGCTCGCTCGCACCTCGTCGCGTAGCAGGTGTGAAATGCTGCGGATTGCCTCGTCGCCCGCCAAGTGGCCGTAGGTGTCGTTGATTTCCTTGAAGTGGTCGATGTCTATCATCAGCATCGACAACTCCCCGCGGCGATCCGGCTTGTTCTCGAATGCGTCCGCACACGCCATGATCGAGCGCCGGTTATACACCCCGGTGAGTCCGTCGATGCTGGCGTGTTCCAGCTGGATGCGGCTGACCGCCGCCGCGCGCCGGGCGACCGCGACGATGGTCGCGCTCAGCGCCAGCCACAGGACAAATACGGTGATTACCCGCTTGTGCCAGCGCTCCAGAACTTCAGCGACCGGCAGTGCTGCCGAAGCCACCATCGGGTAGAGGCGCAGATGTTGATAGGCGACGATGCGTTCCTGTCCGTCGAGCGGTGATATGGTCACAGTGGTCGCATACGGGCTGCTGGCCAGCACGCCGCTGCGTTCCGGTGTGAGGGGCAGATGCTTGCCGACGTGGAGTTCGTGATCGGGCGTGCGCGAATATATGCGCGCATCCTCGCTCAACAGGGCTTGGCTGAGACCGTTGTGCGGATTGCGCGGCGTCAGGCGCTCGCGTAGCAGGTCGACGTCGATAATGACGACGAGAACATTGGTCAGTCGGCCCGATGTGTCGCGCAGGGCAGTGCTCAAGGCGAAGAACCATCGTCCGGCATGAACCTTCGATAGCTGCGGCGGCCCGACGTAGAGCGCGCTGTCGGGCCGCAAGTGAGCTGTGTAATATTCGCGCTCCATGACCGATGGCGGTGTGCCGGAGCCCGTCCAGTGCTCGATTCGTCCGTCCTTGGAGAGGATCAGCAGATCCATCAGGTGCGGCGCGGCGGAGCGTAAATCCAGCAGCGCCGTGCGTACCGCCTCGGGGTCGAGGCGGGGAACTGTCACGGGCGGCCTGACGAGTAGCGCCATCGCGCGCAGCAACTGTTCGCCCGATTCCAGCGTTCCCGCGGCGATCAGCGCGGTCTGGCTTGCCATCTGCTCAGTTGTCTCTATGCCCTCGGCAATGGTCGTGCGTCGGTCCGCTATGGCGTACCACGTGAACAATCCCGCGAGCACCAGGATCGCCGTCGCCGCGATGAAAGGGACTCGTTGACGCGGTACGTCCGAGGGGGGAGGGGCGTCCAGGCGGGCAGGAGTCGGCATTGCAACAGGCTCGTCAAACAACTATTTATTTTCCCATGCACATCCCTGCCGTCAGCGGCGGTATTACCCATCCGGACTCCATTAGCGCACTGTCCGTCAGATACCGCACATTGTCGTGACAAGTCCCCGGCTTCCCGCACGCCGAGCACGCCCAGGCGCTGGCCGAAATCGGGTAGGTGAAGGCCGCGGTCATCCGATCCGTGCTCGTCCGCCTGCTCATGATCGACCCGCGGGTGCCGTGCGTTCGGCGGCGCCATCGCGGAGTCAATATCCCCCGTTTGGGTTCATGGCTTTCCACGAGAAGCACGTCACGGTTGTTGCAGCGAAAGAAGTGCGTTCGGCGAGCCCTTCGGTACGGGACGCGTTTTTGCCGTGCTGGGAGCGCGTCACGAAAAACTGCTAGAATCGCGAGCTACGCTTTTTGCGCCCCATTTTTCGCTGACCGATTCAAACCGGAGTTTTTTCAAATGGCTATCGAACGCACCCTGTCCATCATCAAGCCCGACGCCGTCGCCAAGAACGTGATCGGCAAGATCTACCAGCGCTTCGAAGATGCGGGCCTGAAGATCGTCGCTTCCAAGATGGTGCACCTGTCCGAGCGCGAAGCCGGCCAGTTCTACGCCGTGCACAAGGAGCGCCCCTTCTTCAAGGATCTGGTGTCCTTCATGATCTCCGGTCCGGTGATGATCCAGGTCCTCGAAGGCGAGAACGCGATCGCCAAGAACCGTGACCTGATGGGCGCCACCGACCCGAAGAAGGCGGCGCCGGGCACCATCCGCGCCGACTTTGCCGACTCGATCGACGCCAACGCCGTGCACGGTTCGGATGCGCCCGAAACTGCCGCGGTCGAAGTCGCGTTCTTCTTCCCCGGAATGAACGTTTACGCCCGCTAAGTCTCTCAGGGCTACGCCCGCGCATCGGCCCGCGCACTTCGTGCGTCGCGGGCCGATTGCATTTTGAGGGCAGTACAGGAAACACATGGAAACACCGGTCAATCTGCTCGATTTCGACGTCGACGGCCTCGTCGCCTGGTTTGCCGAGCGCGGTGAGAAGCCCTTCCGCGCGCGCCAGGTGATGCGCTGGATGCACCGTTTCGGCGAAACCGAATTCGACAACATGACCGACGTCGCGAAGAGCCTGCGTGCGAAGCTCGCCCAGGAGGCGTGCATCCGTCCGCCTCAGGCCATCCGCGACAGCATCTCGGAGGACGGAACGCGCAAGTGGCTGCTGGATGTCGGCAATGCCAACGCCGTCGAGGCCGTTTTCATCCCCGAAACCAACCGCGGCACGCTGTGCATCTCCTCGCAGGCCGGCTGCGCGCTCGACTGCGCCTTCTGCTCGACGGGCAAGCAGGGCTTCAACCGCAACCTCACCGCGGCCGAGATCATTGGCCAACTGTGGCTCGCCAACAAGCTGCTGGGTGGTACCTCGACGCCCGCGGGGGTGAAGGATGCCGACGGTGATGCGGACAATGGCCGCGTCATCAGCAACGTCGTCATGATGGGCATGGGCGAGCCGCTCGCGAACTTCGACAACGTCGTCACCGCGCTGCGCCTGATGCTCGACGACCACGCCTACGGCCTTTCGCGCCGCCGTGTCACCGTGTCCACTTCCGGTATCGTGCCGGCGATGGACCGCCTGCGCGAGGAATGCCCGGTCGCGCTCGCCGTGTCGCTGCATGCGCCCGACGACGCGCTGCGCGACCGTCTCGTGCCGATCAATCAGAAATATCCGCTGCGCGAGCTGATGGCCGCGTGCCGGCGCTACCTCGAACGCGCCCCGCGCGACTTCGTCACCTTCGAATACGTCATGCTCGACGGCGTCAATGACTCCGATGCACATGCGCGCGCGCTCGTCGCCCTCGTGCGCGACGTGCCGTGCAAGTTCAATCTGATCCCGTTCAACCCCTTCCCGAATTCCGGTTTCGACCGTTCCCAACCCGAACGCATACGCCGCTTTGCAGGTATCCTGATCGATGCGGGTATTGTCACGACCACGCGCAAGACGCGCGGCGACGACGTCAATGCCGCCTGCGGCCAGCTTGCGGGGCAGGTCCAGGACCGCACGCGCCGCACCGTTCGCCTTGTGAAATCGATGGAGGATCGTGCATGACCCGGCTCTTCGTGAAGCTGTCGCTCCCGTTGTTCGCGCTGGCATTCGCCGGCTGCAATGCCACCATGAACACCGCCGGCTCGCCGCTTGCGGATCGTCCCGTGGCGGACATGCCCGTGTCGGGCAAGGGCGAGGCGACGGCCAAGGTTCACGTCGAACTGGGTGGCGCCTACCTCCAGCTCGGCAACTACGCCGTCGCGCTCGACGAGGCGCGCGTGGCGCTGCAGAATCAGTCCAACTACGCGCCGGCCTACCACCTGATGGGGCTGGTGTACATGGCGATCGACGACGGGAACGCGGCCCGCGAGAACTTCCTGCGCGCCCTCGAGATTGCACCGAACGATCCTGAGTTCAACAACAGCTTCGGCTGGTTCCAGTGCGTCAATGGAAACGTGCAGGACGGTCTCGCGCGGCTCGCGTCGTCGGCGCGCAACCCGTACTACCGCACGCCGACGCGGCCCTACACCAACGCCGGACTGTGCTATCTGCGCCAAAACAATGACACGGCGGCGGAGGCGGAATTCCGTCGCGCCGTGCAGACCGACCCGGCGAACCGTCAGGCGATCTACCAGCTCGCCGGCATCGCCTACCGGCGCGGCGCCTATAACGTCGCGAGCGCGCTGCTCGTCGATCTGCACCAGCAGGGCGAGCCGACACCGCAATCGGTGTGGCTGGGGCTGCGTACCGCGCGCCGCCTGGGCAACCGCGACGCCGAGGCGAGCTACGCCGCCCAGTTGCGCGGCCGCTTCGCCGACAGCCCCGAATACCAGACGATGATCCAGGGAAATTACGAGTGACAGAAGTGCATCTGGACCGGCAGGAGGCGGCATCGTCCGACCAGGCTGCCGAGATGGGCGCGCAACTTCGGCAGTTGCGTGAAGCCCGCGGCGAAACGGCGAGCGATGTCGCGCATTCCCTCAAGCTGACCAGCCGGCAGATCGAGGCGATGGAGGCGGGGCGGCTCGACCTCCTGCCCGGCACCGCATTCGCGCGCGGCTTCCTGCGCAACTACGCCCGCTACCTCGGGGTCGATCCGGCTGTCGTGCTGGCAGCCTTCGAGTCCGCAGTCGCTCCCCGGGCCGTCGAGCTCGCGCCGGTGTCGAACGCCGTAGGCGTGATGCCGAACGGCAGCGGCGGGCGCTCGGTGCAGCTTCCCGTCGGCCTGATCGCCGGCGCGCTCCTGCTCCTCGTGCTCGTGGGCTGGTACTTCGACTGGTTCCGCATGCCGGCGGAGAATGCCGATGTCGCCGAGAGCGTCACCGAACGCGCGGCGCAGCTGACGCCTCCGCTGACCAGCGTTGCCGCTGCCCCGCAAGGGCAGGTGTCGGAATCCGCACTCGCCGAGAGCGGCGTCGTGCCCTCGCAGCCGGTCGCCCCTTCGGCGCAGCCGGCCGCGCCCGAAGCCGCGCCGGCAGCCGTTCCGCTTGCCCCCCCGTCAGCGACCGTTGCGCCGGTCCCCGCAGCGCCCGCGGTGGTGCCGCCTGCGGCCCCCGTCGCGCAGACAGCGGCCCCCGCCGCCCCGGCGCCCGCTGCCGAGGGTGTCGTGCACCTCGTGTTCCGATTCGAGGGCGATTCGTGGGTTGAGGTACGCGATGCAGGCGGCGCCATCGTCTATTCGGGGATCAACGGCGCCGGCAGTTCGCGCACCGTGCAAGGCAAACCCCCCTTTGCGCTGGTCGTCGGTAACGCCAAGCAGGTGTCCCTCGACTATCGCGGCAAGCCGTACGACCTGACGCCCCACGTGCGCGTCAGTGTCGCGAGATTCACCCTGGAGTGAGCTGACTTGGCTACGATCCCAACAACCGACTCCCGTCCCGACAACCACGCCGGTTCCCTGCCGCGCCACCGCACGCGCCAGGTCCGCGTCGGACGCGTCCTGATCGGCTCCGACGCCCCCGTCGTCGTGCAGTCGATGACCAACACCGACACCGCCGACGTCCTCGGCACCGCGATGCAGGTTGCCGAGCTCGCGCGCGCGGGCTCCGAGCTGGTGCGCATCACGGTCAACAACGAGGCTGCAGCGAAGGCCGTGCCGCACATCCGCGACCGCCTGCTGGCGCTCAACATTGACGTCCCGCTGGTCGGCGACTTTCACTACAACGGCCACAAACTCCTCACCGACTTCCCCGCGTGTGCCGAAGCGCTTGCCAAGCTGCGCATCAACCCGGGCAATGTCGGTGCGGGCGCCAAGCGCGATCCGCAGTTCGCGGCCATCGTCGAACTCGCCTGCAAGTACGACAAACCCGTGCGCATCGGCGTGAACTGGGGCAGTCTCGACCAGTCCGTGCTCGCACGCGTCATGGACCAGAACGCGAAGCTCGCCGAGCCGCGCGACGCCGGCGCGGTGATGCGTGAAGCGCTCGTCGTTTCCGCCCTCGAATCCGCGGCCAAGGCCGAGGAATACGGCCTCGGCGGCGACCGCATCATCCTGTCGGCGAAGGTGTCCAGTGTGCAGGACCTCATCGCCGTGTATCGCGAGATGGCGCGCCGCTGCGACTACCCGCTGCATCTAGGCCTGACTGAGGCTGGCATGGGCTCGAAGGGCATCGTCGCCTCCACGGCCGCGCTCGCCGTGCTGCTGCAGGAAGGCATCGGCGACACCATCCGCATCTCGCTCACGCCCGAGCCCAACGGCAGCCGCACGCAGGAAGTCGTCGTCGCGCAGGAGATCCTGCAGACCATGGGGCTGCGCGCCTTCACGCCCATGGTCACCGCCTGCCCGGGCTGCGGCCGCACGACGAGCACCTTCTTCCAGGAACTCGCGTCGACGATCCAGACCTACGTGCGCGAGCAGATGCCCGTCTGGCGCGAGCAGTACGACGGCGTCGAGAACATGACGCTCGCCGTCATGGGCTGCGTCGTCAACGGGCCCGGCGAGAGCAAGCACGCCAACATCGGCATTTCGCTGCCCGGGACCGGCGAAACCCCGGCCGCGCCCGTGTTCGTCGACGGCGAAAAAACGGTTACCCTGCGCGGGGACAACATCGCGGCCGAATTCATTGCGATCATCGACGACTACGTCGCGACCAAATACACAAAAAAGGCGGCCTGAGCCGTCCACATATGACTGAAAAGAAACCTGTGATGCAGACCCTTCAGGCCGTGCGCGGGATGAACGACATCCTGCCCGACGACGCCGAAGCCTGGGAACATTTCGAAGACATCGTGCGCGACTGGCTGCGCAGCTACGGATACCGCCCCATCCGCATGCCCATCGTCGAACCGACGCCGCTGTTCAAGCGCGCGATCGGTGAAGTGACCGACATCGTCGAGAAGGAGATGTACTCCTTCGAGGACGCGCTCAACGGCGAGCACCTCACGCTGCGCCCCGAGGGCACGGCCTCCTGCGTGCGTGCCGCGATCCAGCACAAGATGCTCGCCACCGGCGCCCAGCGCCTTTATTACCACGGGCCGATGTTCCGCCACGAGCGTCCGCAGAAGGGCCGCTACCGCCAGTTCCACCAGATCGGTGTCGAGGCGTTGGGCTTCGAGGGACCCGACGTCGATGCCGAGCACATCCTGATGTGCGCGCGCCTGTGGGACGACCTCGGGCTCGAGGACGTCCGGCTCGAGCTCAACTCGCTCGGTTCGAGCGAGGAGCGCGCGCGCCACCGCGCCGAGCTGATCGCCTACCTGTCCGCGCACCAGGAGCGTCTCGACGAGGACGGCAAGCGCCGCCTGCACACCAACCCGCTGCGCATCCTCGACACCAAGAACCCCGACCTGCAGGAGCTCGTCGAGGCGGCCCCGCGGCTGATCGACTTCCTCGGTGAGGAATCGCTCAAGCACTTCGACGGTGTGCAGGCCCTCCTCAAGGATGCCGGCATACCCTATCGCATCAACCCGCGCCTCGTGCGCGGCCTCGACTACTACAACCGCACCGTGTTCGAATGGGTCACGACGCGGCTCGGGGCGCAGGGCACGGTCTGCGCGGGCGGCCGCTACGACGGCCTGATCGAGCAGCTCGGCGGCAAGCCCGCCCCGGCGGCCGGTTTTGCGATGGGCGTCGAGCGTCTGCTGGCGCTGTGGCGCGAAGGGGGCGGCGAGATCGAGCGTGCGCTGCCCGACGTCTATGTCGTGCATTTCGGCGACCAGGCCCAGCGCCTCGCCTTCCGCGCTGCCGAGGCGCTGCGCGGTTACGGATTCGCGGTGCTCACGCACTGCGGCGGCGGCAGCTTCAAGTCGCAGATGAAGAAGGCCGATGCCAGCGGCGCCCAGCTCGCCGTCGTCATCGGCGACGACGAAGCCGCGGCGGGCGAGGTCGGCCTCAAGCCCTTGCGCGGCCCCGGCGGCCAGCAGCGGGTCGCACTCGAAGTCCTTGGCGACGCGGTCGCCGGGTGCCTATTTACTCAAGAAGAAGAGGAAAACGATGGCAGTGTATGACCTCGAAGAGCAGGAACAGATTTCCGAGCTGAAGGCCTGGTGGGCCCGCTACGGTAATTTCGTGACTGCGATCGCAGTGGCTGCCGCGCTGGCCTCGGTCGGCTGGCAGGGCCTGCAGTACTACAAGAACCGCCAGGCCGGTGAAGCCGGAGCGCTGTACTTTGCGCTCGAGCAGGCGATGATCAAAGGCGACGCGCAGAAGACGCGCGATGCCGCCGGCCAGCTCATCGAGAAATTCCCCTCGACCGCCTATGCGGAAATGGGGGCGCTCGCCTCCGCTGGCATGCAGGTCGAGAAGGGTGATGCGAAGAGCGCGCGCGCCCAGCTTGAATGGCTGCTCGCCAAGGGCAGCGATTCCGCGCTGAAGGACATCGCCCGCCTGCGACTGGCTGCACTGCTGCTCGACGAGGGCGCGTTCGACCAGGCGCTTGCTCAGCTCGCGAACGCGCCGGCGCCGGCCCTGAAGGCGCGTTTCGAAGATTTGCGCGGCGACGTGCTGGCGGCCAGCGGCAAACCTGCCGAGGCACGCAGCGCCTACCAGGCCGCGCTCGATGCGCTGGCCGCGGACGCTGGCGACGGCGGCGAAACCCTGCGCGAAGTCATTCGCGTCAAGCAGCAGGCCTTGGAGAGCTGAGCGATGAAGCGACCGTTCACCGCGTTCGCCCTTGCGGCCTCGCTGGCGCTGCTCGCCGGCTGCTCATCCCTCAACCCCTTCGCCGAATCGGGACCGAAGCCGGCCAAGCTGCCCGACTTCAAGGCCACCGCCGAATTGCGCCCCCTGTGGCAGGCGCGCATCGGCAAGGCTGGGCCCTATGTGTTCCAGCCGGCAGTGGTCGGTGAAGATGTCTATGCCGCCGCCCACGACGGCGCCGTGGCGCGCTTCAAGGACGGAAAGGCGGTGTGGTCCGTTAACGCCGCCAAGCGCCTGTCCGCAGGTGTCGGCAGCAACGGCAAACTCGCTGTCGTCGCCACCACCGGCGGCGAGATCGTTGCGCTCGATGCCGCGAACGGTGCCGAGCGCTGGCGGGCCGCGATCGGCGCCGAGGTGCTCGCCGCCCCCGCGGTCGGTGACGCCATCGTCGTCGTGCGTGCCTCCGACAGCCGACTGATCGGCCTCGATGCCAATACCGGCGCCCGCCGCTGGGTGTTCCAGCGTGCGACGCCGCCGCTGTCGCTGCGCAGTTTCGCCGGCGTCACGCTGGAAGGGCCGGCGGCGGTGGCCGGCTACCCCGGCGGCAAGCTCGTCGCGGTGAGCCTCGCCAACGGCGGCCAGCTGTGGGAGCTCACCGTCGCCACGCCCAAGGGCGCAACCGAGCTGGAACGTGTCGCCGACGTCGCCGGCACCCCGGTGATCGGGCGCAAGGAGTTGTGTGCGGTCACCTACCAGGGGCGTGCCGCGTGCTTCGACGCCAGCAATGGCAATGCCCTGTGGTCGCGCGAGGTCTCCAGCAGCGTCGGCATGGATCGCGACAGCCGCCTCGTCGTGATCACCGACGACAGCGACGCGGTCCAGGCGCTCGACGGCTCGAGCGGAGCCAACGTGTGGAAGCAGAGTGCCCTTCCGCGCCGCGGCCTCTCGCGTCCGCTGATCGTCGGCGACTACGTCGCGGTCGGCGATTTCGAAGGCTACATCCACCTGCTCAAGCGCGCCGACGGCACCTTCGCGGCACGCGCGCGCGCCGACAGCAGCTCCGTAACCGCCGACATGCGCCGTTTCGGCAGTGGCGGCTTTGTCGTCCAGACGAGCGATGGCGGCATCCACGTGTATGAGGCCCGCTGAGCGGGAATGAGCGCTTGAAACCCACCATCGTCCTCGTCGGTCGCCCCAACGTCGGTAAATCGACGCTGTTCAACCGGCTCACGCGCACGCGCGACGCCCTCGTCGCCGACCAGCCCGGCCTCACCCGCGACCGTCACTACGGGATCGGCCGCGTCGGCGATCGCGATTACCTCGTCGTCGATACGGCCGGTTTCGATCCCGTCGCCAAGGCCGGCATCATGCACGAGATGGCCCGCCAGGCCGAACAGGCGATCGCCGAAGCCGACGTGCTGCTGTTCCTCGTCGACGGCCGCGCCGGTCTCACCCCGCACGACGAACAGATCGCTGCGCGCCTGCGCCGCGCCGGGCGTCCCGTGCACCTGGTCGTGAACAAGGCCGAAGGCATGGAGCGCAGCATCGTTGCCGCCGACTTCCACGCACTGGGCCTGGGCGCGCCGCTGCCGGTGTCGGCCGCCCACGGTGACGGCGTCAAGCTGCTCATCGATTTCGTGCTCGGCGACTTCCCGCTCGACGAGGAGCCGGAAGAGGCCGAGGACCGCGGCCCGCGCATTGCCATCGTCGGTCGTCCGAACGTCGGCAAGTCGACGCTCGTGAATAGCCTGCTCGGCGAGGAGCGTGTCATCGCCTTCGACATGCCGGGCACCACGCGCGACGCCATCGCGATCCCGTTCGAGCGCGACGGCCGCAACTACACGCTGATCGATACCGCTGGCCTGCGCCGCCGCGGCAAGATCTTCGAGGCCATCGAGAAGTTCTCCGTCATCAAGACACTGCAGGCCATCGAGCAGTGCAACGTCGTCGTGCTGGTGCTCGACGCGTCGCAGGACATCTCCGACCAGGATGCCCACATCGCAGGCTTCATCCTCGATTCGGGCCGCGCCCTGGTCGTCGCGGTGAACAAGTGGGACAGCGTTGACGACTACCGCCGCGAACTGATCAAGCGGGCCATCGAGCACAAACTGGGCTTCCTGTCCTTCGCGCGTTTCCATTACATCTCCGCCCTCAAGGGCGCAGGTGTCGTGGCGGTCATGAAGTCGGTCGATTCCGCCTATGCAGCGGCAATGGTGAATCTGTCCACCCCGCGCCTGACCCGCACGCTCCAGGCCGCGCTGGCGAAGCAGGCGCCGCCGCGCAGCGGCATGTTCCGCCCGAAGATGCGCTACGCCCACCAGGGCGGCAACAACCCGCCGGTCGTGGTGATCCACGGCGCGGCCCTGGATCAGGTGCCCGCGTCCTACGTACGGTTTCTGGAACGCACCTTCATGGAAGCGTTCAAATTGCAGGGCACGCCCTTGCGGATACAATTCCGCACCTCGCACAATCCGTATATCGGGAAAGATTAGTTTCCAACTCCGCACCGGGATCGATTGTTTGTACGAATGTGGCAGTGCAACATGAAATCCTTTACATTCACAATAAAACGCAGCCTCGAGGTTTGAAAATGAGCAACAAAGGGCAACTTCTACAAGACCCGTTCCTGAACACCCTGCGCAGGGAGCATGTCCCCGTGGCCATCTATCTGGTCAACGGCATCAAGCTGCAAGGCCAGATTGAATCCTTCGATCAGTACGTCGTGCTGCTGAAGAACACCGTCACCCAGATGGTGTACAAGCACGCGATCTCGACCGTCGTGCCCGCACGTCCGGTCAACATCCAGCAACAGGACTCGGGTGACGGCAATAGCTGATTCCCGCGGGCGCCCCATGGACGCCAAGTTCCTCCATGTTTGAGCGCCCCGATGCCGGTGAGCGCGCGGTACTTGTCCAGCTCGACCTGAACCAGGGCGCGCTGGACGAGCGCCTTTCCGAACTCAAGCTGCTTGCGCTCAGTGCCGGCGCGAGCGTCGAGGCGGTCATCGGCGGCCGCCGCGCGCGGCCCGATCCGGCGCTTTTCGCCGGACGCGGCAAGGTCGACGAGATCGCCGAGACACTGCGTGTCCATGATGCCGATTTCGTCATCTTCAACCACGCGCTGTCGCCCGCGCAGCAGCGCAATCTCGAGCGCAGCTTGCAGTGCCGCGTCGTCGATCGCACGGCGCTGATCCTCGACATCTTCGCGCAGCGTGCGCGCAGCCACGAGGGCAAGCTGCAGGTCGAGCTCGCACAGCTCGACCACCTTTCGACCCGCCTCGTGCGCGGCTGGACCCACCTCGAGCGGCAGAAGGGCGGTATCGGCCTGCGCGGTCCGGGCGAAACCCAGCTCGAGACTGACCGCCGGCTGCTAGGAAAGCGCGTCAAGGTGCTCAAGGAGCGTCTCGCGCAGATCGAGAAGCAGCGCCGCGTGCGCCGCCGCGGGCGCGAAGCGCACAATGTGCTGTCGGTGTCGCTCGTCGGTTACACCAATGCCGGCAAGTCGACGCTGTTCAATTCGCTGACGAAGGCCGGGGCGTATGCGGCCGACCAGCTCTTCGCGACCCTGGACACGACCTCGCGCCGGCTCTATGTGGGCGAGGGGAGCAATGTCGTGCTCTCCGACACCGTGGGCTTCATCCGTGACCTGCCGCACGCGCTGGTCGCTGCCTTCCATGCAACGCTCGAGGAAACGGCGAACGCGGATCTGCTGCTGCATGTCGTAGACTCCGCGAGCGAGGACCGTGAGGCGCAGATCGAGGCCGTCAACGGGGTGCTCGCCGAGATCGGTGCAGGTGCCGTGCCGCAGATCATGGTCATGAACAAGATCGACCTGACCCGCGCCGAGCACGGGGTTCAGCGGGACGAGTATGGTAAGATCGTGCGCGTTTTTCTGAGCGCCAGGACTGGCGAAGGGCTCGGGCTGTTGCGCGAGGCCCTTGCCGAGGCAGCGCGCGATGCAGCGACGGACGCGTCGGCCGATCCCGTCGGGATCGGGCCGCATTTCACCGATAAAGACCCAATTCAAACGTGATTACAGGCGTTCTAATGTCTCTCAACGATCCACGCTGGGGTAACAACCAGGGGAATGGCGACGACAAGCGCGGCGACGACAGGCGCGGTGGCAACCAGGGGCCGCCCGACCTCGAGGACCTGTGGCGCGACTTCAACCAGCGGCTGTCGGGGATGCTCGGCGGCAAGCGCGGGCCGCGCGGCGGTGGTGGCGGGGACGGTGGCGGGCCGCAATTCCCGCAGCTGTCGTTCCGGCAGTTCGGCGGCGGCATCGGCGCGCTGCTGGGCCTCGTCGCCGTCATCTGGCTCGCGAGCGGCTTCTACATCGTCGATGCCAACCAGCGCGGCGTCGTCCTGCGCTTCGGCAGCTATGTCGAGACAACCGAGCCGGGCCTGCGCTGGCGCCTGCCCTATCCGATCGAAACGAGCGACGTGGTCGACCTGACCGGCGTGCGCACCGTCGAGGTCGGTTATCGCGGTTCCGAGCGCAATAAGGTGCTGCGCGAAGCGCTGATGCTCACCGACGACGAGAACATCATCAACATCCAGTTCGCGGTGCAGTACGTACTGATGAGCCCGGAGAAGTACCTCTTCAACAACCGCTACCCGGATGAGTCCGTGATGCACGCGGCAGAGTCCGCGATGCGCGAGATCGTCGGCAAGAGCAAGATGGACTTCGTGCTCTACGAGGGCCGCGAGCAGATGGCAGCGAGCGCACACGAGACGATCCAGAAAATCCTCGACCGCTACGACACGGGCATCCAGATCAGCCGCGTGACGATGCAGAACGCCCAGCCGCCCGAGCAGGTGCAGGCCGCCTTCGACGATGCGGTGAAGGCGGGGCAGGACCGAGAACGCCTGCGCAACGAGGGTGAAGCCTACGCCAACGACGTGATCCCGCGTGCGCGCGGCACGGCCTCGCGACTCATCGAGGAGGCCAACGCCTACCAGTCCCGCGTGATCGCGAACGCCGAAGGCGACGCGAGCCGTTTCACCCAGATTCTGACCGAGTACCGTCGTGCTCCCGAAGTGACGCGCGAGCGTCTGTATCTCGAAACGATGCAGCAGGTCATGTCGAAGACCAGCAAGGTCATGGTCGACGCCAAGGGCAACGGCAACTTGCTGTTCATGCCGCTCGACAAGCTGATGCAGGCAGCCGGAAACCAGGGCGCGCACGAGGCGAATCCGGCATCGGCGCCGAGTGCTGCGGCTCCGGCACCCTCAGCGCGGGCCGACAGTTCGATGGAATCACGCAGCCGCGACCTGATGGCGCGCGACCGTGAACGGGGAGAGCGCTGATGCGTGACAAGATGCCGATTTTCGCCGGCGCGCTGCTGCTGCTCGCGGCTCTCGCGTCGATGACGCTGTTCACCGTCGACCAGCGGCAGTTCGCCGTGGTGTTCCAGCTCGGCGAGGTCAAGGAAGTGATCGACAAGCCGGGCCTGAACTTCAAGTGGCCCATGATCCAGAACGTTCGCTACTTCGATCGCCGCATCCTGACGATGGACACGCCGGAACCCGAGCGTTTCATAACGGCGGAGAAGAAGAACGTGCTGGTCGACCACTTCGTCAAGTGGCGCATCGTCGATCCTCAGCTCTACTACGTCTCCGTGGCGGGCGACGAGGCACGCGCGCGCACCCGCCTGCTGCAGACCGTGAATGCGGGGCTGCGCGAGGAATTCGGTCGCCGCACCGTACATGACGTGGTGTCCGGCGCCCGCGACAAGATCATGGAAGACATGCGTACCCGCGCCGACCAGGACGCGCGCAAGATCGGCGTGCAGATCCTCGACGTGCGCCTGAAGCGCGTCGATCTGCCGCTCGAAGTGTCCGAGTCCGTGTATCGCCGCATGGAGGCCGAGCGCAAGCGCGTCGCCAACGAGCTGCGTTCCGAGGGTGGTGCGATCGCCGAGAAGATCCGCGCCGACGCCGACCGCCAGCGCGAGGTGATCATCGCGGAAGCCTACCGCGAGGCGCAGCAGCTCAAGGGTGCGGGCGACGCCAAGGCTACCGCGACGTATGCGCAGGCCTATGGTCAGAACGCCGAGTTCTATTCCTTCTACCGCAGCTTGGAGGCGTACCGCGAAAGCTTCGCTACCAAGAACGACGTGATGGTCGTTGATCCGAGCTCCGAGTTCTTCAGGTTCATGAAGGATTCCGGCGGGGGCAAGAAGAACTGAGCTCATGAGCAACAAGCTGCTGATGGCCTTCGCACTGATGCTGGTGATCGAAGGCATCCTGCCCTTTATCGCGCCAGCCGCCTGGCGCGAAACTTTTTTGCGGCTCGCGCAGATGGCAGACGGTCAGATCCGTTTCATCGGACTTACCTCGATGCTGATCGGTGTCGCGCTGCTCGTCGTGTTCTCGTGAATATCATGCGCTGGGTACTTCCCGATCACATCCAGGACGCGTTGCCGTCCGAAGCCGAAAAACTCGAGCGCCTGCGTCGGCGCCTGCTGGACGCCTTCCGCAGCCACGGCTATCAGCTCGTGGTGCCGCCGCTGCTCGAATACCTCGATTCGCTGACGACCGGCGCTGGCCAGGATCTCAAGCTCCGCACCTTCAAGCTCGTCGACCAGCTCTCGGGCAAGACGATGGGCGTACGCGCCGACATGACGCCGCAGGTCGCGCGCATCGACGCCCACCTGCTGAACCGCAAGGGCGTGTCGCGCCTGTGCTACTGCGGCAGCGTGCTGCACGCGCTGCCGTCCACCCTTACCGCCACGCGCGAGCCCCTGCAGCTTGGCGCCGAGCTGTACGGCCATGCCGGCATCGACGCCGACATCGAGATCGTGCGGCTGCTGTCCGAGGTGATGCGCCTCGCCGAGGTGCCTGCAAGCCGCATCGACCTGGGACACGTCGGCCTGTTCCGCGTGCTCGCGGCGCAGGCCGGGATGGTGCCGGAGCGCGAGGAAGAGCTCTTCGATCTGCTGCAGGCGAAGGACGTTCCGGGCCTGTGTGAACTGCTGGCGGACGTCGCCGAGCCCGCACGCTCGGCGCTGCTGGCCTTGCCGGCCCTGTATGGCGGCGCCGAGGTGCTCGACGAGGCGCGCCGCTGCCTGCCCGACGAACCGGCAATCCGCTCCGCGCTCGACGATCTGAGCACGCTCGCGGCCGCGCTCGCCGACCTGCCGATCAGTTTCGACCTTGCCGATCTGCGCGGCTATCACTATCACAACGGCGTGGTCTTCGCCGCTTACGGCAGCGGGTCGCCGGCGGCGCTTGCGCTGGGCGGGCGCTACGACCGTATCGGCCAGGCATTCGGCCGCGCCAGGCCGGCGACGGGTTTCAGCCTCGACCTGCGGGAGCTGGCGCTGCATCTGCCCGACGCCGCGGAGCCGGGCGCCATCCTTGCGCCGGCGGTCGCGGACGAGGCATTGCAGGCAATGGTCGCGCACTTGCGCGCGCAGGGCGAGGTCGTGATGACGGCCCTGCCGGGACATGATGGAAGCTGGAAGGAGGCCGGTTGCGACCGGCAACTGATCGGGCGTGACGGCCGCTGGACGGTCGAGGCGCTTCAGGGAGAATGAAGTAAATGTCAAAGAACGTAGTGGTTGTCGGCACCCAGTGGGGCGACGAGGGCAAGGGCAAGATCGTCGACTGGCTCACCGATCATGCCAAGGGCGTGGTGCGCTTTCAGGGTGGCCACAATGCCGGCCATACGCTGGTGATCGGCGCCAACGAATACAAGCTCAACCTCGTGCCCTCGGGCATCGTGCGCGAAGGCGTGGCCTGCTACATCGGCAACGGCGTGGTGCTCGATGCACATCACCTGCTGTCCGAGATCCGCGTGCTCGAAGCCGGTGGCATCAAGGTGCGCGAGCGCCTGCGTATCAGCCCGGGCTGCCCGCTGATCCTCGGTTATCACTCGGCGTTGGATCGTGCGCGCGAGGCCGCGAAGAGCGCCGCCGACAAGATCGGCACGACCGGCAAGGGCATCGGCCCCACCTACGAGGACAAGGTCGCTCGCCGTGCGCTGCGCGTGTACGACCTGTTCGACCGTGAGCGTTTCGCCGAGAAGCTGCGCGCCAACCTCGAGTACCACAATTTCGTGCTGACGCAGTACCTGGGCGCCGATGCGGTGGAATTCCAGACCGTGTTCGACCAGGCGATGGCCGACGCCGAGGAAATCCGCCCGATGGTCGCCGACGTGTCGGCCGAGCTGTACGCGGTGAACAAGGCCGGCGGGAACCTGCTGTTCGAAGGCGCGCAGGGCACGTTGCTCGACATCGACCACGGCACCTATCCCTTCGTCACCTCCAGCAACTGTGTTGCGGGCCAGGCGGCGGCGGGGTCGGGCGTCGGCCCCGGTCGCCTGCACTACGTGCTGGGCATCACCAAGGCCTACTGCACCCGCGTCGGCGGCGGTCCTTTCCCGACCGAGCTCGATATCGAGACGGCCGGACTGCCGGGCCACCAGATGTCGACCAAGGGGCGCGAGTTCGGCACCGTGACGGGGCGCAAGCGCCGCTGCGGCTGGCTCGACCTCGCCGCGCTCAAGCGCTCGATCATCATCAACGGCGTGACCGGGCTGTGCATCACCAAGCTCGACGTGCTCGACGGTCTGCCGGAGCTGAAGCTGTGTACCGGTTACATGCTCGACGGCCAGCGCATCGACCTCCTGCCCATGGGCTCCGAGGAAGTGACGCGTTGCGAGCCGGTCTACGAGACGATGGCGGGCTGGAGCGGCACGACCTTCGGTGCGCAGAGCTGGGATGCGCTGCCGCAGGAGGCGCGCGCCTACCTGCACCGCATCGAAGAGATCATCGAGATCCCGATCGACGTGATCTCGACCGGTCCGGAGCGCGACGAGACCATCCTGCGCCGCCATCCGTTCGGGGCCTGAGCGGGCTTGACCGGAACGGAAGCGCTGAACGAAACGGGGCCGGTAGCGACCGGCCCGGCGCACCTGCCGAGTGTGGCGGGTGCGTTGTCGGGCAGCGCGGTCTTTCGTGGGCTGGAACGCAGCGCCTGCGGCGGCTCCGGACGGGGAGCGCAAAAAGCAAAAGCCGGTCTTCCGACCGGCTTTTGCCTGGATTTGGTGCCCAGAAGAGGACTCGAACCTCCACGCCTCGCGGCGCTAGTACCTGAAACTAGTGCGTCTACCAATTCCGCCATCTGGGCAAGAGCGCGCATTATAGCGGCAAGTTTGCGCATGGCCAAGGGGGGCGGGCAATTGCACGAACGACCGGGCGTCGCGTCGCATAGGCGCGGCTTCAGCCGCGAATCGGCGGTGTCGCACTTTATCGCGGATCATCCGCGGCTGAAGCCGTTCCGGCAGGGAAATCGCCCCCGAGCGGCGGTTGTGCAGGGGCAAGACCTGGGATTGACCGGATGCGCTGCTCCCGCCCTGCGAATTCGTTCATCCGTCGCCATGCGATCGGCAACAAAAAAGCCGACACAAGGTCGGCTTTCATGTAGAACTGGTGCCCAGAAGAGGACTCGAACCTCCACGCCTCGCAGCGCTAGTACCTGAAACTAGTGCGTCTACCAATTCCGCCATCTGGGCAAGAGCCGCGCATTATAAGCGCCAAAATTTGAATGTCAACGAGTAAAGCAATGAAAAAAGAAAAAGGGAAAACGACCACGGCGGTAACCTCTGCCAGCCCCCGCAAACCCAGTCCCATCCGCCGTGCCGACCCGTTCTACGAGCGCGAGTCGGCCAGCTACGAACACCCCCTGCCGAGTCGTGAGTATGTCGAACAGACGCTCGCCGAGCAGGGCGTGCCGATGAGTTTCCAGGAACTGTGTGTCGCACTCGACGTGAGTGGCGACGAAGCCGGGCTGTTCGAGCGGCGCCTGCGCGCGATGCAGCGCGACGGCGAACTGTTGCGCAACCGCCGCGACGCCTATCTGCTGCCGAACAAGGCGGACCTGATCCGCGGCCGCGTGTCGGGGCATGCCGACGGATTCGGCTTCCTGATCCGCGACGACGGTCAGCCCGATGTGTTCCTCGGGCCGAAGGAGATGCGCGAGGTGCTGCACGGCGATCGCGTGATCATCCGCGTCACGGGCCTCGACCGGCGCGGACGCCCCGAGGGGAAGGTCGTGGAGGTGCTCGAGCGCGCGAACGCGCGCATCGTCGGCCGCGTGCTCAACGAGCATGGGGTGCAGGTGGTCGTGCCGGAGAACCGGCGCATCGCGCAGGACATTTTGGTGGCGCCGGGGGGCAAGAAGGCGCAGCCTGGGCAGGTTGTCACCGTCGAGTTGATCGAACAGCCGACCAAGTTCGCGCAGCCGATCGGACGCGTGATCGAGGTGCTCGGAAACTACGCGGATCCGGGCATGGAGATCGAGATCGCCCTGCGCAAGCACGAGCTGCCGTTCGAGTTTTCTTCCGAGGCGAAAGCCGATACGCGCAAATTGCCTGCGACCGTGCGCAAGAAGGACTGGGCGGGGCGCGAGGACATCACCAAGCTGCCGCTCGTGACGATAGACGGCGAAACGGCGAAGGACTTCGACGACGCGGTGTATTGCGAGCGTCAGGGGCGTGGCTACCGCCTGATCGTCGCGATCGCGGACGTCTCGCACTACGTGCAGCCGGGCAGCGCACTCGACGACGAGGCGCAGGAGCGCGGCAACTCGGTGTATTTCCCGCGCCGCGTGATCCCGATGCTGCCCGAGAAGCTCAGCAACGGTTTGTGCTCCCTCAATCCGCAGGTCGAGCGCCTGTGCATGGTGTGCGACATGAGCATCGGGCCGACGGGGGAGATCAAGGCCTACCGCTTCTACCCGGCGGTGATGTTCTCGCATGCGCGCCTGACATACACGCAGGTGGCTGCTGCGCTGTACGACAAGGATGTGGCGGCGCGCGACAAGGTGGGTGACCTGCTGCCTTACCTCGAGAATCTCGACAAGCTCTTCCGCGTGCTGCTGAAGGCACGCGCGAAGCGCGGCGCGATCGATTTCGAGACGACTGAGACGCGCATGATCTTCGACGCCGAGGGCAAGATCGAGCGCATCGTCGCGGAGGTGCGCAACGACGCGCACCGCCTGATCGAGGAATGCATGCTCGCGGCCAACGTGTGCGCGTCGGAATTCCTGCAGGAGCGCGAGCATCCGGCGCTGTATCGCGTGCATGAAGGCCCGACGCCGGAGAAGCTCGAGAAGCTGCGCGGATTCCTCACCGAGTTCGGCCTGGGCGTGGGCGGCGGTGACGAGCCGAAGGCCGGCGACTACGCGAAGTTGCTGGAGAAGGTGAAGGACCGTCCTGATGCCCAGCTGTTGCAGACGGTGATGCTGCGCTCGCTCCGCCAGGCGGTGTACAGCCCGGACAATGTTGGCCACTTCGGGCTGGCGTATGAGGCTTACACGCACTTCACGTCGCCGATCCGCCGTTATCCGGACCTGCTGGTGCACCGCTCGATCAAGGCGGCGCTGGAGAACCGGACCTACGAGGCCGGCGACTGGGACGAAATCGGCCTGCACTGTTCGGCGACCGAGCGGCGCGCGGACGATGCGACGCGCGATGTCGTGGCGTGGCTGAAGTGCTATTACATGCAGGACAAGGTCGGCGCCGAATTCACCGGCAGCGTGTCGGCGGTGGTACCCTTCGGCCTCTTCGTCGCCCTCGACGACATTTTTATCGAGGGGCTGATCCATATTTCGGAACTCGGCAGCGACTATTTCCACTTCGATGAGACGCGCCACGAACTTGCCGGCGAGCGCACGGGTGCGCGTTTCCGCTTGTCAGACCGCGTACGGGTGCAGGTCGTGCGGGTCGATCTGGAAACGACCAAGATCGATTTCCGTTTGGTCGAAGGCGCGCCGCGCGCGACCGAACGGGCGGGGAAAACGGCGAAGGACAAGGCCGCTTCGGCGAAGGCTGCACCGGAGGCGGCGGTGGCGACCTCCGCTCCGGAAGCGGTAGCGCCGAAGGCGAAAGGCGGCCGGAAGGCGGCGGTTAAGCTCGGTGTGGCGCCCGAAGTGTCCGTCGCGCCGGAGAAGAAATCACGTACGACGCACAAGGCCGTTGTCGTCGCGGCCCCCGAAGAAGTGCCCACAGCGTCAGGCAAGGGTACCGGGAGGACCACGGCGAAGTCGGAGTCGGTCGAGAAGAAGCCGACGAAGGTCGTGGGTGCGACGAAGAAGGGCGCGCAGCCCGCCGAGCCGGCGGCCCCGATCAAGGTTGCAGGCGTGAAGAAGGCAAGCAAGGAAACGACGACCCCCAAGCTTGCCAAGGCCGCCAAGGTGCCGAAGACGAGCAGGGCTCCGACGGCGGAGACGATTCCGAAGGCGGAAAAGGCTCCGAAGGCGGAGAAGGCTCCGAAGGCGGCGAAGGCGGTCGAGCCGAAAGCTGAAACTGCAGCATCTATGAGGAAAGTGAAACGCCGTGGCTAACAAACCCACAAACCGTTCCCGCCCGCCGCAGGGCGACCATGCGGAGTCGCCCGCCGCAGGGCGCGCGGAGTCGCGCCTGATCTACGGCTTCCATTCCGTGCTGGGCAAGCTGCGTCGCGACCCGGAGGCGGTGTTCGAGCTGTATCTGTCGTCCTCCCGTACTGATGCGCGTTCGAAGGACGTGCTGCGGCTGGCCGAGGCGCAGAAGGTGCGCATCATCCAGGCCGAGTCCGACCGGCTCGACGGCATGGTCGGCACGCGCCGGCATCAGGGGGTGATCGCGCGCGTCGATGCGCGCAGCCGCGACATCAAGCTCGCCGACGTGCTCGACGTGCTGGAAGAAAATGCGTTGATCCTCGTTCTCGATGGTGTGCAGGACCCGCACAACCTGGGTGCCTGCCTACGCGTCGCGGATGCGGCCGGGGCACACGCGGTGGTGGCGCCGAAGGATCGCGCGGTGGGGCTCAATGCGACCGCGGTGAAGGTGGCGAGCGGTGCGGCCGATTCGGTGCCCTACATCACGGTGACGAACCTGGCGCGGGCGCTGCGCGAGATGCAGGAGGCCGGCGTATGGGTCGTGGGGGCTGCGGGCGAGGCGGAGAAATCCCTGTACGAGATCGACCAGAAGGGACCGGTTGCGTGGGTGATGGGCGCCGAAGGCGAGGGGTTGCGCCGGCTGACGCGCGAGACCTGCGACGAACTGGCGAAGATCCCGATGCTCGGCACCGTCGAGAGTCTCAACGTTTCGGTTGCGAGCGGGATCTGCCTGTTCGAGGCACGGCGCCAGCGCGGCGGGTGACGCCGCTTCGCCTGGCCGAGGCGTGAATCTTGCATGGAGTCCACCATGCTTCGCGTACTCGTCATCGATGAATCCCGGGCCCGGGCGGCGGAAATCTGCGCCGGGCTCGCGCTCGCCGGTCATCAGGTGGCTGCGGTGTTGGCGTCCTCTGCGGACCTGTCGGCACAGATCGAGTCGATCCGGCCGGACGTCATCCTGATCGAGACGGATTCGCCGTCGCGCGACACGCTCGAGAACCTGGCGGTGATGAACGCGGAGATGCCGCGGCCGGTGATCATTTTCGCGCAGGAAGGCGACCAGGAGACGATACGCGCGGCGGTCAAGGCGGGCGTGTCGACCTACGTGGTCGACGGTCTCGACCCGCAGCGCCTGAAACCGGTGATAGACGTGGCGGTGGCGAGCTTCGAGGAGCATCAGGCCTTGCGCAGCGAGCTTGCCGCGGCGACGAAGAAGCTGTCCGAGCGCAAGCTGATCGAGCGCGCAAAGGGCCTGCTGATGAAGTCGCGCGGTATGGACGAGGCCGAGGCCTACGCGGCGCTGCGCAAGCTCGCGATGGAGCGCGCGAAGCCGATGGCGGTGGTGGCGCAGGATCTCATCGACATGGCGAAATACTTGCTGTGACGCCCGTCCTGGCGCAGCGCGGATTTCCATCCCGCCCTGCGTCGTACGGCTCACTTTCCTGAATCCTGCCTCGCGCACCCTTGGTGCGAAAACCCTTCTTGGTGCACTGCAATAGTGCGCCGCCGCGCTCTCCCTATACCTGTTCGTCCTCGGCGCAAGGCCCGTGCAAGGCTTTGTGCGTAAGGGCTTTCGGGGCTTTTCCGCGCCTCTGGCGCATTCCCTGCTAAGAGAGTCTCGAGTCGGATCAATGGCGGTTCGATGACGAATTGACCGGCCCCAATGTCGGGGTCGTGCAAGCTACGGACAACGGCGTCCATCCCTGCGGCGGAATCCTCGCGATTCGCCGCGGGTGATGTGCGCCGTTTTCGCTTTTCGGCCTGCAGGGAGATGAAGATGAGTGCATTCGAGGACAAGGGCATGTCGCGGCGGGAGTTCGTGCGGCGGACGATGGCGTTTTCGGGAGCGGCGATGATGGGGTCGGCAGGGCTGGGTGTCAGCAGCGGCGTGTGGGCGGCGGGCTCGGATGCTCCCGAGAAGAAGGATATCCGTGTCGGCTTCATCCCGTTGACGGACTGCTCGTCGGTGGTGATGGCCGCGGTGCAGAAGTTCGACGAGAAGTACGGCATCAAGATCATCCCGAGCAAGGAGGCGAGCTGGGCCGCCGTGCGCGACAAGCTGGTGTCCGGCGAACTCGATGCGGCGCACGTGCTTTACGGCCTTGTGTATGGTGTGCATCTGGGCATCGGCGGGCCGAAGAAGGACATGGCGGTGCTGATGAGCCTTAACAACAATGGCCAGGCGATCACGCTCGCGAACAAGCTCAGGGAGCAGGGGGTGACCGACGGCGCAGGACTGCGCAAGCTGATCACCGCAAAGCCGGGCGAATACACCTTCGCGCAGACCTTCCCGACCGGCACGCACGCGATGTGGCTGTACTACTGGCTGGCGGCGCACGACATCAATCCGATGAAGGATGTGAAGGTCATCACCGTGCCGCCGCCGCAGATGGTTGCGAACATGCGGGTGGGTAACATGGACGGTTTCTGCGTCGGCGAGCCGTGGAACAACCGCGCGATCATGGACAAGATCGGCTTCACCGCGGTGACGACGCAGGACATCTGGACCGACCACCCGGAGAAAGTGCTGGGCACGACCGCGGACTGGGTCGCGAAGCATCCCAACGCGGCGCGCGCGCTGACGGCGGCGATCCTCGAGGCCGGGCGCTGGATCGACGCCTCGCTGCCGAACCGCCGCACGACCGCTGAGACGGTGGCGCAGAAGTCCTACATCAACACGGACATGGACGTGATCCTCGAGCGGATGCTCGGCCGCTATTCCAATGGCCTGGGCAGGAGCTGGGACGACGCGAACTACATGAAGTTCTACAACGACGGGGCGGTGAACTTCCCCTACCTCTCCGACGGGATGTGGTTTCTGACACAGCACCGTCGCTGGGGGCTGCTCGACCGCAATGTCGATTACCTCGCCGTGGCGAAGCAGATCAACCGTATCGACATCTACAGACAGGCGGCGACGGCGGCGAAGGTGCCGCTGCCGAAGAGCGAAATGCGCAGCCACAAGTTGATTGACGGGGTGGTGTGGGACGGCAAGGAACCGGCGAAGTACGCGGGTTCGTTCAAGGTCAGGGCATGAGCGGGAGGGCGCGGCGATGACGCTAGCAGTCGTGGCGGACCGGAATGATGCCGGGACCGCGGAAGTGAGGGGGGGGCGCGCGGTGCTTGCAGCGCGCGGCAAGGGCCGGGCGGTGAAGGTCGTGGCGGCCGATGCGCCTGCTGCGGCACCGGGTAGGGGCTACGGCGCGCGCCTGAGCGGCTGGATGCGCGCGCTGGCCGCGGCCGTGCTGCCGCCCTTGGTGGGGCTCGCGCTGTTGATCGGCCTGTGGGATCTGGCGACGATGAACGGCGGCGGCATCCCGACGCCGGGCACGACCTGGGAGGCGGCGGTGGCGATCTTCGCCGACCCGTTCTACCGCGTCGGGCCGAACGACCAGGGCATCGGCTGGAACGTGTTGTCGTCCTTGCAGCGCGTGGCGATCGGCTTCGGCATCGCGGCGCTGGTGGGTATCCCGGCGGGTTTCATGCTGGGGCGTTTCGCGGTGCTGTCGCAGATGATGAACCCGATCATCAGCCTGCTGCGCCCGGTGAGCCCGCTCGCGTGGCTGCCGATCGGCCTGCTGGTGTTCCAGCGCGCCGACCCGGCGGCGACCTGGACGATCTTCATCTGCTCGATCTGGCCGATGATCCTCAACACCGCGCAGGGCGTGACGCGCGTGCCGCAGGACTACCTCAACGTCGCGCGGGTGCTGAACCTCTCCGAGTGGAAGGTGTTCACGAAGATCCTGTTCCCGGCGGTGCTGCCCTACATGCTGACCGGCATCCGCCTGTCGATCGGCACGGCCTGGCTGGTGATCGTCGCGGCGGAGATGCTGACCGGTGGCGTGGGCATCGGCTTCTGGGTGTGGGACGAATGGAACAACCTCAAGGTCGAGCACATCATCATCGCGATCTTCGTGATCGGTATCGTCGGCCTGATCCTCGAACAGGCGCTGATGCTGCTTGCCCGTCGTTTCAACTACGAAAGCCGCTGAGCGGTGGAGGAGACCATCATGAAAAAGATCGTAAAGATCGAGAATGTCGGGCAGACCTTCAACACGAAGAACGGGCCCTTCACGGCACTGCGCGGGATCAGCCTGGACATTCACGAGGGCGAGAGCATCAGCCTGATCGGCCACTCGGGCTGCGGCAAGTCGACGCTGCTGAACCTGATCGCGGGGCTTACGCGGCCGACGAGCGGGGTCATGCTGTGCGACGGGCGCGAGATCGCCGGCCCCGGCCCCGAGCGTGCGGTGGTGTTCCAGAACCACTCGCTGCTGCCCTGGCTCACGTGCTATGACAATGTGTATCTCGCGGTCGATCGCGTGTTCGGTGCGAAGGAGGGCAAGGCGAAGCTGAAGCAGCGTACGCAGGATGCGCTGGCGCTGGTCGGGCTGTCGCACGCCGAGACGAAGTTCCCGCACGAGATCTCGGGGGGCATGAAGCAGCGGGTCGGCATCGCCCGAGCGCTGTCGATGGAGCCGCGCATCCTGCTGATGGACGAGCCCTTCGGCGCGCTCGACGCGCTGACGCGGGCGATGCTGCAGGACGAGCTGGTGAAGATTCTCGCGGCGACGAAGGCGACGATGGTGATGGTGACGCACGACGTCGATGAGGCGGTGCTGCTGTCGGACCGCGTCGTGATGCTCACGAATGGGCCCGCAGCGGCGATCGGCGAGATCCTGGCGGTGAAGCTCGATCGTCCGCGCGACCGCCTGGCGCTCGCGGAGCAGCCGGAGTTCGCGCACTGCCGCGCGGCGGTGCTGGATTTCCTCTACAAGAAGCAGCTGAAGCACGCGGCCTGAACGGTGTGTCGGCGGGAGGAGGATGCGACCTCCCGCCGACGTGCGTGTTCATCGCTGCGCTTGTGCGGCGCGTGTCACGACGTACGGGTGACGCCGCCATGATGCGCGGTTATCATCTCCGGAGCCCGGAACCGGAGAACAACTGCGATGGCAATGCATTTCTACTACAACGGACATACCTACGAGATCGAGACGGCCCCGCTGAGCTGGGACGATGCCTCGGCGAACGCGCTGGGGCTCGCCTGGAACGACGGCGGACGCCTGACGGGGGCGGAGGACACTCCCTTTGTCGTGTCGTCGTATCTGTCGACCATCGGATCCGCTGGGGAAAACGCCGCGATCCTGAAGAACCTGAAGGCTTCCGTCGCCAAGGGCGCAAGCACGGCAGCGGACGGTGGAGGCGCGAGCTATCTCTGGCTCGGGGCTTCGGACGTGCAAAGCGAAGGCAGCTGGCAATGGCTGGACGGCACATTGGTCAGCTCGGGATACCAGAACTGGGGCTCCGGCAGCCTCGGAGCCGAGCCGGATGACTTCGGCAGCATGCAGGACTTCCTCGCCATTGCCACGGGCAAGTGGCCGGCGCCCGCCGGCGGCATCGGTGTGCCCGGGCAGTGGAATGACCTGGACGGCGCGAACCTGCTGTGGTCGGTCGTCGAGTGGGATGGCCTGATCGGCACCACAGGCAACGACAAGCTGGTCGGCACCACGGGCGACGACGTGATCGACGGTAATGCCGGTAACGACACGGTCAAGGCGGGCGAGGGGCACGATGTCATCTACATGGGCACCGGCAATGACAACGTCAATGCGGGCAACGGCGACAACATAGTGTTCGCCGAGGTCGGCCTTGTCGACGATGACGACGGCAACGACCGTGTCACCGCTGGCGGCGGCGACGATTTCATCGCTTCGGGAACGGGCAACGACATCGTGAAGGCCGGCGACGGCGACAACGTCGTGATCGGCGGTGAGGGAAATGACGTCATCACCACCGGCGCTGGTGACGACATCATCGATCCGGACGGCTACTACGTCGAGGATGGCGTTGAATCCTCTGGCAACGACACGATCAAGACCGGCGCCGGCGATGACGTCATCTTCCTCGGTGAGGGCGCGGACAAGGTATGGGGGGGAGCGGATAGCGACACCTTCGTGTTCGACAAGCTGTTCACGCCACCCAGCGAGACCGTGTTCAAGCAGGACGGCACACAGGTCGTCAAGACGTCCGTGCATCGCATCAACGACTTCGATGCCACCGTGGATAAGCTAGGCTTCGATGCCGAGGAGTTCGAGTCTCTTGCCGGCTTCACCGCGACCAACTTTGTCAAGGGCAGCGGGCTGACCGGAGCCAGCGCGAACGAGACCGGCGTGGACGATTTCCTGATCTACGACACGGCGTCGGGCAAACTCTATTACGACGCGGATGGCAACGGGCAGGAATCGTCTGCCGTACTGCTGGGCATCGTGACCGGCCGCATGGCCGACCTGGATGCATCCGATATCGTGATCTTCGAGTGAGGCAGGTTCGCGGCGCCCTGCGATCGGGGTGCCGCGACCGAAATTGCCCGCGCGGCAGCATGTAGCGCTGGCCGCGATCGTGCCGAGCCTCCGCAACGGATGGCTGGGCGAACACCGATTCTGCCGCAGGGGCTACTTCTTCCCCACCTTCGTTGCAGACAGGCGGTTCAATTTCCCTTCCGTGCTTGATTCGCCTCCGCGCCTGTGCAGGGCGGCGGCAGCTCTCAGACATGCCCGTCCGGGTGCAGTTCGTTCCGGGCGGCGTATCGATCGCTGCAATGTTGTGGTGCAGCATCCATCCGAATGCACCGGCATGGTGCCTGCCTGTTGAACCCGAAGCTTCGGCGGTTCGGATATAAAAATAAATGAAATCAGTTTGTTATGAAGATGCGTGGGGGCTGGCACCCATTTTGCGATAGGTGAACCGCAAGCTGGGGCAATGGGGCTCCGGCGAAGTGCTTGGTGCAGAGCATGCGGACAACGGCGTCCGTCGTGACTTCGGGATTTCGGTCCCGGGGGCGACGTGGCGCCGTTTTTTTTCGCCTCACGGAATTGGAGATCGATCATGGCCAAGGTGTTTCTCGTCGGTGCCGGCCCCGGAGCGGCAGACCTGCTGACGCTGCGTGCCGCACGCGCCATCGGGCTGGCCGACGTGCTGCTGGCCGATGCGCTGGTGACCGACGAAGTCCTCGCGCTGGCGAAGCCGACGGCGCGCGTGTTGCGCGTGGGCAAGCGTGCGGGGATGAAGTCGGCGGCACAGGAGTTCATCCACCGAGCGATGGCGCGCTACGCCCGACGCGGCCTGACCGTGGCACGGGTGAAGGGCGGCGATCCCTTTGTGTTCGGGCGCGGCGGCGAGGAGATGGATTACCTCCGTGCGCTGGGCATCGAGGTCGAGATGATCCACGGGCTGACTGCCGGCGTCGCGGTGGCCGGGGCGGCAGGGATTCCGGTGACGCATCGCGCGCATTGCTTCGGCGTGACGATGGTGACCGGCCACACCGACTCATCTGACACGTCTCGCACGGAGCCCGACTGGTCCGCGCTGGCGAAGAGCGGAACGACGCTGGTGATCTACATGGGCCTCGCCGCGCTGCCGCGCATCGCCGAGCACCTCGTGGCGGGCGGCCTGCCGCGCACGACGCCCGCCGCGGTGATCGCCCACGGCACGCTGCCGACGCAGCAGCAGGTGGTCGGCACCCTTGCCGACATCGCCGAACGCGCCCGCGCAGCCGCCTTGCCCACCCCCGCGCTGATCGTCATCGGCGACGTCGCTGCCTATGCCGCTACCCGCCTAGCCGACGCTTCCCCTGAATTCATCTTCCGCGCTGCCTGAAGGAGCCCGCCATGAAAAAAATGAAACTCGTGATGATCGGCAACGGCATGGCCGGCTGCCGTACGCTCGAAGAACTGCTGAAGCTCGCACCGGATCTGTACGACATCACCGTGTTCGGCGCGGAGCCGCACGGCAATTACAACCGCATCCTGCTCTCGCCGGTGCTCGCCGGCGAGATGACGCTGCCGGAGATCATGCTCAACGATCTCGACTGGTACCGCGACAACGCCATCACGCTGCATGCCGGCAAGATGGTGACGAAGATCGATCGCGTGAAGCGCAAGGTCATCGCCTCCGACGGCACCGAGGCCGAGTACGACCGCCTGCTGATCGCGACCGGCTCGACTCCGTTCATCCCGCCGATCCCCGGGGCGGATCTGCCGGGGGTGCTCGCCTACCGCGACATCGGCGATACCGAGGCGATGATCGAAGCCTCGACGAAGTACAAGCACGCGGTCGTGATCGGCGCCGGTCTGTTGGGGCTGGAGGCGGCCAACGGCCTGATGCTGCGCGGTATGAGCGTCACCGTGGTGCATCTGGCCGACTGGATCATGGAGCGCCAGCTCGACAAGCCCGCCGCCGACATGCTGCAGGCTTCGCTCGAGGCGAAGGGCATGGAATTCCTGCTTGCGAAGCAGACCGAGGCGCTGGTGCGCGGCGAGGGCGGCCGCGTGTCGGCGGTGCGCTTCAAGGACGGCATGGAGATCCCGGCGGACCTCGTCGTCGTCGCCGCAGGCATCCGCCCGAACTTCGCGCTGGCCGAATCGGCTGGCATCTACTGCGGCACGGGACGCGCGCGCGGCATCGCGGTGTCGGACACGCTGCAGACGGTGACCGACCCGCGCGTGTATGCGGTCGGCGAGTGCGTCGCGCACCGCGGCGTCGCCTACGGCCTGGTCGCGCCGCTCTTCGAGCAGGGCAAGGTTGCGGCGAACCACCTCGCGAACTTCGGCATCGGCCGCTACGAGGGTTCGGTGACTTCGACCAAGCTGAAGGTGACCGGCATCGACGTGTTCTCCGCGGGCGACTTCACCGGCGGGCCGGACACCGACGACATCGTGTTGCACGACAAGCAGGGCGGCGTCTACAAGCGCATCGTGATCAGGAACAACCGCATCGTTGGCTCGGTGCTGTATGGCGACACGGCGGACGGCAGCTGGTACTTCCAGCTGATGAAGGATGGTCAGGACATCCACGAGATCCGCGACCACCTGATGTTCGGTCAGAACCACCTGGGCGACGCCGGCCACAAGGGCGAGAACCGGGCCGCCACGATGGCCGACACGGCCGAGGTGTGCGGCTGCAACGGCGTGTGCAAGGGCACGATCGTCAAGACGATCAAGGAGAAGGGCCTCTTCACGCTGGACGAGGTGAAGAAGCACACCAAGGCTGCTTCCTCCTGCGGGTCCTGCACGGGCCTCGTGGAGCAGATTCTCGCCTCGACCGTCGGCGGCGCCTATCAGGCCGTCTCCGCGCATGACAAGCCGGTGTGCGGCTGCACGGAGCTGTCGCACGGCGATGTGCGCAAGGCGATCCGCGACCACAAGCTGCTGACCATCCCCGAGGCGATGGAAACGCTGTCGTGGAAGACGCCGAACGGCTGCTCGACCTGCCGCCCGGCGCTCAACTACTACCTGATCTCGACCTGGCCGCACGAGGCGAAGGACGATCCGCAGAGCCGCTTCATCAACGAGCGCGCACACGCCAACATCCAGAAGGACGGGACCTATTCGGTTGTGCCGCAGATGCTGGGCGGGGTGACGACGCCGGCCGAGCTGAAGCGCATCGCCGAGGTCGCCGAGAAGTACAACGTGCTGACCGTGAAGGTCACCGGTGGGCAGCGCATCGACCTCCTGGGCATCAAGAAGGAAGACCTGCCGCACGTGTGGAAGGATCTGGGCATGCCCTCGGGCCACGCCTACGGCAAGAGCATCCGCACCGTGAAGACCTGCGTCGGCGCCGAGCACTGCCGCTTCGGCACGCAGCGTTCGATGGCGATGGGCATCGATCTGGAGAAAATGCTGTTCGGCATGTGGAGCCCGCACAAGGTGAAGCTCGCCGTCTCGGGCTGCCCGCGCAACTGCGCCGAGGCCGGCATCAAGGACGTCGGCGTGATCGGGGTCGATTCGGGCTGGGAGCTCTACGTCGCGGGTAACGGCGGCATCAAGACGGAGGTGGCGCAGTTCCTGTGCAAGGTGCAGACGCGCGAGGAGGTGATGGAGTACTCGGGCGCCTTCCTGCAGCTCTACCGCGAAGAGGCCTACTACCTCGAGCGCACGGTGCATTACGTCGAGCGCGTGGGCCTGGAGCACGTGAAGAAGCACGTGCTGGAGAACGCGGAGAACCGCAAGGCGCTGTACGAGCGCCTGCTCTACGCGCTACAGGATGCGAAGGATCCGTGGGCCGAGCGCTACGCCGCCGATGCCGCGCCGGCCGTGCGCCGCGAATTCGAAATCCTCGAAGTCTGAACTCCCGGAGCCACTCCATGACCACCTTTGAAATCAGCGTCGACGCCGGCTGGAAGGAAATCTGCGCCGTCGAAGATATCCCCGTGCTCGGTTCGCGTGTCGTGAAGGCGGCGCGCGGCGGCGACATCGCGATCTTCCGCAACGCGGACAACGAGGTCTTCGCGCTGCACGACAAGTGCCCGCACAAGCAGGGCCCGCTGTCGCAAGGGATCGTGCATGGGCGCCAGGTCACCTGCCCGCTGCACAGCTGGAAGATCGAGCTCGACTCGGGCAACGCGGTCGCGCCCGATGTCGGCTGCACCAGGTCCTTCGAGGTGAAGGTCGAGGGCGGCCGGGTGTTGCTGAAGGTTTGATCGGTCGCCGCATTCGCATTCTGGAGCTGTAAATGGACAAGCAATCCTTCCTCAAGGCCGGCCATCCCCCGACGCTGCTGGCTTCCTTCCTGTACTTCGACCTCGCCTTCATGGTGTGGGTCATCCTCGGGCCGCTCGGCGTGCAGATCGCCAAGGACTTAGGCCTGGATCACGCGCAGAAGGGCCTGATGGTCGCCGTGCCGGTGCTCGCCGGGGCGATCCTGCGCATCCTGATGGGCGTGCTGGTCGATCACCTGAAGCCGAAGATGGCCGGCGCGATCGGGCAGGTGATCGTGATCTGTGCGCTCTTCGTCGCGTGGAAGTTCGGCATCCACAACTACGAGCAGACGCTGCTGCTGGGCGTGTTCCTGGGCTTCGCCGGCGCCGCCTTCGCGGTGGCGCTGCCGCTCGCGTCGCGCTGGTATCCGCCCGAGCATCAGGGCACGGCGCTGGGTATCGCCGGGGCCGGCAACTCGGGCACTGCACTGGCGGCGCTGTTCGCGCCGGGGCTGGCGATGGCCTACGGCTGGACCAACGTCTTCGGCCTTGCGCTGATCCCGCTGGTGCTGGTATTCGCCTTCTATCTCGTGGTTGCGAAGGATGCGCCGGAGTGCCCGCCCGCGAAGCCCTTAACCGAGTACTTCAAG
Organism: Aromatoleum petrolei; assembly: GCF_017894385.1. Taxonomy (NCBI): domain Bacteria; kingdom Pseudomonadati; phylum Pseudomonadota; class Betaproteobacteria; order Rhodocyclales; family Rhodocyclaceae; genus Aromatoleum; species Aromatoleum petrolei. Next base: position 3,553,362 of record NZ_CP059560.1, read on the forward strand.
GTGCTGAAGGACAAGGATGCGTGGTGGTTCATGTTCTTCTACTCGGTGACTTTCGGCGGCTTCGTCGGCCTGGCGTCCTCGCTGACGATCTACTTCAATACCCAATATGGGCTCGATGCGAAGATGGCCGGCTACTTCACCGCCGCCTGCGTGTTCGCGGGGTCCTTGGTACGCCCGATCGGCGGCCGCGTCGCCGACCGTGTCGGCGGCATCAAGAGCCTGTCGGTGATGTACGTGTTCGCGGCGATCTTCCTCGCGATCGTCAGCGTCGGGCTGCCGGAGGCGTGGATGGCGCTCGCCGTGTTCGTGGCTGCGATGCTGGCGCTCGGCATGGGCAACGGTGCGGTGTTCCAGCTCGTGCCGCAGCGCTTCCGCAAGGAGATCGGCGTGATGACGGGGCTCGTGGGCATGGCGGGCGGGGTCGGCGGCTTCTACCTCGCGTCCTCGCTGGGCTACGCGAAGCAGGCTACCGGCAGCTACCAGATGGGCTTCGTGATCTTCGCCGGCCTCGCACTGGCGGCGCTGATCGGGCTCACCTCAGTGAAGACCCGCTGGCGCACGACCTGGGGCGCGGCGCACCTGACCTCGGCGCGCATCTGAGGTTCGGGCGCGAGGCATAGACGGAGAGCCCCGGAATGAACAAGGCTGCGAGCTTCGATGTTCCGAGTGCGGCGCCCGAGGCGGCGCCGGCTGCGGCGCGTCGTCCGGGCAAGGCCCAGCCGCTCTCCGTGCGCCTCGGCCATGCGACCGAACAGGGCCTGCGCCCGCGCAACGAGGACTTCGTCGGTGCCGCGACGCCGGAGGGCGCCGAGTTGGAGGCCAAGGGCCTGTTGCTGGCGGTCGCCGACGGCGTCGGCGGCCACGCGAATGGCCGCGAAGCCGCCGAATACACGGTGCGTGGGCTGCTCGCGGACTACTACGCGACGCCCGACACCTGGAGCGTCGAGAAGTCGGTGAATACCGTGGTCGGCGCAATCAACCGCTGGCTGCTCGCGCAGTCCGCCAAGTCGCGCGACTACGCGGGCATGGCGACGACGCTCACGGCCGTCGTGCTGCGCGGGCGGCGCTACTATGTCGCCCACGTCGGCGACTCGCGCGCCTACCTGTGGCACGACGGGGCGCTGCGGCGCCTGACCGAGGACCACACCTGGGAACATCCGGAGCTCAACAACGTGCTGCGCCGCGCGGTGGGGCTGGATGCGCAGCTGCTGATCGATTTTAATGACGGCGAGCTCGCGGTCGGCGACCGCTTCCTGCTGGTGAGCGACGGTGTGTGGAACACACTGGGCGACGAGGGCATGGGCGAACTGCTCGCGCGCCACGACGACCCGCAGGTTGCCGCCGACGCGCTGGTGCTGGAGGCCTTGCACCGCGGCGCCACCGACAACTGTACGGCGCTGGTCGCCCACGTCGACACGGTACCGGCCGACAACCTTCGCGACCGCCTCGCGAGCGGCCGGCGCCTGCCCTTGCCGCCGCGCCTGAAGGTCGGCGAGACGCTGGACGGACTGCGTGTCGAGGAGCTGCTGCACGAATCGCGCGTGACCCTGCTGTACCGCGTGACACGTCTTGAAGACGGTGCCGCGCTGGTGCTGAAGACCTTGCGTCAGGACGAAGGCGACGAGGAGGCGATGGCCGCGCTGGTGCGCGAGGAATGGCTCGCACGCCGTGTGCCGGGGCATGCTTTCCCCCGCGTGTGCGATCATCCCGGGCGTGACCACCTGTATTACCTGATGAGCTGGCACGAGGGCGAGACGCTGAAGGCGAGCCTCGCCCGCGGCCACCGCTATGCGCCGCACGAGCTGGTGCCCATCGGCACGGCGCTGCTGCGCGCGGTCGCCTCCTTGCACCGGCTCGGTATCGTGCATCGCGACATCAAGCCCGACAACATCCACATCGACCGCCACGGCGAGCTGCGCGTGCTCGACCTCGGCGTCGCCGCATCCGACGGCGAGGATCTGCGCGAGATCAACAACCCGGGCACGCCGTCCTACATGGCCCCCGAGCTCTTCGCCGGGCAGCAGGCGAACGAGTCTTCGGACCTCTACGCCTGCGGCGTGACCCTGTATGAGTTGCTGACGCGCAAGTACCCCTATGGCGAAGTCGAACCCTTCCAGACACCACGCTTCGGCGAACCGGTGCTGCCGACGCGCTACCGGCCCGACACGCCCGAATGGCTGGAACGGGTCTTGCTGAAAGCCTGTGTGCGCGACCCGAAAGACCGCTTCGAGACGGCGGAGGAGTTCCTCGTCGCGCTCGAACGTGGTGCGCACCGCCCGCTCGCGACCCAACGGCGTGCGCCGCTCGCGGCGCGCAACCCGACGCTGGCGCTGAAGCTGGTGGCGGGTGGGTCGCTGCTGCTGAACCTGGTCCTGCTGTACCTGCTGAGCCGCCGCTAGAAGAACATGACGACACCCCTGGAGAGCCTCATGGAAACGAAAGCCACCTGCCCGTATTGCGGCGTCGGCTGCGGCGTCCTCATCGAACACGACGGCGCGCGCATCACCGGCGTGCGCGGCGACCCCGAGCATCCCGCGAACTTCGGCCGCCTGTGCACCAAGGGCGCCACGCTGCACTTCACCGCGCGACCCGAAACGCGCCTGCTGTACCCGGAGCTGCGCGACACCCGCGGCGAGGCGCGCCGCCGCGTCGGCTGGGACGAGGCGCTCGACAGCGCCGCGCAGCGCTTCGCCGACGTGATCACGGAACACGGCCCGGATGCCGTCGCCTTCTATATCTCCGGCCAGCTCCTGACCGAGGACTACTACGTCTTCAACAAGCTGATGAAGGGCCTGATCGGCTCGAACAACGTCGATACCAATTCGCGCCTGTGCATGTCGAGCGCGGTCGCGGCCTACAAGCAGACGCTGGGGGCCGACGCGCCGCCCTGTTCCTACGAGGATTTCGCCGAGACCGACTGCCTGATGATCGCCGGCGGCAACCCCTCCTACGCGCACCCGATTGCCTTCCGCCGCATTGAGGACGCGAAGGCCGCGCGGCCCGACATGAAGATCATCGTCGTCGACCCGCGCCGCACCGACACCGCGGCGACCGCCGACCTGCACCTGCCGATCCTCCCGGGCACCGACATCTGGCTCTTCAACGCGATGCTCAACGTGCTGCTGTGGGAGGGGCTCGTCGACAACGCCTTCGTGCGCGCGCATACGGAAGGTTTCGACGCGCTGCGCGAGCACGTGCGCGAGATCACGCCGGCGGTCGCGGCCGAGGTCTGCGGGCTCGGTCCGAAAGGGGCGGACGACATCCGCACGGCGGCCTTGTGGTGGGGCGAGGCGCCGCGCGCGATGTCGCTGTGGTGCCAGGGCCTTAATCAGTCCACGCACGGCACGCACAACGGCGCCGCGCTGATCGCGCTGTCGCTCGCCACCGGCAAGATCGGCAAACCCGGCTGCGGCCCGTTCTCGATGACCGGCCAGCCCAACGCGATGGGCGGACGCGAAGTCGGCGGGCTCGCGAACCTGCTCTCCGCGCACCGCGACCTCGCGAACCCCGAACACCGTGCCGAAATCGCGCGCCTGTGGGGCGTCGCGGATGTGCCGGCCACGCCCGGCCTCACCGCGGTCGAACTCTTCGATGCGATGCACGAAGGCCGCATCAAGGCGCTGTGGATCGCCTGCACCAACCCCGCGCAGTCCTTGCCCGAACAGGAGCGCGTGCGCGAGGCGCTTGCGCGCTGCGACTTCGTCGTGCTGCAGGAAGCCTACGGCAATACCGAGAGCGCGCCCTTTGCGGATCTCCTGCTGCCGGCAGCGACCTGGGGCGAGAAGGAAGGCACGGTGACGAACTCCGAGCGCCGCATCACCCACGTCAATCGCGCGATCCCCGCGCCGGGGGAGGCGCGCGCCGACTGGGCGATCGTGTGCGACTTCGCGCGCAAGCTGGGCCCGCTGATCGGCAAGCCCGAGGCCGCACGCATGTTCGGCTACGCCGGCCCGGAGCCGATCTTCGCCGAACATGCCGAGACCACGCGCGGGCGCGACCTCGACATCTCCGGCCTGTCCTACGCCGTGCTGGACGGCAAGGGCCCGCAGCAGTGGCCCTTCCCCGAAGGGGCGGGCGAAGGCCGTGCGCGGCTTTACGCCGACGGCCGCTTCCCGACGGCCGACGGCCGCGCGCGCTTCGTCGTGCCGACCGCGAAACTCACCGCCGAGCGCGCCGACGCGCGCTACCCGCTGCATCTGACGACCGGCCGCCTGCGCGACCAGTGGCACGGCATGAGCCGCACCGGCAAGGTCGCGCGCCTCTACAACCATGTCGACGAGGCGCGCATCGAACTCAACGCCGACGACATGCACCTGCGCGGCATCCGGGACGGCGATCTCGTGCGCGTGAAGAGCCGCCGCGGCGAGATCGTGCTGCGGGCGGCCGCGTCGAACGAGATCCGTTCCGGTCAGGCCTTCGTCGCGATGCACTGGGGCTCGAACGCGCTGAATTCAGCGGGCATCAACGTGCTGACGTTGCGCGAGTTCGATCCCTACTCGAAGCAGCCGGAACTGAAACACGCGACCGTGCAGGTCGAGAAAGCGAATTTGCCGCATCAAGCACTGATCATGCGCGGCGAGCCTGAGGGGACAACGACGGGAGAGGAGGAGGAGAGGGATCCCGCCGGCGTCACGCTCGAGCGCGCCGCGCGCCTCGCACCGTGGCTGGAGCGCTTCGCCTACGCGTCGCTCGCGCTCGCCGGCCGCGATCACCCGGCGGTGGTGCTGCGCATCGCACACGACCAGCCGATCCCGCCGGCGTGGCTGGCCGAACTCGACACGCTGCTGGGCCTCGACGACGAGCACTGCCTCGCCTACAGCGACGCGCGCCGCGGCATCACCAAGCGCGCGCGCATCGAGGACGGGCTCCTCGTGGGTCTGCGCCTCACCGGCGAGACCGCCGCCGCCGGCTGGCTGCGCGACGTGCTGGTCGAACGCCAGCCGACCGCCGAACTGCGCCGCTGGATCCTCGCGCCGCTCGCGAGCCCGCCGGCTGCCGCGAAGAGCCGTGGGCGTATTGTGTGCAACTGCCTCAACGTGTCGGAGAGCGACATCGCCGCGGCCATCGCCGGTGGCGCCGGTTTCGACGCGCTGCAGGACAAGCTCAAGTGCGGCACGAGCTGCGGTTCCTGCGTGCCGGAGATCAAGCGCCTGGTCGCCGCGGGGCGCAGCGCCGCCTGAGCGACCGAGGACGCCAGGCGCTGCCGTCGATGCACGCACTGCGGCGATCCCGGCGACATCTCCCTGCGCAAGGGCCGCTTCGTGAGGCGGCTCCTCACATGTGTTTCACGGGTTCTTGACATATGCCACGGTAGAGTCGCGCCTTGCCTGCGGGCGGCATTAATGCCATCCCGCGGCGATCCCGATATACACGGACCGTCGCAGTGCATGCCCGACAGGATCGCTCCTGACGCTTCGCATGCCGGAAGGCGGCCGAGATCGAGAAACGCATGCGCCACGACACCAATGTTTCAGTCCTCGGTCCGATTCCGCTCCGGCGCCCGCACGGAGGCGTGCTCGACCGTCCCTTCGTCGAACGGATCGCTTTGATGCTGCTCGCGTTGCTGCTGATCGGCGCCGGCATCGGCCTGCGCGATCCGTCCAACGTCGACGAGGAGCGCTTCCTCGGCATCGCGCTGGAGATGCTGCAAAACGGCTCGTGGATCATTCCGCACCGGGCCGATCAAATCTATCCGGACAAGCCGCCGCTCTTCATGTGGATCGTCGCGCTTCTCGTCCGCGTCACCGGTTCGCCGAAGGTCGCCCTGTTCCTGCCGGCACTGCTTGCCGGGGCAGTGACCACCGGCTGCTTGTACGACCTCGGGCGCCGCCTGTGGAACCGCCGCACCGGCGTCGCCGCGGCCCTGCTGTTCCTTGCCTGTGTCCAGACCTACAACGTCCTGCGCGCGGGTCAGCTCGACGGCCTCTTGTGTTTGTGGATCTCGCTCGGCATGTACGGCCTCGTGCGGCACCTGATGGCCGGACCGGCCTGGGGTTGGTTCTACGTGGCCTGCGTCGCGATGGGTTTCGGCGTCATCACCAAAGTCATCGGCTTCCTGCCGCTCTTCATGCTGCTGCCCTACGCGTGGGCGGTGCGCCACGACTGGCGTGGCGTGGGTCCCGTTCCGCGCGAAGCATGGCGCTGGGCGCTGGGCCTGGGCCTGATGCTGGCCGCAGTTGCCGTGTGGGCGCTGCCTCTCGCGGCCACGGTGCTACTGCAGGGCGATGCGGAAAGCCTCGCCTACGTGCGGGATGTGACGCTGCGGCAGACGGCCGAGCGCTATACGAATGCATGGATGCACCGCGAGCCGGCGTGGTATTTCGTCGTGAACGTGATCCCGGAAGTCTGGCTGCCGCTCGTCCTCGGCTTGCCGTGGCTGGTGCCGGCGTGGCGGCGGCAGTTCGCGCAGCGCGACGGGCGCCTGCTCGTACTGCTCGGCTGGGCGCTGCTGATCGTGCTGTTCTTTTCGCTGAGCACGGGCAAGCGCAAGCTCTACATCTTCCCGGCGCTGCTGGGTGCGGTACTCGCGGTCGCGCCGCTCGTTCCCTGGCTTCTGCGGAAATGGTTCGGCGGTCGTCCGCGGGCGCAGCGCGTCTTCAGCGGAATTGTGGCGGCATGGTTCGTCGCGTGGTTCGTCGCCGGCTTCGTCGAGCCGCTCAGGGAAGGTCCGAATCCCCACCGACAGGTGATGCATGCAGCTGCCGAGCTGACCGGCGGCGCCGATCTCCTCCTCATCGAGTGGCGCGAGGGGCACTGGCTCTTCGCCCGCCAGCCCATCGTGCATTTCGGCTTCCAGTCCGGCGCGGGCGTCGAAGAGGCAGCCCGGTGGCTGCGCGTGCATCCGCAGGCGTTCGCGCTCGTACCGGGCCGTGAGTTGTCACGCTGCTTCGCTCCTGACAAGGCTCGCGCGGTCGGTGAGACCTCGCGTGCGGAATGGTTCGTCGTCGGGCCCGATGCCGACAACGGACAGTGTCATGCCGAGCTGCCCGCGCGGGAATTCCGCTTCGCGTGGCAAACCCCGATTTGAGTCGCGCATCGACTGACAGGACGCATTCGACATGGCTTTTGCCTCTACCGGACTGCGGCGGTTCGCGCCGCGCGCGGGCCTCTACGCCCTGATCCTCGTCGCCGCCGTTGCAGCGCTCGGCGTCGCCGACCACGAACTGCACTGGCACCAGCGACTGCTGTCCCGCGCCGTGGTGCATCGCGGGACGCAGGGCTTGCCGTCGCAGGCGATTGCACTGCAGGACTACGAAGTCGTGATCGACGCCAAACCCGTTCCCGGCGCTGCCGAGCTCTCCGGAATCACCTACGATTTCGATCGCGACCGCCTGCTCGCGGTGAGCAACGACGGGCCGGCTGAGGTCGTCGCGCTGAGCCGCACTGGCGACGTGCTCGAGCGCTACCGTCTGGAAGGCTTCGACGACACCGAGGGCATCGCCTACATGGGCAACGGTCGGGTCGCGATCACCAACGAGACCCTGCAGCGCCTCAATTTCGTCGAGCTCCCGCCGCAGTCTGGCACGCTCGACGCGAAGGGATCCCCTTTCCTTACCCTCGGCCTCAACATGCATCGTGGCAACAAGGGCTTCGAGGGCCTCGCCTACGATGTGGCCGGCGACCGCGTCTTCATCACCAAGGAGCGCGATCCGCGTCAGCTCTTCGAGGTCGACGGCGTCGCTGCCTCGCTCGGCGGCCGGCTGCAACTGACCCTGCAGGATCACACCGACTGGATTGACCGCGATGTGTCCACGGGCGACCTCGCCGACGTGTCCTTCGATCCGAAGACGGGGCACCTCGTGCTGCTGAGCGAGGAGTCGAAGGAGCTCGTCGAGCTCGATGCCGAAGGCCGTTTCGTGAGCTCGCGCCCGTTGGCGGGCCGGGGTTCGGGCCTCGCGAACGACGCGCCTTCGCCCGAGGGGGTGACGATGGATGCGGACGGCAACCTCTACGTCGTCAGTGAGCCCAACCTCTTCTACGTGCTCCGCAAGAAGCCCTAGGGACACCGATAGTCGGCGCGTGCGCGGTGCGCGCACGGCCTGTGATCGGTCCAGAAAGTCGGCGATCGTCGCTTCGCTGGGCCTCGCCCCAGCCGATATCACCTGGCGGGCAGGCGTGGATGTGCTGCGCTGACGCCCTCAGGCGCCCTTCAGCGCATAGATGCCCGCGGCGTTGCGCCAGTAGCCCTTGTAATCCATGCCGCAGCCGAAGAGGAAGCGGTCGGGGATGTCCAGGCCGTGGAAGTCCGGCTTCATGTCCGGGCGGGCCTTGCGTCCGTGCTGCTTGTCGACCAGCACTGCGGTGAGCACCTCGGCTGCGCCTTCCTCGCGGCAGTGCGCGACGATCGCATCCAGTGTGTGGCCCTCGTCGAGGATGTCGTCGATGACCAGCACCGTGCGCCCCTTCAGGTCCTGTGTCGGGCGCACACGCCAGTCGAGCATGGTCTGGCCGTTCAGCGCGTGGCCGTAGCGCGTCGCGTGCAGGTAGGCGACTTCCAGCGGGAAAGCCAGCCGCGACAGCAGGCGTCCGGCGATCACCAGTCCGCCGTTCATCACGCAGTAGCACACCGGGTTGCTGTCGGCGAGCCGAGTGGTGATCGCGGCCGCCATGCGGTCCAGTGCGGCCGTCACCTCGGCAGGTGAGGCGAGGCAGTCTGCTTCCGCCATCGCCAGCTTGATTTCGTTGAGATCGATGCTCATGGATGTCAGTGTCCTGAAAAATCGCAAACGGTGAAGACTTCGAGCCCGGCCGCGCGCAGCAGCTTCGAGCCGCCGAGCTCGGGCAGGTCGACGATGGCCGCGGCTTCGACGACCTCGGCGCCGAGACGGGCGAGCAGGCGCGAAGCGGCTATCATCGTGCCGCCGGTCGCGATCAGGTCGTCGATCAGCAGCACGCGGTCACCCTTGCGCGCGGCGTCGGTGTGCATCTCGACGGTCGCGTTGCCGTATTCGAGTTCGTAGTCCTCCGCGATCGTCGTGAAGGGCAGCTTGCCCTTCTTGCGCACCGGCACGAAGCCGACGTTGAGCTGGTGCGCGACCACGCTGCCGAGGATGAAGCCGCGCGCGTCGATGCCCGCGACCACGTCGATCGCGCGGTCCATGTAGCGCAGCACGAACACGTCGACCAGCAGGCGGAAGGCCTTCGGGTCCTGCAGCAGCGGCGTAATGTCGCGGAACATCACGCCCGGCTGCGGCCAATCGGGCACGGTGCGGATCGCGCTCTTCAGGAAGGCGGTGTCGAGCTGTATGGTCATGACAGGAAGGCGAACTTGAGGACGAAGACGATGGCGATGCCGACCACCATCGGCGAGAGGTCACGGCTGCGGCCGGCGAGGACCTTGAGCGCAGCATACGACACGAATCCGAAGGCGATGCCGTGCGCGATCGAGAAGGTGAACGGCATCGTGATCGCGGTGACCACCGCGGGCGTCGCTTCGGTCAGGTCGTCCCAGTCGATCTCCGCGAGCCCGCGGATCATCAGCACCGCGACGTAGCACAGCGCCGGGGCGGTCGCGAAGGCCGGCACGGTGCTGGCGAGCGGCGCCAGCACCAGCGCGGCGAGGAACAGCACCGCGACGGTGACGGCCGTGAGCCCGGTGCGCCCGCCGACCGAGGTTCCGGCCGCCGACTCGATGTAGGCGGTCGTCGATGAGGTGCCCAGTCCCGCACCGGCGACGATTGCCGTCGAGTCCGCGAGCAGCGCGTTGCGCAGGCGTGGCAGCTTGCCATCCTTGTCGAGCAGTCCCGCGCGGTGCGCGACGCCGATCAGCGTCCCCGACGCGTCGAACAGTTCGACGAGGAAGAAGGTCAGGATCACCGTCAGCAGACCTGCGTTGAGCGCCCCGGCAATGTCCATCTGCATGAAAGTCGGCGCGATCGACGGCGGCGTCGCGACGATACCGTTGAATGGCGTCAGCCCCAGCGCGATGGCGATCACCGTGATCGCAAGGATGCCGATGATGATCCCGCCGTGAATGCGCCGTTGCTCCAGTGCGACGATCAGCACGAAGCCCAGCACGGCCAGCAGCGCCCCCGGCTGGTGCAGGTCGCCCAGCGTCAGCAGCGTTGCCGGATGGCCGGTGATGATTCCGGCGTTTTTCAGGCCGATGATCGCGAGGAACAGCCCGACGCCCGCCGAGATCGCGAACTTCATCGAGCGCGGGATCGAATTCACGATCGCCTCGCGCAGCCGGAACAGGCTCACGACGACGAACAGGCAGCCGGAGATGAACACCGCTCCGAGCGCCGCTTGCCACGTAAAGCCCATGCCCTTGACCACCGCGAACGCGAAGTAGGCGTTGAGTCCCATGCCCGGCGCGAGCGCGATCGGGTAGTTCGCATACAGGCCCATGATCGCCGAGCCCAGTGCGGCGGCGATGCAGGTCGCGACGAAGACCGACTCCCTCGGCATTCCCGCTGCGGACAGGATGTCCGGGTTGACGAAGATGATATAGGCCATCGTGAGGAAGGTCGTCAGACCGGCCAACAGCTCCGTCCTGACGTCGGTGCCGTGCGCGGAGAGCTGGAAGAAACGTTCCAACATCTTGTTCCCCAAGCGAAAAAGCGGCGGAGTCTACCCCCCGCGCCGGCGCCGGACAATTGTTGTTACACACAATGCCTGAGAACCACCGACCGCTTTCGGCGTGGATGCGCGGTGCCTCGTGCGCCACCGGCCGCCGGTCCCGATGTTCCGTGCGAGAATGATCAAAATGGGCAGGATGGCAGTCACGATGGTTGCATGACGTTGACGTCAACGTCAAAATACAGCCCGGCGTTCGAGAGGGGCGTCGCAATCCAATCAAAGTCGCCTGCGGCGCGCGACCCGGCAGCATCGCCGGGATCCGCGGCAAGCGGGCGTACATCGGGCGTGACGGAGATGCATCCGCCGCGCCGCTTCTGGGAAAGGAGAGGAAATGACTGCTGTAGCCGAGTTTCTGAAAGCGCGCGACTTCCTGCTGGCGCACCGCACCGACTACGCGACCGCGTACGCCGGCTTCCAGTGGCCGCAGCTCACCGAGTTCAACTGGGCGCTCGACTACTTCGACGCCATGGCACGCGGCAACGACAAGCCCGCGCTGTGGATCGTCGAGGAAGATGGCCGCGAGTCGAAGCTCTCCTTCGCCGAGATGTCGGCGCGTTCGAACCGCGTCGCCAACTGGCTGCGCGACCAGGGCGTGGCGCGTGGCGACCGCATCCTGATCATGCTCGGCAACGAAGTCCCGCTGTGGGAAACCATGCTCGCCGCGATCAAGCTCGGCGCCGTCGTGATCCCCGCGACCACGCTGCTGACCCCGGACGACCTTGCCGACCGCCTCGAGCGTGGCCAGGTCAAGCACGTTGTCATTGGCAAGGCCCACACCGACAAGTTCGCCGACCTCGCCGGCGCCTACACCCGCGTCAGCGTCGGCGGTGCGACCGCCGGCTGGCTGTCCTTCGAGGACGCCTACGCCGCCTCGCCCGAGTTCAAGGCCGAAGGCGTCACCCGCGTCACGGACCCGCTGCTGCTGTACTTCACCTCCGGCACCACGTCGAAGCCGAAGCTCGTGCAGCACAGCCACCAGTCCTACCCCGTCGGCCACCTGTCGACGATGTACTGGATCGGCCTGCAGCCTAACGACCGCCACATGAACATCAGCTCGCCGGGCTGGGCCAAGCACGCCTGGAGCTGCTTTTTCGCCCCGTGGAACGCCGGCGCCTGCGTGTTCCTCTACAACTACAACCGCTTCAACGCCAAGGCGCTGCTCGACGTGCTCGTGAAATACGAGATCACGACCATGTGCGCGCCCCCGACGGTGTGGCGCATGCTGATCCAGCAGGACCTCGCGTCCGTGAAGACCAACCTGCGCGAACTCATCGGCGCCGGCGAGCCGCTCAACCCCGAAGTCATCGAGCAGGTGAAGAAGGCCTGGGGCATCACCATCCGCGACGGCTTCGGCCAGACCGAAACCACCTGCCAGATCGGCAACACGCCGGGCCAGAAGCTCAAGCCCGGCTCGATGGGCCGCCCGCTGCCCGGCTACACCATCGCGCTGCTCGACGCCGACAGCAATCCGGTCGAGGAAGGCGAGATCAGCCTCGTGCTCGCCAAGCGCCCGGCCGGCCTGATGCTCGGCTATGCCGGCGACGAAGCCAAGACCGCCGAAGTCATGCGTGACGGCCACTACCGCACCGGCGACGTCGCGAGCATCGACGAGGAAGGCTACATCACCTATGTCGGCCGCGCCGACGACGTGTTCAAGGCCTCCGACTACCGCATCAGCCCCTTCGAGCTCGAATCGGTGCTGATCGAGCACCCGGCCGTCGCCGAAGCCGCCGTCGTCCCGAGCCCGGACCCGGTGCGCCTGGCCGTGCCGAAGGCCTACGTGATCCTCGCCGCCGGCCACGAGCCGTCGAAGGAACTCGCGAAGGACATCTTCGCCTTCACGCGCGAGAAGCTCGCCCCGTACAAGCGCATCCGCCGCCTCGAATTCTCGGACCTGCCGAAGACCATCTCCGGCAAGATCCGCCGCGTCGAGTTGAGGAAGAGCGAAGAGGGCAAGGACGCGTCCGTGCGCGGCGCGCTGGAGTTCTTCGAGGAAGACTTCCCCGAGCTCAAGGGCTGAACCGCCGCGCATTGCGCATTGCATCAAGGGGCGCGTGCAGCGGCGGCATAAGCTGCTACAATGCGCCCCGTGGCGGGTCTCCCCGCATTGCAGCGCGGTGAACCTGGTCAGGGCCGGAAGGCAGCAGCCACAGCCGTTCCCTGCAAGTGCCGGGGGTCGGGCTCGCCACCCTGATTCACGAACGGGCGCCTCCGGAAACGGGGCGCCCGTTTCATTTTGTACCTCCTTGCCGGACTTCCGTTACGCACGCCCCGCGCTCTTGCGCTATCTTCGGCGCGTCCCTTCGCCGAGCACCCGTTTGAACCTGAGCTCATTCCTTCTTTCCCTGCTATGCCTGGCCGGCATCGCCGCCGCGCCCCTGCACGCCGAACCGCCCCCATCACCGCAGGGCGTCGCGCTGGTGCTATCGGGCGGCGGCGCCCGCGGCATCGCCCACGTCGGCGTGCTCAAAGTCCTCGAGGACATGCGTATCCCGGTCGACTGCATTGTCGGCACCTCGATGGGCGCGATCGTCGGCGGCGCCTACGCGGCGGGGATGGAGCTGGGCGACATGGTGCGCGAGATCCACGCCGTCGATTGGGTCAATATGTTCGCGAGCAGTGTGCCGCGCGAGGACCAGCCCTTCCGCGACAAGCAGGATGCCGCGCGCAACCGCTCCGCAATCACCTTGGGCTACGGCGGCGGTGCGCTGCTCTTGCCGCAGAGTGCGATCTCCGGCCAGGCGATGGACCGCTTCCTCACGCGGCTCGCCGGCGACGCCGAGGCGCTCGACACCTTCGACAGCCTTGCGCTGCCCTACCGCGCGGTCGCCACGGACCTCGAGACCGGCGAGCTGGTCCTGCTCGACAAGGGGCCGCTGTGGCGCGCGATGCGCGCGAGCATGGCCGTGCCCGGGGTGTTCCTGCCGATCGAGACTGAAAATCGACTGCTTGTCGATGGTGGCCTGGTGATGAACCTCCCGGTCGATATCGGCCGCGAGCTGTGTGGCGGGCGCGTCATCGCCGTGAATCTCGGCACGCCGCCGCACGCGCGCGAGCGCCTGCGTTCGGCCACCGACATCGCGCTGCAGGCGATCAACCTCGCGCTCGAACAGAACGTGCGCCAGCAGCTCGCGCGCCTGGGTCCCGAGGATGCGCTGATCCAGGTCGAGCTGCCCGGCATCACCTCGCGCGACTTCGATCGTGTGCTCGAAACCATCCCCTACGGTACCGAGGCCGCGCTGCGCCAGTCCGCATCGCTCGCACGCTTCAGCGTCGATGAGGATAGCTACGCGAGGTGGCAGGCCCTGCGGCAATTCCGCTGGCACAAACGCGCGCCGGTCGTCGCCGACATCAAGGTCGAAGGCCTCAGGTTCGTGCCCAAGCGTCTCTTCGACGCGACGCTCACGCAGAAGGAGGACGAGCCGCTCGACACGCAGGCGCTCGAGCGTGACATCGCGCGCATCTACGAGCGCGGCGACTTCGATCGCCTGCGCTACAGCGTGCTGCACGACGGGCCGCGCGCGACGGTGCAGCTCGATGCCGACGAGAAGGCCTCCGGCCCCAACCTGCTGCGCTTCGGCGGCGGCCTCGCCGCTGATTTCGAAGGCGGCTCGCAGGTCGGCCTCTACGCCGGCTTCTCACGCCGCTGGCTCAACACCCGCGGCGGTCGCTGGGACACCGACCTGCAGCTTGGCACCACGAACCGCATCCGCAGCGAGCTGTTCCAGCCGCTCGACCTCGACAGCGGCTGGTTCGTCGCGCCGTCAGTGGAGCTGTTCAACCGCGTGCTGCCTGTTTTTGTCGATGGCCGCAAGCTGTCGGAGAACAAGGAGAAGGGCGGCCTCGTAGGCCTCGATGCGGGATACGAGGTGGGCATGTGGGGCGAACTACGGGCCGGCTGGCGGCGCGGGCGGCGCAGCTCGGAAGTCATCGCCGGCCCCGAGCTCTATCCCGAGCGCCTCATCGAAGACGGCTGGGTACATGGCACCGCCACCATCGACCGCCTCGACAGCCCCTTCTTCCCGCGCCGCGGCTACGCTGCCCGGCTACGTGCGGAACTTCACTCGCCGGCCTTCGGCGCCGACCAGCGCTACTTCTTCACCGAGCTCGACGGCGACGCCGCGACCTCCTTCGGCCCCAACGTGTGGCGCGTACGCGCGCTGCTCGCCGGCAGCCCCGACCGCGACTTGCCCGAGGTCGGCCGCACCCTGCTGGGCGGCCCCTTCCGCCTTTCTGGCTACCGCTACGGCGAACTCGCCGCCGATCAGGTGGCGCTCGTCAGCGGCGCCTACTACCGCCAGATCACGCGCCTGCCCGACACGCTCGGCCGCGGCGTGTACGCCGGCGCGACAGCCGAATGGGCGGAGCTGCGCAACTATGGCACCGCGCTCACCCCGGACCCCGGCCGGCACCGCGCGTATTCCCTCTTCCTCGGCGCCGACACCGCCCTCGGTCCGATCTACGTCGGCGCGAGCTATTCGCCCGAAGTGGGCGACGTGCGCTACTACCTGCAGCTCGGACAGCCCTGAGGCACGTGCGGCCGATCGCCCGGGGCGGGTCCGTCAGGCCGGTCGCCGATAGCCATCCGGCACGCCGTCGGGTGACAGCATGATCTGCCACAGCTGCAGGTCGCGTGCGCGGAAGGCGCCCGCGCAGCTGAGCAGGTAGTAGGACCACATGCGGCGGAAGCGTTCGCCGTAGCGTCCGGCGAAGCGCGGCCAAGCCGCTTCGAAGCGTGCATGCCAGGCCATCAGCGTGCGGTCGTAGTCGGCGCCGAAGTTGTGCAGGTCCTCGATCACGAAGAGATGCTCGACGGCCTTCGCAACCTGCCTCAGGGCTGGCAGATCGCCGTTCGGGAAAATGTAGCGGTCGATCCACGGGTCGGTGTGCGCGGTGCGGAAGTTGTTGCCGATCGTGTGCAGCAGGAAGAGCCCGTCGTCTCGAAGGCAACGGCGCGCGACCGCGAAGTAGGTGCGCAGGTTATGCCGGCCGACATGCTCGAACATGCCAAGGCTGGCGATGCGGTCAAACGGCTCGTCGATTTCGCGGAAGTCCATCAGGCGGAACTCCACGGGCAGGCCGGCGCAGCGCTCGCGCCCGTACTCTGCCTGCGCCCTCGAAATTGTGAGGCCGACGCAGCGAACGCCGTAGCGTTCGGCTGCGAACTTCATGAGGCTGCCCCAGCCGCAGCCGATATCGAGCAGGCACATGCCGGGCCGCAACCCGAGCTTGCGGCACACCAGGTCGAGTTTCGCCTCCTGTGCCGTCGCCAGATCGTCAGCGTCCGCCCAGTATCCGCAGGTGTATGCCATGTACGGATCGAGCATCGCCTCGAAAAAATCGTTGCCGAGGTCGTAATGCACTTCGCCGACGAGCTTCGCCCGGCGCGGGCTCTGCAGGTTCGTGAGATGTGCGCGCAGCACGTGCCAGACGAACTTCGGCGAACGCGCCGCGCGGTCGAGGTGGGCTCGCACGATGCGATGGATCAATTCGTCGACCTGTGGTGCATCCCAGTCGCCATCCATGTAGCTCTCGCCCAACCCCATGCTGCCATGCAGGAGGATCCGGTCCGCGGCCTCCGCGCGATGCAGCCGCATGTCCCACGGCCGGGTGCCGCCGATGCAGATGTCGGCTTCCCGCAGCAGCCCGGCCAGCAGCTCGACACTGCCCCCGTATGGCGCTCGTCGCGTCACCGTCGTGCCGCTGCAAAGGTGCGACTCTGGCAGCTCGTGAAACTCCGGGGCCATGCACGCTCCTCCTTCTCCGTGTGCCGCCTGTGCACGGGCGACGCTCGTCCGCGAACACCCATTCCGGATATGTTCGACTTTCAAAGGATAGACCACGCTTCGCACAATTCCGTTTCAGCGCGCGGGGCCGGAGGCCATTCCGATATCAGGCAAGTGCGGCGTCGAGCACCATCATCGCCGCGAAGCCGACGACGAGGCCGGTCGTCGCGAGCGTCTCGTGGCCGCGACGGTGCGATTCCGGAATGATCTCGTGGCTCACGACGAAGAGCATCGCACCCGCTGCGCCGGCGAGGCCCCAGGGCAGAAGTGCCTGCGCCTCCGCAACCACCGCGGCGCCGGCGAGCGCCGCGATAGGCTCGACCAGACCGGACAGGGCCGCCACCGCGAACGATACTGCCCGGCCGTAGCCGGCGGTCGCGAGGGCGATCGCAACGATCAGCCCTTCGGGCACATTCTGCAGCGAGATGCCGGTCGCGACCGCATTGCCGGTGCTCGCAGAGACGCTTGCGACTCCGATCGCGAGCCCCTCGGGAACGTTGTGCACCGCGATCGCGAACACGAACAGCCAGACCGCCCCTGCGCTGCGCTCCGACTGTGGTTCATGCGAGTGGGGCAGGGTGCGGTCGAGCGCGAGCAGGACCGCGGCGCCCGCGCCCATCGCCACCGCGACGAGGAACACCGCGTCCACGCGGCCGAGTCCGAGGGCGACTGCCGCGTCGAGGCCAGGAAGGAGCAGCGAGAACACGCTCGCTGCAAGCATCACGCCCGCACCGAAGCCGAGCAGAACCCCCTTCACGCCGGCGGCGATGCGGCGCATCACGAGCACGGGCAGCGCACCGAGGGCGGTAGCCAGCGCAGCCATCGCGCCCCCAGCGAGGGCGTCGGGGATTGCGAACGCGCCGGCATCGACGCTGCGCACGAGTTGCGTACCCAGCACCACGAAGCCGGTCAGGACGATCAGCCACCCGCCGAGCGCGCGCAGCGCCCCGGCCGCGTTGGCATGCTGATAGTGCAGGCGGGCGACTTTGGCAACCATGATGCGACTCCTTTCAGTTGGGCGATTGCGTCGAATCCAGTATTGCCGTGCGCTGAAAATAGTTCTAATTGAACATTAATAAGTATTCGATAGATTTTCAGTATTTATTCGCCCGCGGCAAACCGGCGCGTCCTATTGCACCCGGGCACCGCCCGCAATCGCACCGGGAGCGTGCTCGGCGCTCTGTTAGAATCCCGCGCCATGAGCTATCAAGTTCTCGCCCGCAAGTGGCGGCCGAAATCCTTTGCGACGCTGGTTGGCCAGGAGCATGTCGTGCGCGCGCTCAGCCACGCGCTCGCGACCGGCCGGCTGCACCACGCCTGGCTGTTCACCGGCACTCGCGGCGTCGGCAAGACCACGATCTCCCGCATCCTCGCGAAGGCGCTGAATTGCGAGACCGGCGTCACGGCCGAGCCCTGCAACCAGTGCTCCGCCTGCCAGGCGATCGACGCCGACCGCTTCCCCGACTATGTCGAGATGGACGCCGCGTCGAACCGCGGCGTCGAGGACATGGCCGCGCTGCTCGACAAGGCCGTGTACGCGCCGGTGCAGGGGCGCTACAAGGTCTACATGATCGACGAAGTGCACATGCTCACCGGGCATGCGTTCAACGCGATGCTGAAGACGCTCGAGGAGCCGCCGGAACACGTCAAGTTCATCCTCGCGACCACCGATCCGCAGAAGATTCCCGTCACGGTGCTGTCGCGCTGCCTGCAGTTCAACCTCAAGCAGATGCCGCCGGGCCACATCGTCGAGCACCTGTCGCGCATCCTCGAGGCCGAGGCCATCCCCTTCGAGGCGCCGGCGCTGCGCCACCTCGCCAAGGCCGCCAACGGCTCGATGCGTGACGCGTTGTCGCTGCTCGACCAGGCGATCGCGCACGGCACCGGCAAGGTCGAGGAAGAGCAGGTCACCCACATGCTCGGCACGGTCGGTGACGACCACCTGTATGCCGTGCTCGATGCGCTCGCCGCCGGCGACGTCACGGCGCTGCTGGCGGTCGCCGACCGCATGGAAGCGCGCAGCCTCTCGTTCGATGCGGCGCTGCAGGCCCTCGCATCCCTGCTGCATCGCGCCGCTCTCGCGCAATTCGCCCCCGCCGCGATCTCCGACGAGGCCGAGCGCGCGCGCCTGCAACCCTACACCGAGGCCTTCGACGCCGAATTCCTGCAGCTCGCGTACCAGATCGCAATCCACGGCCGCGACGAACTGCCGCTCGCGCCCGACGACTACGCCGGCTTCACGATGACGCTGCTGCGCCTGCACGCCTTCCGTCCCGACATGCCGGCAGCCTTGGGCAGCCCTGCGACCGAAGGCGGAGGAGGGGGTGTCGCACGCGCCTTGCCGCCTGCCGCTGCGCGACCGCCGGCTGCATCGCACCCAGCCTCCGCGAGCGCCGCTCCCAGACCCGCTCAGCCGGCCGCCATCGCTCCCGCCGCGCTTGCCGTCGCGGAAGCGCCGGCTGCGTCGGCCGTGCCCGCCCGCGCCCCTGTGGCGCCTTCCCCTGGCGCCGCATCCGCGCCTCCTGCAACCCGGGCCGAAGCGCCGATCCCTGTGGAAGCCCGCCCCGAGCCTTCCAACTCGGTGCCACCCTGGGAGGATTTGCCGCCCGAAGCCTTCTTCGGCCAGAGCGCCGAACCGGCTGCGCCGGGGGGCGAGTCGCCGCGCGAGGTCGTGCCGGCTCCGCCCGTTGCGCGTTCCGCGCCGGTGGAGCGGCCCGAACAGGTGGCCCCGTCCGCTCCTCAGCCCCAAGCGCCCTCCGTGTCGCCGGCGCCGCCGACCGCCGACGGCGAGGCGGCGGGGGATTTCGCCGCCGGCAATTGGCACGGCCTCATTCGCCGGCTCGGTCTCGGCGGGCTCGTGCGCGAGTTCGCCCAGCACTGCGAGTGGCTGGGCTTTGCCGACGGCGTGATCGACCTGCGCCTGTCGAATGCCCATCGCCACCTCCTCGACATGAACCCGGGCGTGGTGGAGCGCATCCAGGATCAACTCGCTTCCCTGTATGGGGCGCCCCTCAAGCTGCGCGCCACGGTCGGCGCGATCGCCGGCGAAACTCCCGCGCAGCGCGACGAGGCCGATCGTCGTGCGCGCCGCGCCGAGGCCGTTGCAGCGCTCGAAAGCGATCCTTTCGTGCGCGAACTGATCGAACGATTCGACGCAACCCTCGTGGAAGCGTCGGTGAAACCACTTTGAATCCCCAATTGCGGAGAAACGCACCATGATGAAGGGCGGAATCGCCGGCCTGATGAAACAGGCCCAGCAGATGCAGGAAAACATGAAGAAGATGCAGGACCAGCTCGCGCTCGTCGAAGTCGAGGGCCAGGCGGGCGCCGGCATGGTCAAGATCCTCATGACCTGCAAGCACGACGTTCGTCGCGTCACCATCGACCCGTCGGTCATGGACGACAAGGAAATGCTCGAAGATCTCGTCGCCGCGGCGATGAACGACGCGGTGCGTCGTGCCGAGGCGACCACGCAGGAGAAGATGGCGGGCTTCACCGCCGGCCTCAACCTGCCGCCCGGGATGAAGCTCCCGTTCTGATGAGCTCCCCCTCGAGTCTCGACGAACTGATCGAGGCCCTGCGCGCGCTGCCTGGCGTCGGCCCGAAGTCGGCGCAACGCATGGCCTACCACCTGCTGCAGCGGGATCAGCGCGGCGCCGGACGGCTCGCGCGGGCGCTCTCGCACGCGCTCGAAGTGCTGCGCCACTGCGAGCGATGCAACACCTTCTCCGAGGCCGACATCTGCCAGCGCTGCGCCAACCCGCAGCGCGACCACTCGCTGCTATGCGTGGTCGAGATGCCGGCCGACCTCGCGATGATGGAGCAGACGCAGCTCTACAACGGCCTGTACTACGTCCTGATGGGACGCCTGTCGCCACTGGATGGTATCGGGCCGCGCGAGCTGCGGCTCGACAAGCTCCTCGCGCGCGCCGCGGACGACGATGTGAAGGAAGTGATCCTCGCAACCAACTTCACCAACGAAGGCGAAGCGACCGCCCACGTGATTGCCGAGCTCCTCGCCGCGCGCGGCGTGAAGGTGAGTCGCCTGTCGCGCGGCGTGCCCGTCGGCGGCGAGCTCGAACACACCGATACGGGAACGATTGCGCAGGCTCTGGTCGAGCGTCGCGCGCTCTGACAAAGAGGTTTGCTGCGTTGCGGAAGTTGCGCTGCAGCAAACGGTTTCCGGCGAATCCGCGCTGTCATGCGGGAGTGCATCCGGGGTCCATGTCAATGACATGAGCTCGGCATGACCTCTTTTTATGTATCAGGCTTTTTGCTAAAATCCCGCAGTTTTTTTGTATCCGGAAACGGGTTTCTTTTCAGGGATGAGGTCATGAGCGTGGATCAGAAGATGGACAGTGGCCGCCGGCAACTGCTTGTCGCGACGTCGGCCGCCGGTGGCGTGGCTGCGGTGGCGACGGCTGTGCCGTTCGTTGCCAGTCTGACGCCGTCGGAGCGTGCGAAGGCTGCAGGTGCGCCGGTCGAGGCGGATATCAGCAAGCTCGCGCCGGGCGAGATGATGACGGTTGAATGGCGTGGCAAGCCGGTGTGGATCCTGCGCCGGACCCCGGAAATGCTGGCTTCGCTCGACAAGACCGACGCCGCCGTGAGCGATCCGGAATCCGCCAAGGAGATGCAGCCGGAGTACGCGAAGAACAAGAGCCGCTCGATCAAACCCGAATACCTCATCGCCGTAGGAATCTGCACCCACCTCGGCTGCTCGCCCAGCGACAAGTTCAAGGTCGGCGCCGAGAGCGGCATGGGCGACGATTGGCACGGTGGCTTCCTGTGCCCCTGTCACGGTTCCAAGTTCGACCTTTCCGGTCGCGTGTACAAGAGCATGCCGGCGCCCGACAACCTCGAGGTGCCGCCGCACAAGTACCTTTCCGATACCACGATCCTCATCGGTGACGACTCCAAGGCCTAAGCGATGACCACAAAATCACAACAACTGCTCAACTGGGTCGACGAGCGTTTCCCGCTGACGTCCACCTGGAAGGCGCACCTGTCCGAGTACTACGCGCCCAAGAACTTCAACTTCTGGTACTTCTTCGGTTCGCTCGCGCTGCTGGTGCTGGTGATCCAGATCCTGACCGGCATCTTCCTGGTCATGCACTACAAGCCGGATGCCTCGCTCAACGCCTCGGGCATTCCCGTTGCATTCGCCAGCGTCGAGTACATCATGCGCGAAGTCCCGGGCGGCTGGCTGATCCGCTACCTGCACTCGACCGGCGCCTCCGCCTTCTTCATCGTCGTCTACCTGCACATGTTCCGCGGCCTGCTCTACGGTTCCTACCGCAAGCCGCGCGAACTGATCTGGATTTTCGGCACGCTGATCTTCCTGGCGCTGATGGCTGAAGCCTTCATGGGCTACCTGCTGCCGTGGGGCCAGATGTCGTTCTGGGGCGCGCAGGTCATCGTGAACCTGTTCTCGGCGATTCCGGTCATCGGCCCGGACCTGTCCGTCGTCATCCGCGGCGACTTCGTCGTGTCCGACGCCACGCTGAACCGCTTCTTCTCCTTCCACGTCATCGCCGTGCCGCTGGTGCTGATCGGCCTGGTGCTCGCGCACATCGTCGCGCTGCACGAAGTCGGCTCGAACAACCCCGACGGTGTCGAGATCAAGAAGAAGAAGGACGCCAACGGTATCCCGCTCGACGGCATCCCCTTCCATCCGTACTACACGGTGAAGGACATCGTCGGCGTAGTCGGCTTCCTGATCTTCTTCACGGCGATCGTGTTCTTCGCCCCGGAAGGCGGCGGCTACTTCCTCGAGTACAACAACTTCGTCCCCGCCGACCCGTTGAGGACCCCGCTGCACATCGCTCCGGTGTGGTACTTC
Source organism: Aromatoleum petrolei (assembly GCF_017894385.1). Taxonomy (NCBI): domain Bacteria; kingdom Pseudomonadati; phylum Pseudomonadota; class Betaproteobacteria; order Rhodocyclales; family Rhodocyclaceae; genus Aromatoleum; species Aromatoleum petrolei. The sequence goes on from NZ_CP059560.1 coordinate 3,575,571, forward strand.
ACGCCCTTCTACTCGATCCTGCGCGCGGTGACCTATCCGCTGTTCGGCATCGACGCGAAGTTCTGGGGTGTTGTCGCGATGGGCGCTGCGGTCGTCATCATCGCCTTCCTGCCGTGGCTCGATCGTAGCCCGGTGAAGTCGATTCGCTACAAGGGCGGTCTGTTCAAGGGCATCCTCGCGGTCTTCATTGTCGCCTTCTTCATCCTCGGCTACCTCGGCGTTCTGCCGCCGACCCCGGGTCGTACTTTGGTGGCGCAGATCTGCTCGGTGATCTATTTCGCCTTCTTCCTGGCGATGCCCTGGTACAGCAAACTCGACAAGTGCAAACCCGAACCGGATAGGGTGACTTTCAAATGACTATCAACGTGATCAAGACCCTGAAGCGCCTGGCCGCTGCGGCGCTGTTCGCGCCGACGCTGGCGCTGGCTGCCGGTGCGGTGCTGCATCTCGACAAGGCGCCGGTGAGCAAGGATCCGGCCGCCCTGCAGGCGGGTGCGAAGACCTTCGTCAACTACTGCATGAACTGCCACAGCGCGAGCTTCGTACGCTACAACACGCTGACGCAGATCGGCCTGACCGAGCAGGAAATCCGCGACAACCTGATGTTCACGGGTGAGCGCATCGGGGACCTGATGAAGGTCTCGGCGAGTCCGAAGGAGCAGAAGGCCTGGTTCGGTGCGACCCCGCCCGACCTGACCCTGGTCGCGCGTCAGCGCGCATCGGAGTTTGGCAGCGGCGCCGACTGGCTCTACACCTACCTGCGCCAGTTCTATCGCGACCCGAATCGTCCGACGGGCTGGAACAACAAGGTGTTCGAGAACGTCGGCATGCCGCATGCGCTATGGGAACTGCAGGGCGAGCAGATCGGCAAGGTGACCGAGCATGATGGCGTGAAGTCGATCGAGCTCGAACTGGCGAAGCCCGGCAAGCTGTCGGCGCAGGAATACGACAAGACCGTCGCGGATCTCGTCTCCTTCCTCGTGTGGATGGGCGAGCCGGTCGCCGAGAAGCGCAAGACCATCGGCGTCGTCGTGCTGATCTTCCTGGCCGGCCTGTTCGCGCTCAGCTTCGCGCTGAAGAAGAACTACTGGAAGGACATTCATTGAACGTCGGCGCGAACTGATTCGGCGCCTTGAAGTCTGACGCACCACGCGTACCTCGCGTGGTGCGCTTTGTTTTTGTATCGGGAGCAGTAACACCATGATGAACCTCTATTCCGGCACCACCGATCCGTTCAGCCATCGCTGCCGGATCGTGCTGTTCGAGAAGGGGATGGACTTCGAAGTCATCGACGTCGATCTCTACAACAAACCGGAAGATATTGCCGTCATCAATCCGTACAACCGCGTGCCGGTTCTGGTGGATCGCGACCTCATCCTGTATGAGTCGAACATCATCAACGAGTACATCGATGAGCGCTTTCCGCATCCGCAGCTGATGCCGCCCGACCCGATCATGCGTGCCCGCGCACGCCAGCTGCTGCACACCTTCGAGCACGAGCTGTTCTCGCACATCGAGGCGCTGGAGAAGAACCAGAAGGGCACGGTCGAGAAGAGCCGCGCGCATGTGCGGGACCAGCTCGTCCAGCTCGCACCCATCTTCACGAAGCAGAAGTTCATGCTCGGCGACGAGTTCTCGATGCTCGACGTCGCGATCGCCCCGTTGCTGTGGCGTCTCGAGCACTACGGTATCGAGCTGCCAAAGGCGGCCGCGAACCTCATGAAGTACGCCGAACGCATCTTCAGCCGCCAGGGCTTCATCGACGCCCTGACACCGTCCGAAAAGGTAATGCGTCGTTGACGCGCAGGCGGCCCCGCCAGTCGGGGCCCCACGGATCCCATCCATGAGCAAGGTATCGACCAAACCCTACCTGGTGCGCGCCATCTACGACTGGTGTCTCGACCAGGGCTTCACGCCCTACATCGCGGTTGCCGTGGACGAACGCACCGTCGTTCCGCCCGGCTATGCGCGCGACGGGCAGATCGTGCTCAACCTCGCCCCGGACGCGACCAACCATCTGGTGATGGGCAACGACCTGATCACCTTCCAGGCCCGTTTCGGCGGCGTGGCACATGCGTTGTCCCTGCCGGTGGCCAATGTGCTGGCCATCTACGCACGCGAGAACGGGCATGGCATGGCCTTCGAGCAGGAAGTCGCGGGTAGCGAGCCGCTGGCCGACGAGGATGCGACGGACGAGGTCGGTTCCGACGCGGGTGACGGCGATGGGCCGGACACGCCGTCGGCGGCAGGGCGCAGCGCCAGTCGCAATCACCTCAAGGTCGTCAAGTAGCAGACCTTGGGGCGGGCGACCCTTCGCCGTGCGCGGCGAAGGGTGCTCAGCGGCGCCCGTCGAGGAAGGGAAAATGCTCCACCGGCGGACGACCGCCGCGGATGAGTTCGGTGAGCGCGCTCGCCGAACCGCAGGCAAGCGTCCATCCCAGTGTGCCGTGTCCGGTGTTGTACCACAGGCGTGACACGCGGCTGCGCCCGATCAGCGGAATATTGCCGGGGGTCGCCGGCCGCAGGCCGGTCCAGCGTTCCGCCCGAGCGAGGTCGACAGCGCCTGGAAAGCGCGCCTCGATCCAATCCAGAATTGCCTGGCAGCGTGCGGTGTTGATGGTCGTGTCGAAGCCGTTGAGCTCCGCAGTGCCGGCCACGCGCAGGCGCTCTCCGAGGCGCGAGCACACGATGCGGCGCGATTCGTCGGTGAGGCTGACGCTGGGCGCGCGCGCGGGATCGACGATGGGCGCGGTGATCGAATAGCCTTTCACCGGGTAAATCGGCAGCGTTTCGCCGAGAGGGGCGACGAGCGCGCGGCCGTAGCTCCCCAGGCAAACCACATAGGCATCGGCGGTCAGCGCACCCGCGCGGCCCTGCGCATCGCGCACCACGACTGCGTCGATGGCTCCGCTCGTGCGCGAGAGGCTGGTAATCGTCGTCTCGTAGTGAAAACGCACACCGCTTTCGGCGGCGAGCCGCGCCAGTCCCTGAGTGAAGCGGCAGGCGTCGCCCGATTCGTCGCCGGGTGCATACAGGCCGCCGGCGAGCTGGGCGCGCACGGCGCCGAGCGCCGGTTCGAGCGTCACGCACTCATCGGCCGCACAGGCGCGTGCGGCGATGCCGTAGGCGGCGAGCTCGGCGACCCGCGCGCGCGCGTGCGCGAATTCCGCCGGAGTGAAGAACAGGTGCAGGATGCCACGCTCGAGGTGGTCGTAGGAGAGGCCCGTCTCAGCGCGCAGCTCCCGCAGTTTCTGCCCGCTATGCACGGCGAGGCTGGCGATCGCCGCGGTGTTGCGGCGGGTGCGTCCGGGCAGGCATTCGCGCAGGAAGGACATGGCCCAGCGCCACTGCGCGCTGTCGGCATGGGGGCGGAACAGCAGCGGAGCGTCCTCGCGCCCGAGCCAGCGCAGTGCGGTGAGCGGCGCGCCGGGGTTGGCCCAGGGTTCCGGGTGGCTGATGGAGATCTGGCCGCCGTTGGCGCGGCTGGTTTCGAGTGCCGCCGCGGGCTCGCGGTCAACAACGCTGACTTCGAATCCGGCCCTGGCGAGATACCAAGCCGTCGTGACGCCGGTGACGCCGGCGCCGAGAACCAGAACGTGCATAGTGAGTGATCGGGTCTTGCGGTCGCCGGAAGGGCCGTGGCCGCCGCTGCGCGGGGAAGCCCGCGGGAAGTCGATCATAACCTCTTCGCGGGCTGCGGGTGCGCGGATCTTGATGCGCTCGGCCGCGGTACGCGGGATAATCCGCTTTTTCCAGCTTGCGCAACTATCCGCATCCGGCCCGGCCGGAGCCACAAGGAGTCATTTCATGCGACGCGTCACGCTAACCCAGTTCCTGATCGAGCAGCAGCGCGCGGGCCGGACCACGCCCGAGCTGCGCCTGCTGATCGAGGTCGTCGCCCGCGCCGTGAAGGCGATCAGCGTCAACGTGTCGAAGGGTGCGCTCGCCGGCGTCCTCGGCGAGGCGGGCACCGACAACGTGCAGGGCGAGGCTCAGAAGAAGCTGGATGTGATCGCCAACGAGATCCTGCTGCAGGCGAACGAGTGGGGCGGTCATCTGGCTGCGATGGCCTCGGAGGAGGTGGAGGAGGTGCACCAGATCCCCTTCGATTATCCGAAGGGCGGTTTCCTGCTGCTGTTCGATCCGCTCGACGGTTCGTCGAACATCGACGTGAACATCTCGGTCGGTACGATCTTCTCGGTGCTGCGCAATCCGGAGGGCGACGGCGAGCCGACGGAGCAGAACTTCCTGCAACCGGGCCGTGAGCAGGTTGCCGCGGGCTATGCGCTGTACGGGCCGTCGACGCAGCTGATCCTGACCGTGGGTAACGGCGTGCATGGTTTCACGTTGGACCGCGAGATGGGCAGTTTCATCTACACCCATCCCTTCATGACGGTGCCGGCCGAGACGCAGGAGTTCGCGATCAATGCGTCGAATGCGCGCTTCTGGGAGCCGCCGGTGCAACGCTACATCGGCGAGCTACAGGCGGGCAAGACGGGCCCGCGTGGCAAGGACTTCAACATGCGCTGGGTGGCGTCGATGGTCGCGGACGTGCACCGTATCCTGACGCGTGGCGGCATTTTCATGTATCCGCTGGACGAGAAGTGCCGCGACAAGGGTGGCAAGCTGCGCCTGATGTACGAGGCGAATCCGATGGCAATGATCATCGAGCAGGCGGGGGGCGCGGCGACGACGGGCCGCGAGCGCATCATGGACTTGCAGCCGACCAAGCTGCACCAGCGCGTGCCGGTGGTGTTGGGCTCGGCGGCGGAAGTCGAGCGTGTGACGAAGTATCACCTCGAGGGTTGAGCAAGGCGGGCGCCCCGTCGGGGCGCCCGCCCGAGTGCGGACCGGGAAGCCGAAGGCCGCGAGCGCCTGCCCGGCAGAGGGCGCCGGACCGCGGGCTCGATCACGTAGGCACCGACCCGACGCTTCTTGATCGGGAACGCCGCCCCTTACCCCGACCGTCGTCCCTCGCCGGTCCGGATCTCTATCGTCTTCTCGTCCTTGACGACCTCCATGACGACGTAGGTGTGCGTCTGCTTGACGCACGGCAGCTCGGAGATTTTCTCGCCCAGCACGCTACGGTAGGTCTGGATATCGCGTGTGCGCACCGTCAGCAGGTAGTCGAAGTCGCCCGCGATCATCTGGCAGGTCTGGATCTCGGGGATGCGCTGGACTGCTTCGTTGAAGAGCTTCAGTTCATGCGCGGTCGTGCCGCTCAGCAGCACCTGCACGATCACGACGTGCGAGCGGTCCATCGCGACCGGGTCCAGGTCCGCATGGTAGCCGCGGATGACGCCGCTTTCCTCCAGCTTGCGCACCCGCTCGGCGCACGGCGTCTTGCTCAGGCCGACGCGGCGCGCGAGCTCGACGAATGACAGGCGGGCATCCTTCTGCAATTCGGCGAGAATCTTGAAATCTATGCGGTCCATTCCATTCGCTTGCAGGTCGATCGTCTGAGGAAATCTATTTCCGCAGGAATTATGACTTATTGGAAGCGAATTTCGGAGCCATAAACTACGATTCCGGGTGAAGAATCGGGTTTTCGACGGGCGGCTTCGCCCGTCCGGGCCGGCGGCTGGAGACCCCGCCGGGAATCCTTTGCGGAGTTTTCGCCCATGAGCACCTACAACAAGCCTGACCTCCTCGCCGCCATCCCGGACCAGCCGCGTTCCGAACTGCGCCGGCGCATCTTCGACGCCTATCGTAGCCCCGAGCCGCAATGCGTGCCCCCGCTCGTCGACGCCGCCCGCGTCGACGCGGCCCTGCAGCGGCGCATCCACGATCTCGCGCGTCAGCTCGTCGTCGGCCTGCGCTCGAAACGCGCCCGTTCCAGCGGCGTCGATGCGCTGATGAAGGAGTTCTCGCTGTCGAGTCAGGAAGGCGTCGCGCTGATGTGCCTCGCCGAGGCGCTGCTGCGGGTGCCCGACAAGGTCACCGCCGACCGCCTGATCCGCGACAAGCTGTCGCGCGGCGACTGGCGTGCCCACCTCGGTCAGAGCCCGTCGCTGTTCGTGAATGCGGCGACCTGGGGCCTACTGATCACCGGTCGGCTGGTCGCAACGCGCAGCGAGGAAGGGCTCGCGAGCGCGCTTTCGAAACTGCTGACGCGTGGCGGCGAGCCGCTGATCCGCAAGGGCATGGATCTCGCGATGCGCCTGCTGGGCGAGCAGTTCGTGACCGGACGCACGATCGAGGAGGCCCTCGAGCGCGGCGCCGAGCGCGAGACGCGCGGCTATCGCTATTCCTTCGACATGCTCGGCGAGGCCGCCATGACGGCGGCCGACGCGCAGCGCTACTACGACGACTACGAGCACGCGATCCACGCGATCGGCAACTCCTCCGCGAAGCGCGGCGTGGTCCAGGGCAACGGCATCTCGGTGAAGCTCTCGGCGCTGCATCCGCGCTACAACTGGGCGCAACGCGAGCGTGTGCTCGACGAGCTGCTGCCGAAACTCAAGCAGCTGTGCGTGCTGGCACGCGGCTACGACATCGGCCTCAACATTGACGCCGAAGAGGCCGACCGCCTCGACATTTCCCTCGACCTGCTCGAAGCACTGGTCGAGGACCCCGATCTCGGCGGCTGGGACGGCATCGGCTTCGTCGTGCAGGCCTACCAGAAGCGCGCCCCCTTCGCGATCGACTGGATCGTCGATCTCGCCCGCCGCAACGAGCGGCGCCTGATGGTACGCCTCGTCAAGGGCGCCTACTGGGACGCCGAGATCAAGCGCGCGCAGATCGACGGCCTGGAGGGCTATCCCGTCTATACGCGCAAGGTGTACTCAGACGTGTCCTATCTTGCCTGCGCGAAGCAACTGCTCGCCGCGCGCGACGTGATCTACCCGCAGTTCGCCACCCACAATGCGCACTCGATGGCCTCCGTCATGCACATGGCGGAGGGTGACTACCGCGACGGCGAATACGAGTTCCAGTGCCTGCACGGCATGGGCGAGCCGCTGTACGACCAGATCGTCGGCGATCCCGCGCTGCGCCGCATGGTGCGGATTTATGCGCCGGTGGGCAGCCACGAGACGCTGCTCGCCTATCTGGTCCGTCGCCTGCTCGAGAACGGCGCCAACACCAGTTTCGTGAACCTGATTGTGGACGAGAACGTGCCGGTCGAGGAGCTCGTCCGCGACCCGGTGGCGCTGGCCGAGCCGCTCGCCGGTTCGCCGCATCCGCGCATTCCGCTGCCGAAGGATCTGTACGGACAAGGGCGGCGCAATTCACAGGGCTTCGACCTGTCGAGCGAACCGGTGCGTTCCTCCATCGCTGCCGCGCTGGCGCACAGCCGCAGGCAGCGTCACTCGGCGGGGCCGCTGGTGGCCGGTCTGGTGATCCAGGGGGCGCCACAGCCGGTGCGCAATCCGGCCGACCTCGAGGACGTGGTCGGGGAGGTCATCGAGGCGGACCTGGCCGAGGTCGAGGCGGCACTGCGCGCGGCCGAAGCGGCTGCCCACGATTGGGCGGCGCGCCTGCCGGTGCAGCGCGCAGAGTGCCTCGAGCGCACCGCCGATCTGCTCGAACGCGACGGGCCGGCGCTGATCGCGCTCGCGGTGCGCGAGGCAGGCAAGTCGTGGTCGAACGCCATCGCCGAGCTGCGCGAGGCGGTGGATTTCTGTCGCTACTACGCGCAGCAGGCGCGTGAGCTGGACAACGCACAGCACCTGCCGCTCGGGCCGGTGCTGTGCATCAGCCCGTGGAACTTCCCGCTGGCGATCTTCGCCGGGCAAGTCGCCGCGGCACTCGTGGCCGGCAATCCGGTGCTGGCGAAGCCGGCGGAGCAGACGCCGCTGATCGCCGCCTGGGCGGTGCGCCTGTTCCGTGAGGCGGGCGTGCCGGACGCGGTCGTGCAGCTGCTGCCCGGCCGCGGCGAGGTCGTGGGCGCGGCGCTGGTGCGCGATGCGCGCGTGCGCGGCGTGATGTTCACCGGCTCGACCGAGGTCGCGATGATCATCAACCGCACGCTCGCCGAGCGTGGGGGTGACGTGCCGCTGATCGCCGAGACGGGCGGCCAGAACGCGATGATCGTCGATTCCACGGCGCTGCCCGAGCAGGTCGTCGGCGACGTGCTCGCGTCGAGTTTCGATTCCGCCGGCCAGCGCTGTTCAGCCCTGCGCGTGCTGTGCCTGCAGGAGGACATCGCGGACCGCGTGATCGAGATGATCGAAGGGGCGGTGCGCGAGCTGACGGTTGGCAACACCGCCGACGTGCGTGCGGACATCGGTCCGGTGATCGACGCCGAGGCGCAGGCCGGACTGCTTGCGCACATCGAGGCGATGCGCAAGGCCGGCGCGAAGGTGTTCCAGCTGCCCGTGCCTGCCGACTGCGCGAAGGGGACCTTCGTGCCGCCGACGATGATCGAGATCCGTTCCCTGTCGCAGTTGCAGCGCGAGGTCTTCGGCCCGGTGCTGCATGTGCTGCGCTTCCCCGCGCGCGAGCTGATGCGCGTCGTCGACGAGGTGAACGCCACCGGCTACGGCCTGACGCTGGGTATCCATTCGCGCATCGACGAAACCATCAACGACGTCGTCGCGCGCGCCCATGTCGGCAACATCTACGTCAATCGCAACATGATCGGTGCCGTTGTCGGCGTGCAGCCCTTCGGCGGCGAAGGGCGCTCGGGCACCGGACCGAAGGCGGGCGGGCCGCTGTACCTGCATCGTCTGCTGCGCCGCAGCCCGGGCGTGGAGTTCCCGACGGCGACCGCGGTGCCGGACCTGTTCGAGCGTTTCGCCGCGTGGGTCGACGAGGCCGGGCGGGCGCTCGTGGAGGGCGACGACACGATGGCGCTGCGCCTGCGTGCGGAAGCCTACCGCAGCCATCATCTCGCCAACCTGCGGCTCGCACTCCCCGGGCCGACCGGCGAGGACAACAGCCTGAGTTTCCGGCCGCGCGGCACGGTGGCGGCGGTGGCGGGTTCGATGGCCGGCTACTTCCACCAGTTGATGGCGGCGCTCGCGACCGGCAACGGCCTCGTGCTGGGCGACGATGCGCTCGCGCGCCGGTTCGTGGACGCACTCCCGGCTGAGATCGCGCGCTGCGTGCGTGTCGACGCGAAGTGGTTCGACGGCGAATTCGGGGCGCTGCTGTTCGACGGTGACGAGGGTGCAGCGGACGAGTGGCGCGTGCGCCTTGCGCGGCGCGACGGGCCGATCCTGCCGCTGGTACGTCCGCTGCCCGAGTACGACCTCGGTCGGCTGGTGGCCGAGCGCACGCTCAGCATCAACACCGCGGCCGCTGGCGGCAATGCGAGCCTGATGGCGATGGGCAACTGAGGACGGGTAGTCTCAATATATCCGTTCGGACCGAGCCTGTCGAAGGCATCTCGCACGCTTTCGACAGCCTCAACCCGAACGGTATTCGTCGCCCGATTTATGAGGTGACGGAGCGCCGCAGCGTCGGTCCGGGACGCACGGGGTGCGGCCGTGGCCGGTACAATCCGGGCATGACCGTCCGTCGCGTCCGAGTGTCCGGTGCGCGCGTGCTTGCCGCGCTGTGCCTTGCCGTGCTGCAGCCCCTCGCGGCGGCGCAGCAGCCGCTGCGCGTGCAGCTCGAGGCCCCCGAAGGGGTGCGTCCGCTGCTCGAGCGGCACCTGCGCATCCTTAATCGCAGCGACCAGACCCTGCCCGCCGAGCGTGCCGACCGCGTGGCGCTCGCCCGCCGGGCGCGGCGCGAAGCAACTGAGCTGCTTGCGACCGAGGGCTATTTCTCACCCGAGGTGAAGCTGGAGCGCGAGGACGAGGACGACTGGAAGCTCACCGTCGTGCCCGGCACCGCAGCGAAAGTCGTCGCCGTCGACGTCCGGTTCGAGGGCGCGCTGGCCGGCGAGGGCGAGGCGCTCGCGGCGCGGCGCGTGCAGCTCAGGAATGCCTGGGCGCTCGCCGCCGGGCAGGTGTTCCGCCAGTCAGCCTGGGACGACGCCAAGCGGCGCCTGCTCGACGACGTCTCCTCGCGCGATTACGCGGCCGCGCGGATCGCCGAAAGCCGCGCGGAGGTCGATCCGGATGCAGCGACCGTGCGCCTGGCCGTCACCGTCGATTCGGGGCCGCCCTTCTTCCTCGGCCCCATCGAGGTGTCGGGTCTGAAGCATCTCCCGCCCGATCTGGTGGCGCGCTTCAACCGGCTGCAGCCAGGCCGCCCGTTCAACCAGGACGAATTGCTGGCGCTGCAGGGCACGCTGCAGAACGTCCCGCAGTTCGCATCCGTGGTGGTCGACATCGAGCGGGACCCTGCGCTCGCCGCGGCCGTGCCGGTGCGGGTGCAGGTCTCCGAGGCGCGTTCGCGCCAGCTCGGTTTCGGCGCCGGCTATTCGAGCAATACCGGCTTCCGCGGCGAGATCAGCTGGCGCGACGTGAACCTCTTCGGTCGCGGCTGGGAGCTCGCGAGCGCGCTGCGGGTGGAGCAGTTGCGTCAGTCGTTGTTTGCCGACGTGTTCCTGCCGCCGGCGTCGGAAGGCCATCGCGACAGCGTCGGCGCGGCGGCCGAACGCAGTACCGTCGAGGGGCTGACACTGACGACCCAGGCGGTGGGGGTGGCGCGTACGAACACGCGCGCGATGGCGGGCGGCACGATAGACACGCGGCTCGCGCTGCGCCTGCAGCAGGAGGAGCGCAAGCTCGACGGCGGCGACACGACCCGGCACAAGGCGCTGACGCTGAATTGGTCGTGGACGCGGCGCATGGTCGATGACGCGCTCGATCCGCGCCGCGGCGACGTGCTGCAGGTCGAGATCGGCGGCGGTTCGCGGGCGTTGCTGTCGGACCAGAACTTCGTGCGCCTGTATGGCCGATACGTGCGCTACGTGCCGGTGGCCACGCGCGACGTGCTGATCCTGCGCGCGGAAGGCGGCGCGACGCTGGCGAAGGGCCGCGACGGCGTGCCGCAGGACTTCCTCTTCCGTACCGGCGGTACGCAGACCGTGCGCGGCTATGCCTACCAGAGCCTCGGTGTGCGGGAGGCGGACGCGATCGTCGGCGGGCGCTACCTCGCTGCGGCGAGCGCGGAGTACGTGCATTGGTTCGGGCCGCAATGGGGGGCAGCGGCCTTCGTCGATGCGGGCGATGCGGCGGACGACCGCGACATCTTTGAGCTGAAGAAGGGTTATGGCGTGGGGGCGCGCTGGAAGAGTCCGGCCGGCCCGCTCGCCCTCGATCTCGCGTGGGGGCAGGCGGAGCGGCGCCTGCGCTTGCACTTCGGCATCGCGATCGCGTTCTGACCCAAGCTCGAACGGGATTCCTTTCGGAGGAGCCGCCTCACTCCCCGTTGCGTGCCATTACCCAGTTCACGAAATGGGGCGCGGGCATCGCCCGGGCGTAAAGGAAGCCCTGCGCGAGGTCGCAGCCCATGCGCTGGAGCTCGTCTGCCGTGGATTGGTCCTCGACCCCTTCGGCCACCACGCGCATGCCGAAGCCGTGCGCGAGTGCCTGCACCGTGGCGACGATCGCATGGTCGCGGGTCGAGCTCAGCATGTCGCGCACGAAGAGCTGGTCGATCTTGAGCTCGCTGACCGGCAGGTCGCGCATGTAGGCGAACGAGGAAAAGCCCGTGCCGAAGTCGTCCAGCGAGACGCCGCAGCCAAGCGCACGCAGGGCCTGGATCACGCGCCCGGCGCGATCGCGGTCGGAAATGAGTGCGCCTTCGGTCACCTCGAGTACGAGGCTGGGCGCCGGCACTCGCCAGGTCGCGAGGGCCTGGGAGACCAGGTGAGGGAGGTCCTCGTCGTGCAGGTCTTCGGCGACGAGGTTGAGCGATACGGGGATGTCGATGCCCAGGGCAGCGAGCTCGGACAATGTCCGCACCGTCTGGCCGAGGATCCAGCGCGACAGGTCGGGCATCAGCCCGAGGCGGCAGGCGATGTCGATGATCTTCGGCGGGGATACCCATTCGCCGTCGTCGCGCTGCCAGCGCAGCAGCGCCTCGGCGCCAGCGCAGCGGCCGGTGGGGAGGTGGATCTGCGGTTGCAGCCAGACCTCGAACGGTGGATGCGCGATGGTGCGCGCGATGTCGCGCTCGAGGTCGAGTTCGTGCTCCATGCGCGCGATCATGTCGGCGTGGAAGCACACCACCGGCATGTCGGCGCGGATCGCGCGAAGCAGCGCGGCGCGGGCAGCGTGCTCAAGATCGTGGGCCGTGTCGCCGTCGTCGGGGGCGCACGCGGTGCCCGCATGGATCGCGCCGCGCAGGTGCGGGATGCCGTGTTCGGGCGAGCGTTCGCAGATCTCGATCAGCTTGCGCGCGGCCAGTTGCACCTGTCCGGTGCTGCGCAGCTCGGGCATGATCAGCGCCCATTCCTGATCGGCGATCGAGCACAGCATGTCGACCGGGCGTATCGCGCTGCTCATGACATCGCTGAGTTGCCTGCGCAGCCGGTCGCGCTGGGCGCTGAGCTGTTGCGGACTTCCCGCTCCCCAGGTGACGTGCAGGAGCAGCAGCCCGACCGGTTTTCGCTCCACCTGATTCATCCAGCGTTCGAGCGTGTGTACGAACTGCGTGCGCGTGGGCAGGCCGGTGAGCAGGTCGACTCCCTCGCCTGCCGCCAGGCGCTGGTCCACGCGTGCGAGCGCGGCGGTTGCCAGTGTCGCCTGTACGGCCTGTGCGAGCTTCGCGGCCGCGACGACGATGTCGCAATCCGCATTCCCCGGCGGGTTGCCGTCGGCCCGCAGCGCCGAGCGTACCGCCTCGATCAGGCAGGCGCACGCTGTGGCCGGCAGGGTCGGGGGGCTGCCGTGCTGCTGACAGTCGAGCCATGTCGCGGCGAGCGAGTCGAACCATTCGTCCGTACCCCACTGCGGCCGGTCGAGTAGCCGCGCATACAGCACGGTATCGACGGGTGCAGGCGGATAGGCGTTGTTGTGCGCGACGCTCGCGGCAAACGCGGTGTCGAGCGCGCCGGCCGGGACGGTCAGCGCGAACGCCCGCAAGGCCGCTGCGTCGGCCGTGGAAAACGCCACCGCAGCGAGTGCGTCGGCGGCTCGGCTCGGGGGGGCGGACGGGTTCGCGTTCAGGATAGGTAGAACTCCGACGGATTGATGCCGTAGGCGCCGCTGGGTAGTGCGCGCAGGATGCGGTAGCGTTCGCCGGCCGGAGTCAGCGGTGAATAGAGCAGGTCCAATGTGGGCGGATGGCGGTTGGGCGTCTTGTCGGCGCACAGCAGCACCAGCACGCGTGGTTGCATGCGCCGCACGCGGTTCTGTGCGATGACGACGGCCACCTCGCCGGAGTTGAGTTCGACCAGCGTGCCGGCCGGATAGAGTCCGATGCACTGGATGAAGCCATCGACGACATTACCCGAAAAGCGCGTCTCGCGCTGGCGCACCAACGCTTCGAGCGCGCGTTGGGTGCTCAGCGGTTCGTCGTAGGCGCGCTTGCTGGTCATCGCGCAGAAGGTATCGACGAGGCCGGCCATTTCGGCGCGCAGGCCGATGGCGCCGCCGCGCAGCCCGCCGGGATAGCCGGAGCCGTCGATACGTTCGTGGTGGCGGCTGACGATCTCGATCAGGCCGGGCAGGGGGTTCGGATCCTGGCGGATGATCTCGACCGAGAACTCGACGTGCGACTTGGCGATCTCCATTTCGAGCCGGCTCAAGCGTCCGGCCTTCTGCAGCACGCGTTCGGGCAGGCGGATCTTGCCGACGTCCTGCATCATGCCGGCCACGCCCAGCACGGTCGCGCCGTCTTCCGAAAATCCCATGCAGTGCGCGAATACCAGCAGGTGCACGGTCACGTCGAGCGCGTGGTGGTAGCTGTAGCGGTCGTATTGCTTGAGCCGGATCAGCCAGAGCAGGGCGTCGGGGTTGCGCTTGACGCTCTGCAGCATGTCGTCGACGCTCTCGGTCACCTGGACGATGTCCGGCCTGCGGTTCTCGCGCACGTCCGCGATGACTTGCTCGAACACCGCTTCGGCCTCGGCCACCAGGGGAGAGGCGCGGACCAGCTCGCGTTCGACGGCCTGGGTTTCGGGCCGGTCGGCGATCGCCTCGCCGGCCAGCCGGCGTGCAGCGGCCGCGTCGAGGCCGCCCTTGCGCACGATCGCAAGCGCGTCCATGAAGTTCAGCGGGCTTCCGCCGGTGCCGGCGTCGCTCACCGCCTGGCGCGCAGCTGCATGGCGGGCGTGCGGCAGGGCGGCATCTTCCTGCGGTGGGGCATAGTGCTCGCCGACCGAGCGGCTGCGGTCGATGTAGATGAAGCGGCAGCATTCGCCGAGTTGCTCGAGCGTCCTTGCGTCTTCGATCAGGAAGCCCTGCATCAGGAAGGGCGTACCGATCCACGGTCGGTCGAGCTCGACGACGAACATGCCCAGGCGCGCATCGGTCGCTGCGATCAGCTCCCTCCGCCCGCCCGGCTTGCCGTCAGCTTCCGGTCTGCCCGATCCCGTTGCACCGTCCTTGCCCATGTCCTCTCATGATTTCGATGCTCGACGGATAGGATTGTGCACCCAATCGGCGACAAAATCTTCAGGCGGAATCGGCGGGCCGAAAAGATAGCCCTGCAGCACGTCCGATTCCTGATGTGCGAGGAAACGGGATTGCACCTCGGTTTCGACCCCCTCGGCGACCACGCGCAGGCCCAGCGCGCGCGCCATGCGGATTGCTGCGACCACCAGTGCGCAGTCCTCGGCGTCTTCGGAGAGGTCGCGGATGAAGCTGCGGTCGATCTTGATCGTATGGAAGGGGAAGGCGCGCAGGTAGCTCAGCGACGAGTAGCCGGTGCCGAAGTCGTCGAGGGCGACGGTGACGCCGATTTCCTCGAGTGCAAGCATCGCCTCGCGCACCTCGGCCGGGTTGCGGATCAGCAGGCCCTCGGTGACCTCGATTTCGAGTTGGTTGCGCGGAATGGCATGGCGTTCGACGCAGGCCCGGATGGTGTCCACGAGGCCGGGGGCGGCGAACTGGCGCGGCGAGACGTTCACGGCGATCACGAACTCGCCGTCGCAGGACTCGCGCCAGCGTGCCGCGTGGGCGCAGGCCTCATCCAGCACCCAGTTGCCGATGGCGACGATCAGGCCGCTTTGTTCGGCGATGGGGATGAAGTGATCCGGCGGCACGCGCCCGAGCACCGGGTGAGTCCAGCGCAGCAGCGCCTCCGCGCCGACCAGCCGGCAGTCGCGCGCGGCCACGAGCGGCTGGAAATGCACCTGCAGTTCCCCGCGCTCCAGCGCGCCGCGCAGTTCGCGCTCCATCTCCATGCGCGCGACCGAATCGTCGTGGATCTTCTGGTTGAAGAAGCGGAAGGTGTTGCGGCCCGCGTCCTTGGCTTCGTACATCGCCAGGTCGGCATTGCGCAGCAGCACGGACGGTTCGTTGCCGTCGTCGGGGAAGAGCGAGACGCCGATGCTGGGCGAGGCCGCGAACTCGCGTCCCTCGATCTCGAAGGGCGGCGCGAAGGCCTGGATGATCTTGGTGGCGACCGCATCCGCGTCGCTCGCCTGCGCGATGCCGAGGATGATCAGGAATTCGTCGCCGCCCAGACGCGCGACGGTGTCCTCGGCGCGGATCACCGAGCGCAGGCGCACCGACGCCTGGCACAGCAACTCGTCGCCGGCGACGTGGCCGAGCGTGTCGTTGATCTGCTTGAAGTTGTCGAGGTCGATGAACATCACGGCGCACATCGTGCCTTCGCGCGCCGCGCGGCCAGTTGCCTGCTGCAGGCGGTCGAGCGCCAGCGTGCGGTTCGGCAGCGCGGTGAGGCTGTCGTAGTACGCCTGGTAGGCGACCTTCTCTTCCTGCGTGCGCCGTTCGGTGATGTCCTCGCGCATCAGCAGGAGGTGTTCGGGACGACCCTGCTCGGTGCGCATCGTGACCAGGCGCAGATGCTCCCAGTATTCGCTGCCGTCGGGGCGGCGGCTGCGTCGTTCGCCGTCCCAGTCCCGGGCGGCCAGCAGGGCGGCGCGGAATTCGGCGTCGACTTGCCGGCTGCGTTCCGGGTCGGCTGCCTCGGGCAGCGAACTTGCCAGCTGCGCGTCTGCCGGACGGCCGGTCACCCGCACATAGGCCGCATTGGCGTACTCCACACGCCGGTCCGCGCTCGCGATCAGCACCCCGATGGGGTTCTGCTCGACGGCCTGCGACAGCATCCACAGCCGCGCATTGGCCGTCGCGAGCGCCTGCGTGCGTTGCGCCACGCGATCCTCGAGCTCCTCCTGGGCGGCGCGCAGGCTCCGTTCTCGCGACACGACGATCTCCTGCATCGCGTTGAACGCCTGGCCCAGATCGCTGATCTCGTCGTCGCCGGAGATCGCGATCGGCGTGCGGTGTTCGCCCGCGGCAAGTCGGGTCGCGGCATCGCGTACCGTGCGCAGCCGGCGCGAGAGCGAGCGTGCAAACACGACCAGCCCGGCCGCGAGGAACAGGAAACCGCCCAGCGACAGCATGAGGAAGAAGCGTTGCTGCCGCTGCTGTTCTTCGCGCGCCTGACGGTAGGCCTCGGTTGCGGCCTGCTCGGTTGTGCTCACGAGTTCGCGCAGGATCGAAGAGATCGCCGCGTGCGCGGTGCGCGTGCGCGTGCTGGTGATCGCTTCGGCTGCCGCGAGATCCATCTTGCCCGCGAGATGGATGACTTCCTGCAGGTCGCCGCGGTAGTTGGACCAGTGCATTTCCAGCCGGCGCGCGTCGTCCGGACGGGTGGACGCGAGCGCGGCGAGGAAGGGTGCCAGCTCTGCCGTCATCGCCTCGATTTCCACCTGCATGCGTTCGGCGTACTGCGGCAGCGCGAACACGTCGCGCACCGTGGGCAATTCGAGCTCCAGCGTGCGCAACTCGTTGCTGCGCGTCTGCAGGCGATGAGTCGCGGCGAGCGGCTGCACCTGGCGGATGACGGTGTTTTCGAGCCGCTGCTTGGCATCCTCGAGCACGCGGTTGCCGATGACCAGGATGGCCGCCACGAGTAGCCCGCCCAGCGCGAACATGATGGAAAGGCGCACCAGCAGGGACTGGCGGAAGGGACTTCTGCGGACCGGTCCGGCGACAGCAGCGGAGGGCGAGTGCGGCAGATTCATTGGCGCTTACCGAACTGGCGGCGGAACTCCGCCCACTGCCGGATCTGCTCCGCGCGGCCGAGCTTCTCCGTGATCTGTTCCCACTCCGCGCTGGTGCGGCTCATCGCCTCCTGCGCGCCGATCTCGCCACGGGCGGCAGTCGTGAGGTTGCGGTCGAGCACGGCAAGATACAGGGCATCGCCGCGCAGCCCGGTGCCGGCCGGTTGCGTCACGGCCCATTCCGCGCTGAAGGTCTCGAGGGCTTCCGGCGTGTAGATCTTGCGGATGCGTACGTCGCGCAGATGGTTCCAGCGATACGGGTCGGCAAAGCCGCCCGCCACGCCGATCGACCGCGTCGAGACGTCGGGATCAGTCAGCCACATCGCGTACAGGAGAGCGAGGCGGGCATTGCGGGCCGACTTCGGGATTACGAGATTGTTGCCGTAGATCAGCGTGTTGTGGCGCACGATGCGGCCGTCCACGCGCGTGCCCGGCAGGGGGGCTGCGAGGAACTTGCCGCGCACCGCTGAACCTTCGGAATTGAACATGCGTGCGGCGGCGACGGTGTTCATCGTCGCGAACGCCTTGCCCTGGGCAAACAGCGGCAGGGTGAAGTTGTAGGTCCGGCCCGGGTCGGTCGCCCCCGGCGGCGAGTATTTCACGAGGGCGAGGTAGCTTTCGGTGGCGGCGATGGCGCCGGGGGTGGTCAGGCGCGGGCGCATGTGCTCGTCGAACAGTTCCGCGTGCGGTGCGGCCGAGGAGAGGAAACGCGGCATCCATCCCATCCAGGCGCCTTCCTCGTCGCGCTCCTCCGCCGCTCCGTAAAGGCCCTGCGCCGGGCGATGGAAAAATCGCACGAGATCCTCGTATTCCGCCCAGGTCTTTGGCGCCGCAAGCGCGCGTCCATGGAGCTTGCGGAAGGCCGCCTGTTCCTGCTCGTCTTCCATCAGGTCGCGCCGCAGGTAGAGCAGTACCACGTCGCCGTCCGCCGGAATGGCGACGGTGTGCTCGCCTACCCGCGACTGCAGTTCGGGGCGGATGTAGCCGTCGGTGGCGTTGTCGTCGAGGCGATAGCCGTATTCGACCATGAGCGGTCCGATGTCCGTGATCAGCCCGTCGGCCAGCAGGTCGGGGTACTCGTGGTTGCGCGCCACGGCGATGTCGAGGTCGGGTATGGCGCGCAGCGTCTCGCGGATCGGTTGCTGCGGCACGGTGTGCACATCGAGCACGATGCCGGTCAGGCTCTCCCATTCCTTCTGCAGGGCCAGATCAGTGCCGAGGAAGGCGTTCATGTTGCCCTGCTTGAATCCCAGGGTGAGCCGCGAACCCGCAGGAACCTCGCCCGACGCGATCATCTTGCGCACCGCGGCGACGGCCTTGTAAGCCTGCTCGCCGGCCGATGCTGCGGGTGCGACGAGCGCTGCGCTTGTGCACAGGGCGGCAGCAAACAGCGGGACAAGGATTTTTCTCGAAGGCATCGCTGGTTGCATCCGTTCGTTTGGCTATGACCTAAGGCGTATCCGCGCTATTGTCACACAAAGTTACGGGTTTAATGTCGTAGGGATGTTTGCAGGCGCCGTGGCGACGTCCTGCGGCGTGCGCTATCGTGAGTGGGACGCCCGCCTGGCGGGGATCGCGGAGCGCGACTGGGGAGGGGCATGCATGAGCGGAATGACATTGAGCGGAGACCACGTCGCAGGTCCGTCGCCGGCCGGGGCATTGCGCGACGAGTCCTTCCTCGCCGCTCTGCGCGGCCAGATGCTGCGCTTCGCTTCCTTGCAGCTGTCGGACGCGCAACTCGCCGAGGATGCGGTGCAGGAGGCCCTGCTCGGCGCGCTGCGCAATGCGTCAGCGTTTTCCGGTCAGGCCGCGCTGAAGACCTGGGTGTTCGCGATTCTCAGGCACAAGATCGCGGACATCCTGCGCCAGCGCATGCGGCTCGTGGACGCTTCCAGCCTGCTGCGCGAGGAGGAGGATGAGGAGGACTTTTCCATGCTGTTCGACCGCAGCGGTCACTGGCAGGTCGATGAACGTCCCGTAGCCTGGGGCAATCCGCAGGAATCCCTGCGCGAACGCGAGTTCTGGCGGGTGTTCGAGGCCTGTCTGGAACATCTGCCGGCCAATCAGGCCCGGGTATTCATGATGCGCGAGTTCGTCGAACTCGAATCGGGCGAGATCTGCGCGGCGGTCGGAGTGAGCGTGAGCAATCTCAACGTGATGCTGTACCGGGCCCGCGTGCGCCTGCGCGAATGCCTCGAAAACCGCTGGTTCCTCGACGGAGAGCGAGCATGCTGAACTGCCGCGAAGCGACGCGCCTGTATTCCGAGGCCCAGGAGCGCGAACTGACCTTCAAGGAGCGGGCGCTGCTGCGCATGCACGTCGCGATGTGCTCGGGCTGCCGCAATTTCGGCGACCAGATGGCCTTCCTGCGCAGCGCGATGCGCGCCTACGCGAAAGGGCGCAGCGAGAAGGACAAGTAGCCGTTGGGCACGCGCCCTTCAGTGCCCGCCGCAGCGCCGTGCGATCCAGTGATCCAGCGAGACCCGGCCCGGGCCGTGTGCCATCAGGTACAGCAATACCGCCGCCCACGTGCCGTGGGTCGGGTAGGCGTCCGGATAGACGAAGAGCTGGATCGTCAGTGTCATCATGAGCAGCGCCGCGGCGCTCAGGCGCGTCGCCAGGCCGACGAGAAGCAGCAGCGGAAAGACGTGCTCCGCCGTGGCGGCCAGCGGTGCCGCGATCTCGGGCGGGATCAGCGGCAGGCGGTACTCCTCGCGGAAGAGGAACAGGGCGTTGTCGGACAGGCTCGGCAGGCCGAGCCGGAATTCGCCGCTGACGAGGTCGATCGCCAGTCCCTCGATCTTCGTCTGGCCGGATTTCCAGAACACCGCGGCGATCGAGAAACGGGCGACGAAGGCGATCAGCGAATCGGGAATGCGCGACAGCAGCGCGAGCGCGCGATGCGGGAGGGCGTGCGGGGCGGTTGGCCCGTTCCGATGCGGAAAGGTTTCAGGCATGGCGTTCATGATCTTGTCCTCCTGATCCGGAATCGACGGTGACGATGATTTGCCGGTGCAGCAGCGTCGCGAAGGCCAGGGCGAGGTCGAAGCCGCCATCGACGGACTGCCCGGCCTGTGCGGCAGCGGCCAGGTTCTCGCCCCGCATCAGCGCAGCGACGAAGGCGACGACCGCTTGCGGCAACTCATCCGTCGCGACCTCGCCGCCGCTGCGCACGATCAGCACGGATTCCGGCCGGCACGGATCCACCGCTGACGGGTCGCGATCGCCCTGATGGGCCACCCACAGCGAATGCACCGCCCACGGCGAGCACAGGATCGCGGCCGACGGGTGGCAGCGCAGGTGCAGTCCCGGCAGGCGTTCGGGTTCGGCAAGCAGGGCCGCGATGGCGGCTGCCGGCAGGGGCTCGGCATCGGCTGCGTGGTAGGCCTCGATGCGCAACATCTCCAGCCGCGCGAGGTCGGCTAGCCAGGGCACGCTCGCGGCGGGCGCGAAAGTCGCGACGAAATCGGCGAAACCGCGGCCATGGAGGCTCAGCAGCGGCGAGCGCGGCGGATTCGCGAAGACGAATTCGCGCGCCAGCGCGCGGAAGAATGCATCGCCCACCGTGGCGAGCGTCACCGGAAAGCTGTCTGCAAGCGCATCGACCAGCGATACGACGACGTTATTGCGATACACGGCGAAACGTGAGGCGGGGTCGGACCCGTTCCAGGCGACGAGGCCGGCGGGGCAAGGGTGCGCCGGGTCGAGCAGCGCCGCGGCGAAGTCTGCATGCCCGTTCATGCCACCAGCTCCGGGGGCAGCGCGGTGCGCAAGGCGCTCAGCCGGCGTTCGGCCAGCTTCGCCTCGGCGAGCAACACCGCGAAGGGCGGGATGTCGTGGTCGCGCTCGATCAGCGTCGGTTGCGCACCGACACGCTGCAACGCGGCGTCGTACAGGGCCCACACCGCCTGCGCCACCGGGGAGCCGTGGTTGTCGATCAGCAGCGGCGCGCTGGCTGCGTCCTGCTGCTGCGCGAAGCCGGCGAGGTGAATCTCGCCCACTGCGTCGAGCGGAAGCGCGTCGAGACAGGCGAGCGCGTCGCGGCCGTGGTTCACGCAGCTCACATGGAGGTTGTTCACGTCGAGCAGCAGCCCGCAGCCCGTGCGCCGCACCACCTCGGCGATGAAGTCACCCTCCGCCCAGGTCGAGGCCGCGAACTCCAAGTAGGTCGCCGGGTTCTCCAGCAACATGCGGCGGCTGAGGTGCTCCTGCACCGCGTCGACGTGTTCGCATACGCGCCGCAGCGTCTCGCCCGTGTAGGGCAGGGGCAGCAGGTCGTTCAGGAACACGCCGCCGTGGCTCGACCACGCCAGGTGCTCCGAAAACGACTGCGGTTCGTAGCGTAGCAGCAGCGCCGCGAGGCGTTCCAGATGTGCGCCGTCGAGCGGACCGGTGCCGCCGATCGACAGACCCACGCCGTGCAGCGACAGCGGGTAGTGCTCGCGGATGCGCGTCAGCGCATGGTGGAAGGGACCGCCCGGCACCATGTAGTTCTCCGCATGCACCTCGAAGAACCCGAGTTCGGGCAGTGTCGCGAGGATCTCCCCGAAGTGCGCGGGCTTCAGGCCCAGGCCCGCGCGGGCGGGCAGGGCAGCGGCCTGTGCGGGCGAAGGCCGTGCTGTCATGGTTGTCATGCCGGGCGCTCCCCTGTCATGCGGCGCTCAGGCCTTCTTCTCCTTGAAGGCCATCAGCTGGCCGAAGCCGGTCGGCGAGGTCTGAGACATGGTCTTCTCGCACGTGCCCTTCGGCACCAGCGACCACGCATTGCCCTGGTGATCCATCTTCGACGTGCCTGCGCAGCTCGTGCCGGGGCCGGCAGCGCAGTCGTTCTTGCCCTTCGTCGCGACGCCGAAGCACTTTTCCTTGTCGGCCGGCGGATCGGCGGCGAGCGCGGACGACATCGACAGCGCGCTACCCAGCGCAAGAGCGAGGGCGGCGGCGGAAACCTTGTGGAGGGTGGTGGCGGACATCTTCGTCTCCTTGTTTCGGTGGGGGAAACACGCGGATCGTTTGATCGTCGTGTTGCTTCCATAGTCGCGCGAACCCGCCCGCTTCTTACACCGCCCGCGAAAAATCTTTTCGACCGCCCGCGCCCGCCGTCCGACACCGACCGGGCGCCGACGCGCCGAGCCGATCGGATACACTCCCGTAACTGCTGTTCGCGCGCGCCGTGTCATTTCTCCGGCGCCGTCAGCGACCTTTCAACCCGACCGATCACCGCGGAGCTGCCTGCCCATGTTCGAACACGTCGACGCCTACCCCGGCGACCCCATCCTCACCCTCGTCGAAACCTTCATGCAGGACCCGCGTGCGCAGAAGGTCAATCTCGGCATCGGCCTGTACTACGACGAGGAGGGTCGCATCCCGCTGCTCGGCTCCGTGCGCAAGGCCGAGGTCGCGCTCGCCGCGACGCCGCTGCCGCGCTCCTACCTGCCCATGGAAGGCGCCGCCGACTACCGCGCCGCCGTGCAGCGCCTGCTGTTCGGCCCGGAGCACGCCGCGCTCAAGGCGGGGCGCATCGCCACGATCCAGACCATCGGCGGCTCGGGCGCGCTCAAGGTCGGCGCCGACCTGCTCAAGCGCTATTTCCCCTCGAGCGAGGTGTGGGTCAGCGATCCGACCTGGGACAACCACCGCTCGATCTTCGAGGGCGCCGGCATCGCTGTGAATGACTACCCCTACTACGACGCGGCGACCGGCGGCGTGCGCTTCGCCGACATGCTCGCGACGCTCAAGACCCTGACGGCGCGCAGCATCGTCCTGCTGCACCCGTGCTGCCACAACCCGACCGGCGTGGACCTGTCGCAGGAGCAGTGGCGCGAGGTCATTGCCGTCGCGAAGGAACGCAATCTCATTCCCTTCCTCGACATCGCCTACCAGGGCTTCGGCGACAGCCTCGACGACGACGCCTTCGCGATCCGTGCGCTGGCGGACGCGGGCGTGAGCTTCCTCGTCAGCAACTCCTTTTCCAAGAACCTCTCGTTCTACGGCGAGCGCTGCGGCGGCCTGTCCATCGTGTGCAAGGATGCCGAGGAAGCCTCGCGCGTGCTCGGCCAGATGAAGTTCACCGTGCGCCGCAACTACTCCAGCCCGCCCTTCCACGGCGGGCGCGTCACCGCGATGGTGATGGACGACCCCGCGCTGTATGGCGAATGGACCGGCGAGGTGGAGGAGATGCGCACCCGCATCCGTGCGATGCGCCAGAAGCTGCATGAAGTGATCAGCGCGCGCGTTCCCGGGCGCGACTTCAGCTACTTCATCAAGCAGCGCGGCATGTTCAGCTACACCGGCCTCAGCCCCGCGCAGGTCGACCGCCTGCGCGAGGAGTTCGCCGTGTACCTCGTGCGCTCGGGGCGCATGTGCGTCGCCGGCCTCAACACCCGTAACGTCGAATACGTCGCCGAGGCGATGGCCGCAGTCCTCAAGGTCTGAGGTCGAGCACGCTCCCCCGGTGCGCCGGGGGAGCGCCCCGGCACGGTCCGCTCCGACAACGGGGCGGGCAATCAGAGCACGCCGGCGGTGCGAAGACGCCCGATCTCCGCGTCCGTCAGGCCCAGCGTTCCACTCAGGATCTCGTCGGTATGTTCGCCGAGCGCCGGCGGCGGCAGGCGGTAGTCCGGCGGCGTCTCTGACAGCTTCATCGGATTCGCCACGAGCGGCACCGTGCCGGCGAGCGGGTGCGGAATCGTCACCTTCAGTCCGCGCGCCTGCACCTGCGGGTCGGCGAACACGTCGGCCAGCGTATTGATCGGGCCGCAAGGCACGGCGAGGGGCTCGAGCGCCGCGATCCACTCCGCCGTGCTGCGCAGCACCGTGAGCTGCTTGAGCTGCGGAATGAGCGTGGCGCGGTTCCGCACCCGTTCGGCGTTGGTCGCAAAACGAGGGTCCGCTGCAAGTTCCGCACGGCCGGCTTTGGTGCAGAAGCGCGCGAACTGCCCGTCGTTGCCGATCGCCAGGATCATGTAGCCGTCGGCGGTGGGAAAGTCCTGATACGGGACGATGTTCGGATGTGCATTGCCCAGCCTCGCGGGCGCGCGGCCGGTGGCGAGGTAGTTGGCCGCCTGGTTGGCGAGGCAGGCGACCTGCACGTCGAGCAGGGCGAGGTCGATGTATTGGCCTTCGCCGCTGCGCTCGCGCCAGGCCAGCGCGGCGAGGATCGCGTTCGAGGCGTACAGTCCGGTGAGGATGTCGGTCAGCGCCACACCGGCCTTCATCGGCCCGCCGCCGTCCTCGCCGTCGGGGCGACCGGTGATGCTCATCAGCCCGCCCAGACCCTGGATCAGGAAGTCGTAACCGGCGCGTGGCGCATAGGGGCCATCCTGGCCGAAGCCGGTCACCGAGCAATATACGAGGCGCGGATTGATTGCCTTGAGCGCGTCGTAATCGAGCCCGTACTGCTCGAGGCCGCCGACCTTGAAGTTCTCGATCACGACGTCGGAGTGGGCGGCGAGCTGTTTCACCAGCGCCTGGCCCTCGGGGTGCGTGATGTCGATCGTCACCGAACGCTTGTTGCGGTTGGCGCACAGGTAGTAGGCCGCGACGTCGGTGTCGGAGCCGTGTTCGTCCTTCAGCCACGGCGGCCCCCACCCGCGGGTGTCGTCGCCTGCGCCGGGGCGCTCGACCTTGATCACGTCGGCGCCGAGGTCGGCGAGCATCTGGCTGCACCACGGGCCTGCGAGTATTCGCGAAAGGTCCAGTACGCGGATGTGCGAAAGAGCGCGTGCCATGGGTGGTCCCGATCTGCGGAAAGCTCCCTGGGCACAGGGTGGCCGGGAGATGTGTTGTGAATATTCTGAACGGCAGCCGTAAAAGGGCGGTGATCCGGTCGCATGCCGGCACCCTGGAAATCACTGTCGTTGGCCCTGTGGTGCCTTGCGTCGGGGTTTTTCCCCGAGTCAATGCTATGCAACGCCGCGAGCGCTAGCAAACGACATCTACGAAGGGATTCGTGCGTCTTTGTCACTTCGAGCGGCTGCGCGTGGGCCATGTGTGCATCTTGCGCTGCCATTTCGTTTGTTGACATTGTTTGAAGGCAGAATTCCAGAAAACCTGCGTGAGCGAATGCAGGATCCGCGTGCCGGTCGTGCCGCTGTGGGTGTCGATGTTCAAATCGATCGACACCGCGCCGATCAGCCTGTCGCTGAGCGAGGCCTACCAGGCGCTGCAGACCAAGGTCGCCGACGGCCAGGAGAATCTGCTCGCGCTGATCGATTCGGCGAAGCTCTCCGAGGTGCAGGAGTACTGCTCGCTGACGAACTACTCGTGGGACGGCTTCTGGTTCAGGGCCAATGCGCGCGTGTGGAAATAAGGCCAGGCCGTTGCCACGGCCTGCCCCCGACCGGCGTAACGGCGAATCAGTCCCCGCCCTGATCCTCGTCGTCGGCCGTGCCGTTTTCCTCAAGACGCTGGATCATGAAATTCGCAGCCTGCAAGATGTGCTGTCGTCCGAGCTCCTCGGCCTTTTGCGCATCCCCGGCCGCGATCGCGTCCAGCATCGCCTCATGCTGACCCCACACGTTGCGCGGTTGTTCTTCGTTGGTCAGCACTTCGCCCATCACGCGCTGAGTGTTGGTCCAGTGCGCGTCCATTGCAGTGGCAACGAACGGATTTTCGGACAGCGTGTAGATGAAGTGGTGGAAGGCCATGTCCGCGGAGATCATGTTGTTGCAGTCCCCTGCAGCGACGGCCTTGCGCCCGGCGCGGATCAGCGCGGGCCCCTTGGCCTTGGCTTGCCTGGCGTTCAGTTCCGCGGCGCGTCGGCAGGCGAGTCCTTCGATGACCGCACGCATGTCGTACATGTCGCGCACGTACTTTACGTCGAGCGGCGCAACCAGGAGGCCGCGGCCGGGCGCATCGCGTAGCACGCCCTGATTGCGCAGCAGCGCCAGCGCCTGCTGCACCGGCTGGCGCGATACTCCCAGTTCCTTCGCGACCTGCTCCTGAATGATGCGCGAGCCTGGGCGCAGCCTGCCGCCCGAAATTTCCTCGAGAATCGCCTTATGAACTTGCTCGACGAGCTTGGGTTGGGGGTCAAGGATTTTCATGGAGCATAACTTTATAGCGTGAATGGGAGATCAAGCCAGGGTTTGACCTATCTGGCCCCGCCGTCGGTCGACACCACCACCATGCGATCGGGGCAGGCGAGGCTCACCGCACCGCCGAAGGGCGCGATGCCGATGCAGCCGAGCGAGCCCGCGTCGAGGTAGGTGAAGGCGGGCCCTTCTCGCGCACCTCTTGAGTGTTCGAAGGCGACTGGATTTCCGGCCTCGCCGTTTTCGGGCCGGCATGCACACGATAGAATTCAGTATGCAACAGATCCTGCTCGTGACCTTCCCCTTCTTCGCGCTCGTGCTGTGCGGCTACCTTGCGGGGAGGCGCCGCATGTTGCCGCTGGAAGCGATCCCCGGCCTTAACACTTTCGTGCTGTACTTTGCGCTGCCCTGCATGCTGTACCGCTTTGCCGCCGGCACGCCGATCGCGAAACTGCTCGACGCGGGGGCCTTCGCGCTCTGGATGGTCTGCGCGCTCGCGATGGTGGCGCTGACGATCGTGACGACCAAGAAGGGCGCGATCGGATGGAACGACGCTTCCTTCGGCGCGCTGGTCGCCGCCTTCCCGAACTCCGGCTTCATGGGCATGCCGCTGCTGGTGTCGCTGCTCGGCGCCCGCGCCGCCGCGCCGGCCATGGTGCCGCTGGCCGTCGACATGGTGATCACCTCCTCGCTGTGCATCGCGCTGTCGCGCCTGAGCGCCGCGAACGGGGGTGGGGCGCGCCGGGCGGCGGTGAATGCGCTCAAGAGCGTGATGGTGAATCCGCTGCCCTGGGCCATCATGCTGGGCGGGCTGTCGTCGGCGACCGGGGTACTGCCCTATAAACCGCTGATGCGCGTCGTCGAGATGCTGGCGGACGCTGGCTCGCCGACCGCCCTGTTCACGATCGGCGCGGTGCTCGCCCGTTCCCAGATGGCGGTGAAGGCGCAGCATCCGGAGCACCGCAGCCTGGGCGACGTGCCGCTCGTGGTGCTGTACAAGCTGATCGTCCATCCGGCGCTGGTCTTCGGCGTCGGCACGCTCGCGATCTGGCTGGGCCTGCCGCTGGATCCCTTCACCCTGACGGTTCTCGTGCTCGTTGCGGCCTTGCCGAGCGCGAGTAACGTGCCGATGCTTACCGAGCGCTTCGGTGCCGACACGGGACGTGTCGCGCGCGTGGTGCTCGCGACGACCGCGTGCGCCTTCCTGAGCTTCTCGGCGGCCGTAGCCCTGCTGGTTGAGTAGGGCAGACGGGGACGCCGCTTGGTGCGGCGTTTGACGCCTATCGCCCCCCCTTCCGACGCATGATTCCAGCCTCGCGGTCGTGAGATTCGATGCGCATCTGCGGGTATTCAATGCTGCAGCGAATCTCAAGATATGTACATAATGGGTTTTGCCAGTCTGCCCCTTCGGCGTTATGACGGACCGGAGGGTGGCTGCACATCGCTCCGCGGCGGGGCACGGTTGCCGCAGTCATGGAATCAAGCAGATGAAAAGACAGGAAAACTTGAGCGCGATGGATGGGCCGACGGTCCTGATCGTTGATGACACGCCGCAGAATCTCACCGTGCTCGGCGAGCTGTTGCAGCCGCTGTACCGCGTGCGTGCCGCAAACTCGGGCGAGCGGGCATTGCGTGTGGCCGCCACCGAGCCCAAGCCGGACCTGATCCTGCTCGACGTGATGATGCCGGGGCTGGACGGATACGAGGTCCTCGGTCGTTTGCGCGAAGACGCCGCAACGCGCGACATTCCGGTGATCTTCGTCACCGCGATGGACGCGGCGGAGAGCGAGGAGCGAGGGCTCAAGCTTGGCGCCGTCGACTACATCGTCAAACCTTTTAGCCCCGCCATCGTCCTGGCACGGGTGGCAACCCACCTCGAACTCAAGCGCGCACGTGACCGCCTGTCGGCTCAGAACAATTGGCTGGAGCGCGAGATCTCGCGGCGAATGGCCGAGAACCTCCTCATCCAGGATCTCGGCATCCGGGCGCTGGCCTGCCTCGCAGAGGCGCGCGACAACGAGACCGGCTTGCACATCATCCGCACGCAGTACTACGTCGAAACCCTGGGTCGCCACCTCGGGAACCATCCGCGCTTTGCCGAGGCGCTGGCCGGAGCGCGGCTCGAACTCATCGTCAAGGCGGCGCCCCTCCACGACATCGGCAAGGTCGGGATCCCCGACGCCATCCTGCTCAAGCCCGGCCCGCTGGACGCCCGCGAATGGGAGATCATGAAGACTCACCCCTCGATCGGTACGGCCGCGATCAGCAAGGCGATGGAGGAGGCGCTCGCGGATGCCAGCGACGATGTTGCCGAGCATGCCGCGGGAGCGTTTGCATTCCTCAAGGTGGCGAACGAGATTGCGGGCGGGCACCACGAGAAATGGGATGGCAGCGGCTATCCGCAGGGGCTCGAAGGCGACGCCATCCCCGTGTCGGCGCGCCTGATGGCGCTCGCCGACGTCTTCGATGCGCTCATCAGCCGCCGGGTGTACAAGCCGCCGATGCCGATGGAGAAGGCCACCGAGATCATTCTGGCCGGCCGTGGCCGCCATTTCGATCCGGATGTCGTCGATGCCTTCCTCGCGTGCAGGGACGAGTTCGTGGACATCGCCACGCGCTACGCCGAGCCCGAGCACGAACACCAGAGCGAACAGGAGGCGCAGGCCTGAAGGTCGCGATCGTGGTCGCAAACACCGGAGTCTGGTGCGGGGGGAGGCCGTGAGCCCGAAGCGGGCGCGCATTCCGCCCTTCCTGTTGGCCGTGTTCCTGCCGATCGCCCTGCTGGCGCTGCTGGTTGGCGTGCTGGTGATCGCGTCCTTCACCGACCTGCGCGACGCGCATCAGGCGGCGAGGGCGGCCGAATCCAGGCATCTGGAGCTCATCGACCGCCTCGCACGCATCAACAAGGATCTCGGCGACGTCCAGCACCTGGTCAACCTGGCGATCGAAGGGGCAGTGGCGGGGCGTCTCGATGACGCAGCCGTCGGGCGCCTCGGTGACGACGTGAAGCGTCGGCTGGCCGAACTGGATGGTCGGGTGACGGAACTTTCGGAGCTGGACGTTTCGCGCCACGAAGCACGCGAGGCGCGATTCCATTTCGACGATTATCGTGCCCGCATCATCGGCACGATGGGTGTGCTGCTGTCCGATCCGCGCGCGGCGATGAGCGGCGGCTTCAATGCGTCGCGGCACTTCGTGGAATTCACGACGTTTACCCGAACCCTCATCCTGCGGACAATCGAAGACGAGCGGGCTCGTGCGGAAGCCGACGAGAGCGATTTCGACGCCTATATCCGCAATACCCTGATCGTCGGGGGAGCGCTCATCACCACGCTGGTGTTGGGGTGGTTCGTTCTCAGCTCCTGGCTCAGCGAACGGCTGTTCGCCCTCAGCAGCGCCTTGCGCGCATTCTCCCGCGACGAACAGGATCCCGAGTCCCTGCCGCTGGTGCGGGAGATCGCGAAGCGGCCGGGCAGCCTGCTCGGCGATATCGCGAGTGCCGCGCTGGCTTTCCGCGACTCGCTCATTTCGCGCGAGGATGCCGAGCGCAGGTTGCGCGAGCGCCTCAAGGAGATGAGCTGCGTCTATGACGTGGCGCGCATGTGCGACCCCGCGGACCTGGCGCCGGCTCACTTGGTGGACGCGGTCGTCGAGCGGCTCCGCGCCGCGATGCGTTTCCCGGACCTGGCCGTGGCGAGGGTCGAGGCGGCCGACCGCGCCAGAACCGCGGACGGACGGCCGCTGCTGATGGCTGAGTTCGCCGACATGGAGGACAAGCGTTGGCGCATCTGCGTCGACCCGGTTGCGCCGTCCGGCGCCGAGGACGCCATGCAGTTCCTCGACGAGAAGCGCCGCCTGGTCGAGTCCGCCGCCGCGCACTTGGGCTCCGCGCTGGAGCGCAGGCGGGCCGCGGCACTGGAGGCTGCGACGCAGGCGGAGGTGCGCAAGCTCTCGCTGGTCGTGGAACAGGCACCGATCGCCGTCATCGTGGCCGACCTGGACGCGCGGATCGAATACGTCAATGACGCGTTCGAGCAGGTGACTGGCTATTCGCGCGCGGAGGCCATCGGTCGCAATCCGCGTTTCCTCAAATCCGGCAAGACTCCAGCTTCGACCTACAGCGATCTGTGGGCCACGCTCACACGTGGCGCGGCGTGGTGCGGCGAACTGGTGAACCTGACGCGGGACGGGCGCGAGGTGATCGAGAGTGCGACGATCATTCCGCTGCGCGAGCGTGGTGGCAGCGTGACCCATTATGTCGCGATCAAGGAGGACATCACCGAGCGCAAGCGGCTCCTGGAGGAACTCGCGGCCCATCGCGAAAACCTCGAGCAGCTGGTGGTGGCGCGAACTGCGGAACTGAATGCGGCGAAGCTCGCGGCCGAGGCGTCCAGCCGCAGCAAGAGCGAATTCCTCGCCAACATGAGTCACGAGATCCGCACGCCGATGAATGCGATCATCGGCCTCACTCATCTCCTCGAGCGCGACATCGGCGAGCCCGAACAGCTCGACCGGCTGCGCAAGATCTCGTCCGCGGCGCGGCATCTGTTGCGGATCATCAACGACATCCTCGACCTCTCCAAGATCGAGGCAGGCAAGGTGCAGCTGGAGGCCGTGTATTTCGAGCCCGGTCACGTCGTCGCCAACGTCTTTAGCCTGCTGCGGGACCGTGCCGAGCACAAAGGCCTGGCGCTGGAGGCGGACCTCGGCGCCCTGCCACGCGGGCTGCATGGCGATGCGCTGCGTCTGGAGCAGGTGCTGCTCAACCTCGTCGGCAACGCCATCAAGTTTACCGAGCGGGGCTCGGTGCGCGTGAGCGGCGAGGTCGTGGGGTTCGAAGTCGAGCAGCTGTGGCTGCGCCTCGAGGTGCGGGATACCGGCATCGGCATCGCGTCGGACGAGCAGGAACGCATCTTCAATGCCTTCGAGCAGGCCGACAGCTCCACGACGCGGCGCTTCGGTGGCACCGGGCTCGGGCTCGCCATCTGTCGCCGTCTGGTCGAACTGATGGGCGGGCGCATCGGCGTCACGAGTCAGCCGGGCGAAGGTTCGACCTTCTGGCTCGAGGTGCCGATGGGATGTCCCCACGCCGAGGAATGCGGGGCGAGGGCGCCCGGGAGCGTGCCGGCAAGCGATCAGGGCGCGCCGCCCGCCTCGGTGGCCGGTGCGCGGGTGCTGCTGGTCGAAGACAATGAAGTCAATCGCGAAGTTGCGCTGGCACTGCTCGCGCGTGCAGGCATCGTCCCCGATGTGGCGGAGCACGGCCGCATCGCGCTCGACAAGGCCGGGAGCGAAGCCTACGACCTCATTCTCATGGACATCCAGATGCCGGTCATGGGCGGGCTCGAAGCCGCTCGCGCGATACGTGCGCTGCCGGGCCACGCAGGCACGCCCATCCTCGCGATGACGGCCAACGCCTTCGACGAGGATCGTGCCGCCTGCATCGAAGCGGGCATGAACGATCACATCTCCAAGCCGGTCGATCCCGAGAGACTCTACGCCGCACTGCGCCGCTGGCTGCCGGTGGGCGGGGGCAGCCAGCAGAAGGGGCCCGCGCGCGATGAACCGCGCGCTCCGGCGCCCGTCAGTGACGCGGACGGGCTGTGTGCGCAGCTCGGGAATATCCCCGGGTTGGATCTTGCAGCGGGCCTGCGCAACAGCGGCGGCGATTTCGGTTTTTATTGCTCCCTGCTGCGGCGTTTCGTCGCCACCGACTACGCCGCTCCGCTGCAGCTTGCACTGGGCGAGGGGCGCTGGGCGGATGCCGAGCGGGCTGCCCACGCCCTCAAGGGCGTGGCCGCGACCTTGGGCGCCACAGCCGTGCGCGATCGTGCAGCCGCACTCGAGGCGGCGTTGCGAAGCGGCGAGCCACGCGAGGTCAATGCGGGTCAGGAGGTGCTGCGCTCGCTCGCATGCCTCGTCGGCGAGTTGCGTGGGACCTTCCCGGTGCAGCGCGAAGCGTCGCTGGCGGCCTGCGAGGTCGATCTCGCCGCGCTGCGCGAAGTCGCGGACTTGCTGGAAGCCCTGCTGGCGTGCGATGACGTGTCGGCATGTCGCGTCTATCGTGAGCACCGTGCGGCCTTCGAGGCGGCCTTCGGACCCCTGGCGCGCCGCCTCGAGAGCGATATCGACGAGTTCGCCTTCGCCGAAGCACGTGCCTTGCTCCGCGAGGCGCGCGACCAACTGGAGGTCGCCTCATGAGGGTATGCCTCTCGCTGCGGCGGCTTGTCCTGCTCGGTGCGGCCTTCCTCGCCGTTCTGCTGTCGGCCGGCGCGAGCCACGCCCAGGCCGGCAGTGAGCCGCGGGTGCTGAGAGTGGTCAGCGACTACAACTATCCGCCCTTCCTGTTCCTCGACCCGGCGGGCGCACCGACCGGCTATCTGGTGGACTACTGGCGCCTGTGGGAGCAAAAAACCGGCGTCAAGGTCGAGCTGCAGGCCACCCGGTGGTCCGAGGCGCAACGCAGGCTGCAGGAGGGCGAGGCGGACGTCATCGACATGATTTTCCGCACGCCCGCACGCGAACCTTTGTACGACTTTTCTCCCGCCTACGCGAAGGTGCCGATAGGTGTCTATGCGGACGAGTCGATCCGGGGAATCCGCTACGTGGCCGGGCTGCGCGGCTTCATGGTCGGCGTCATGGCCGGAGATGCCTGTATCGAAGAGTTGGGCCGGCAGGGCGTCGACAAGCTCCGTGAGTACCCCGATTACGCCCGCCTGATCGTCGGTGCCATGGCGGGCGAAGTACGCCTGTTCTGCCTGGATGAATACCCGGCGAACTACTACCTCTACCGCAACGAAGCGCAGCAGATGTTCCAGAAGGTCTTCACGCTCTACGAGGGACAGTTTCACCGGGCGGTGAAGAAGGGGAATATCGAAGTGCTGCGGCTTGTCGAGCGCGGCATCGCCTCGATCAGCGCCGAGGAGGACGCGGCCCTGCGCGCAAGGTGGATGCCTCCCCCCGTGGTCGACTACAGTCGATATCTGCGCTACCTCGCCGCGGCGCTCGTCGTCCTCGCGCTCGCCGCGCTCGGCCTGATTGCTTGGCTGCGCACCTTGCGGCGAGCGGTAGCCCGGCGCACGGCCGAGCTGCAGGCGAGCGAGGCGCGCTTCCGGCGGTTGTTCGAGGAAACGCAACAGGGCGTGTCGCTGGTCGAGGACGGGCGCATCGTCGCTGCCAACAAGGCGACGCTGAAGATGCTGCGAATGGATCGCCTCGACCAGATCGTCGGTCGCTCCCCGGCCGACATCTCCCCCGTGCTGCAGCCCGACGGCCAGCCCTCGTCGGCCAAGGCAGCCGCGATCATTGCACGCACGCTCGCCGAGGGCAGCAGTCGATTCGAGTGGCTGCACCTCAGGGCCAACGGCGAGCCGTTCCCCGCCGAGGTGCTGCTCACGGCCATCCCCGAGGGCAAACGCACGCTGCTGCACGCGGCGTGGACCGACATCAGCGCGCAGAAGGCCGCCGAGCGGGAGGTGGAGCGTTATCGCGAGCGGATGGAAACGCTGGTGGCCGAGCGCACGGCCGAGCTGGCGGCGGCCACGGAATCTCTCAAGGCGGCAAGCGACGAGCAGCAGGCCATCCTCGACACGACTTCATCGGGCATCGCCCTGATCAAGGATCGCGCACTGATCCGCTGCAATCGACGCCTGCATGAGATGATGGGCTGGCCGCCAGGGGAAATGGCGGGCAAGTCGACTGCGATCTGGTACCCGGACGCCGCGGGTTACGCGGCGGGCGGAGGAGAGGTCTACGATACGATCTGGCAGGGCAGGCCGCATCGGCGCGAACAGCAGCTGGTGCGCCGCGACGGGTCCCTGTTCTGGGCCCGTCTGACCGGCATCGCGGTGGATGTCGATGACCGCAGCAAGGGCACGGTGTGGGTCATCGACGACATCAGCGCGGAGCATGCCGTGCTCGAGAACATGGAGCGCGCGCGAGCGCTGGCCGAGGAGGCGGCGAACGCCAAATCGGCCTTCCTCGCCAACATGAGCCACGAGATGCGCACCCCGCTCAATGCCATCATCGGCATCACCCATCTGGTGCTCAAGGGCGATCTCGCCGCGCAGCAGCGCGGGCTGCTGGAGAAGGTGCAGACCTCGAGCAAGCACCTGCTCGGCATCATCAACGACGTGCTGGACCTGTCCAAGATGGAGGCCGGCAAGCTGACGCCCGAGCACGTCGATGTCGACCTGCGAGGGCTGGTTGGCGAGGTGGGGGCGCAGATCGCCGAACGGGTAAAGGGCAATGGACTCGAGCTGGTCATCGATATTGCGCCCGACGTGCCGACCTTCGTGATTGGCGATCCGCTGCGCATTTCGCAGGTGTTGCTCAACTACGCGAACAACGCGGTCAAATTCACCGAGCGCGGCCGGATCGCGATACGCGCCCGCGTCCAGCGCGTGGTGCACGATGAGCTTGAACTGCGTTTCGAGGTCAGCGACACGGGCATCGGCATTGCGGAAGAGCAGCTCTCGCGTCTGTTCCACAGCTTCGAGCAGGCCGACAGTTCGATCACGCGCAAGTACGGCGGCACGGGCCTCGGGCTGGCGATCAGCAAGCGTCTGGCCGAACTCATGGGCGGAGCGGTCGGTGCCGACAGCATGCCGGGCGGAGGCTCGACCTTCTGGTTTACCTGCAGGGTCGGCATTTCCCGGCGCGATTCTTCCCCGCCTGCGCCGGTCCTCGCCTTGCCGGCAACGGGAGCGGCCGTGGCGGGCGCCCGGGTGCTGCTGGTGGAGGATAATGAGCTCAACCGCGAGGTCAACGCGGCGCTGCTGCACGACGCGGGCGTCGAGGTCGACTTCGCGGAAAACGGTGCGGAGGCGCTTTGCCGATTGCAGGAACAGGCCTACCACCTCGTTCTGATGGACGTGCAGATGCCCGTCATGGATGGCATCACGGCAACGCTCGAGATCCGCACGCGGCCCGGTTTGCGGCGTTTGCCCATCGTTGCGCTGACGGCCAGTGCCATGCCCGGAGACCGCGAGCGCTGCCTCGCTGCCGGGATGAACGATTACCTCACCAAGCCGATCGACCCGGCCCGACTTCAGGAAGCCCTGCAGCGCTGGATCGCGCCGCGGGCGACGGCGCGCGCGTTCGCATCGTCGTCGCACCCCGCGCCCCCGGCGACGCAGGGCCTCGCGCAGACGGCAGCGCTCGGCGAGGCCGCACGGGAACTCTGCCTGGCCGTCCTCGAACGCCTGGCGGCCGACGATTTTGCCAGTGTGGCGCTGCTCGAGAACAATGCCGTGGACCTGCGCGCGGCGCTCGGCGATAGCTTCGATGCGGTGCTCCTGGCGGCCCGGTCCTTCGACTTTGCGGTCGCTCGCGATCGACTCGAAGCGGCCATCGCCGAAGCGGGGCAGGGCGCATGAACCTTGATCGCGACGCCCTCCGCGCAAGCCTCTCAAGCGCATTGCCCGAAGGCAGTTTCATCTGTCGCCTCGACGAGGTTCCGGCTGTGGGGGGGCATGTCGTCCGATTGTCGTCGGGCGGCATCGAAGTCTCGCTCGTCGTGCTGCGGCAGCACGAGACAGTCCGGTGCTTCCTCAATCGCTGCCCCCATCTCGGCTCGGAACTCGCGCGCCAGGACAGGCATCTCTACCTCGAGCCCGGGGTGTCGATTGAATGCAACGTGCATTACGCGGTATTCCGCTGGGCCGATGGCGTGTGCGTGCGCGGGGACTGTCAAGGAGAATCCCTGGCGGGCGTGCCGGTGACGGTCGCCGCGGACGGGATCCGGGTCGGCGTGTGGCCCCGGGATGCCAACGATGCAGGAGTCCTGAAGCGGAGTCAGTGATGTCGGATACGAACACCGTTACGATGGATGAACTACGGGTCGGGCTATACGTCATGCTCGATCTGAGCTGGTTCCAGCATCCCTTTCCCTTCGGCCAGTTCAAGATCAAGTCCGAGGACCAGATCCGCGAGATCCGGAGCCTCGGGCTCAAGACGGTGCGCTACAACCCGGCCCTGAGCGACATGACGGCGCGCCAGGCGCCGCCCGCCGCCGAAGCCGCCGCAGCACCCGACTCTTCGTCCATCCCTTCTCCCCTGGCGGGGGACGCGGCTGAAGCGGGCGCGCCGGTCGCGAGCCTGGACGCCCCGGTCGGCCCAGGCGCGGCGATCTTGCCCGCGCTGGCCGCGAAGCACGCACTGGTCGAACGAATCCGGGCGCAGCGCGAGGCCGCCGTGAGGGTGGAGGCGGCCTTTGTGCATGCGGCCAAAGCGATCCGGGAAATCGAGAAGAGCCTGTATTCGAATCCCGCGCAGTCGGTGCAGCAGGCGGGGCTGCTGGTGGATCAGATCGCAGACTCGATCCTGTCGTCCCCCGACCTGGCAATCCACGTCATGGGCGATCGCACCGGTGGCGAGGAGCTGTACTTCCACTCGCTGAACGTCGCGATGCTGTCGCTCATGATCGCCCGCGAGGTCCGGGCACCGCAGGAAGTCTTTTCGGCGCTCGGAATGGGTGCGCTGCTCCACGACATCGGGCGCAAGGAGATTCCGGATAGGATTTTGCACAAGGTCGAGCCGCTCACGCAGGCAGAGCGCAATCTTTATCAGATGCATTGCCAGTTCGGGGTGGACATCGGCCGCCGTCTGCAGCTGTCCAAGCCTGCCCTGGAGGTCATCCGCGACCATCACGAGCTCTATGACGGAACGGGCTACCCGGCCGGTCTCAAAGGCGATGCCATCGGGCTGCTGCCGCGCATCGTCGCCGTCGCCAACTACTACGACGAACTGTGCAACCCGGTGGATATCGCGAGCGCCCTGACGCCGCACGAGGCCCTTTCACGGATGTACGCGAAACTGCGTCCGAAATTCGATCAGCGCATGTTGCAGGCGTTTATCCGCTGCCTTGGTGTCTTTCCGCCAGGGACCATCGTGCAACTCTCGAACGGCCTGATTGCGATGGTGGCCACGGTCAATACCGCCAAGCCGATGAAGCCGGTGATCGTCATCTACGACGCAAGCATTCCCAGGGACGACGCGATACTCGTCGACCTGGCGAGGGAGCAGGACCTGAATATCGTCAAGGCGCTGCGGCCGGCGCAAGTGCCGATCGAGATCTACAACTACCTGAGTCCGCGCAAGCGCGTCAGCTATTATTTCGACCCCGGAAAAGCCGGACAGGACACGGTGCCCCAATGAGTAGCCTCGCCGAACTGATGCTGGACCACAGCTCGCAGATGATGCTGGCGGTCGACCCGGCGACCCTGCGCATCCTGCTGATCAATCGGCCCGTGACCCTGACGCTCGGCTACTCGCGCGAGCAGTTGGCGGAGATGAGCATCACCGACATCGAGAGCTCGTTGCAGGATGTCTTCTACTGGGAGGACGTGCACAACGGCCAGTACCAGGAGATCGACGAGCAGGAGGGGCTCTACCGCTGCGCCGACGAGACGATGCTGTCGGTGATGAAATCGGTGCGCGTGATCACGCACGAAGGCGCGCCGCTCATCCTCGTATCCGCGCGGGACACCCGGTACGAGCTGCAGATGGAGGATGCGCTCGAGCAGACGCTCTCGCAGCTGCGTGCAACGCTCGAGTCGACGGGCAACGGCATCCTCGTCGTCGACTGGCAAGGCAGTATTACCAACATGAACCGGCTCGCCAGCAACATGTGGGGAATCCCGGACGAACTGCTGCGCGAGCGCGACGACGCGGCGATCCTCGAGTTCATCGCCAGCCGTGTGACGGACAGCGACCTGTGTCGCGCGCGGCTGCGAGCCACCGTCGATAGTGCGGACACCGAAGATCTGTATCGCCTCGCCGATGGCCGCGTGTTCGAGTGCCGTTCGCACCCCCAGTACATGGGCGAGCGGATCGTCGGACGGGTTTTCGCGTACAGCGACATCACCGAGCGAACGCTCGCCGAGGAAGCGCTGCGCGAGTCGCGCGACCGCCTCGAAGACCGGGTGCGCGAGCGCACGGCCGAGCTCGAACGCGCCAATGCAACGCTGCAGGCGGAAAAGCGGCACCAGGAGACATTGATCCGCAAGCTGGAGACGGCCCAGAACCAGCTGCTGCAGTCGGAAAAAATGGCATCCATCGGCCAGCTCGCCGCGGGCGTCGCCCACGAGATCAACAACCCCGTCGGTTTCGTCAATTCCAACCTGGGAACGCTGCAGCGCTATTCGGAAGACCTGTTGCGTCTGCTCGCCGCGTACGAAGGCGCCGAAGGCTCACTCAACGCCGCACAGCAGGCCGACATCGCGCGCGTGAAGGAGGACATCGATGCCGCCTACCTTCGCGACGACATTGGCGACCTGCTGAGGGAGTCGCTCGATGGCTTGCAGCGCGTCAGGCGCATCGTGCAGGACCTCAAGGATTTCTCTCACGTCGGCAAGGGTGAGCGCGAGCTGGCGAATCTCGAAGCAGGCCTGGAGAGCACGCTCAATGTCGTGTGGCACGAGCTCAAGTACAAGGCCGATGTCGTCAAGGAGTACGGCAAGCTTCCCGAACTCGAATGCATTCCGTCGCAGCTCAACCAGGTGTTCATGAACCTGCTGGTGAATGCGGCGCATGCCATAGAAACGCACGGGCGCATCACCCTGCGTACTGGCTTCGACGACGACTTCGTGTGGGTCGAAGTGGAAGACACGGGCAAGGGAATCCGGCCCGAGCATCTGAGCCGCATCTTCGATCCCTTCTTCACCACCAAGGAAGTCGGCAAGGGCACCGGCCTCGGCCTGTCGCTGTCTTACGGCATCGTCAAGCGCCACCAAGGGCACATCGAGGTCACGAGCGAACTCGGCAAGGGGGCGGTGTTCCGGGTCGTTCTGCCCAGGCATCCCGCGGCCGAGACTGAGATCGAGACCGAAAGCCCGGCCTGAGCATGGTCCGGCCGCTGGGTTCGCGCCAAGCCACGCGTGTCGGGCCGTATCCGGGCGCCGCCCTTCCGCGCCATTTCGCCCCTGATGCGTAGATTCCCCTAGTCCGCCGGGAAACTTTGCGAATTCACACGCACCGGATCGTTTCTTAGACTTCCTCCATGGGCGAAAAGGCGCGGTTTTGCACTGCCGCTCCACTCGCGCCGGATTGTGCCCGATCGTCTGATCGCGGTCGTGAGGGGGCGGAAAATGGAAATGCGATCGATCTACGTGGCGCCCCGCGTGGCAGCCACCGACATGATGGGTCATGCGGGTGGTCGCCTGCCGTCAGGCGGGCTGCCCCGCGGGCAAGTCGGGGCCGGCGATCGTCCGGTCGGGGGCGGGCAGAACGGACCCCTGCGGGAAGCCGCCGAAGCCTCGCTGCAACAACCTTCGCCGGCCGTCGCCAGCGACTTCGTACGTTTGGCGAATGATGTTCTTCGTGCGCAGGCGAATTCGCTCGAATTCGCTGTCTCGCCGGATCCGCGAAAGCTTGCGGTGAGGCTCATCGACCGGGAGTCCGGCGCGGTGATCCGGGAGTATGAGGTGGGACGATCGCACGTCTTCGACGAGGTTGTCGGCAGGCTCGTTCCCGGCCAACTGCTGCATGCGGTGGCCTGAGCCGGGCGTGGACGATCGCCGCCGTGGCCGATCTTCGGATGCCCGGGCCATTGCGCCGCGCGATGGGCTGGCGCCCGGGACCCTCAGGTTTCGCCCAATTCGGCGAGAACGATCAACCGCGCCAGCTCGGCGGCCGACTTGACCTCCAGTTTGCGAAACACATTTACGCGGTGGGCTTCGACCGTGCGGGGACTGATCCCGAGCACTTCGCCGATCCGCGGGGCGGAGAGGCCGTCGGCGAGATGCTTCGCGGCTTCGCGCTCCCTTTCGGTGAGGAGTCCGAGCCGTGCTCTGGCGTGCATGGCCTGCTCCCGTTTGGCACGCCGCTCTTTCGAGCTGGCGATGGCCGAGCGGGTCTGCATGATGAGCAATTCGCTGCTCAAGGGTTTCTCGAGCACCGCGAACGCGCCTGCCTGCATCGCGGCGACCGTCACCGGGACGTCGGCGTTTCCCGTGTAGATGATCACCGGAACGTCGATGTGCCGATCCTTGAGCCGTTGCTGGATCTCGAGGCCGCCGATGAAGGGCATGCGCAGGTCGAGGATGATGCAGGCGTCCGGCTTCGGGATGTAGCCGGAGAGGAAACCTTCCGCATCGCCGAAACTCTCGACGCGGAACCCGGCCGAAGAAAAGACGCGCTCGAGCGCGCGTCGGAAGAACGCATCGTCGTCGACGATGGCGACGTGCGGAACCGCGGGGGTGTCGTCTGTGTTCATCATGTCCGAGAGGCGGGAAGCACTGTGGCGTTCGACGGCATGTCCGTTGTCTGGAGCAAGGCACCCGTTTCGGGTTTTCCCCAAGGCTTGGCGGGCGCTCCTGCTCGAATACGACAATTTACCAGTTCTATCGGCCGGGGGCCTGTGTACTCCGATTCCGAGTCGAATGTCGCCCGGCAATCGGACCCGCTGCGAATAACCAGGCGTCGCTCAGTCTGTGTCCGACACACGGCAGCGTACGGATCGTAGACGGGCAACCGCTGTTGAAGAGGGAGTAGCGCCGTGCGGAAAAGTCGAACGCAGAAGTTGCTTGTTCGATCGACCCTGGTGATTGCCGTGGCGATTGCGACCACGGGCGCCTTGACCCTGGGTGCCTTCGATCGCCTGGTCGTGCGACAGGCCGAGATCGAGCGACTTCACGCCGTGCATGGCGATATCGTTCGAGTGCGCGCGAGCATCTTCCGTGCGGAGGCCGCCTATCGCGCTTTTGCAATTGCTGGCGATGAGCAGTATCTCGAGCCCTACAACGCGGCAGTGCAGGACCTCGACACGCGCATGCAGCGGCTGGCGTCGAACGCGTCCCTCGATGCGGCGGAACTTGCCGAATTCAAGCAACTGGGCATCGATCTCGATGTGAAGCAGGCCGAGTTTGCCCGGGGTATTCGCGACGGACTGCGGGGGCATCTCCAAGATTCCACGCGACGTGTCCGCGACGGCAGCGCGCGAGCATCCCTGATGTCCGTGATCGAGCGTCTGGACCGGATCGATCTTGCACAAGAGACGCGCCTCAATAATGGTCAGGGCCGCTATCAACGCATGGTCGACGGCGCCTATATCCTCGTGATCGGCGCGATGCTCGTCAGTCTCGTGCTCCTCGGCGTGCTCGTCTTCCGGATCTATCGTGCATCGGCATGGGCGTACGAGGCGCGCGTGGAACTCGCTGCGCGAAATGTCGAGCTCGGCCGCTTGCTGGCTGCGAATGACGCTGCAAGCAGACATATGCATGAGCTCTCCGCACTGATGGGCTACCTGCACGCGTGCAATACAACCCAGGAGGCGCTTCAGGTCCTGAAGGATCGCCTTCCTGCACTCTTTCCCGGCGTGGGGGGCGCCCTTTACGAGTGGGTGTCCACCGATGGCCTGATGCAGCTTACGGTCGCCTGGGGTGAGCGCGGACACCTGCCCGTCATTCGTGCCGACGAATGCTGGGGGCTGCGCAGGGGGCAGCCCTTCACGCAACCGGCGGGAGGCGGTGTGCTCGCCTGCAAACACTTTCATCATGAGGTCGGCGATCCGCGGGTCGAGGGCATCGAGTGCCTGCCGATGATGGCCCACGGTGAAATCATCGGCTTGCTCGTCTTGGAGGAAGGTGTCCCCAGTGCAGAGTGCGACGAAGCCGAGCGTGCACGTGCGCACGACATCCGCGAGCGCGCAGTCGAGCACGTGGCCTTGTCGCTCGGCAACCTCAGGCTGCGCGAATCGCTGCGCGAACAGTCGATACGCGACCCCCTGACCGGGCTCCACAACCGCCGCTTCCTGGAAGAGTTTGTCGAGCGGGAGATCATCGTCGCGGCACGCAAACGTGCCGACGGTGATCACCCCGGCTTTGCAGTGCTGATGATCGATGTCGACCACTTCAAGAAATTCAACGACGAGTACGGCCATGACATTGGTGATCTCGTCCTGTGCGAGGTCGCCAGGACGATCCAGGCCGGTACGCGCGCCACCGACATCGTCGCGCGCTACGGCGGCGAGGAGTTTTCCGTCGTACTGACCGACATTGCGCCCGAACTGGCGCGCGAGAGGGCCGAGAGTCTCCGCGCCGCGGTCGCAGGCTTGGAGCCGAAGGGGCCACGCGGCTTCGTCGGGCGCGTAACGGTGTCGATCGGGCTTGCCCACTACCCGCACGACGGAGCGTGTTCGGCCGATCTTCATGCGGCTGCTGATAACGCTCTGTACGAGGCAAAGCGCGGTGGCCGCAATCGGGTCCATCTGTTCCGGGATGCGGCCTAGGTGGCGGCCGCCGCGACTTGACCATGCGCGCTGCCAGTTACATTCCGGTTCGGGCCCTGCTGTGCCCCGATTGCGGCAAATCCCCTGCCGCGAGACGATCAAGGCGTGGGTGGGTGGGCCTTGAGGATGGGACTCGGTTCGCCGCGCAACACTTTCAACAGCTCCGTGCGTGCCTGATTGCGCTCGATGCCTTGTGCGACGAGGGTCGCGAGAACTTCGGCGAAGCGTGCGCGCCGTCGCTGGCCTGCCTCGCTGCAGTCGCGCCGGTTGCGAAAGCTGTCCATCAGCGTGGAGCCGCATACGCAATTGCGGAACAATTCGACGATGACCTGCCCGTCGTCGTCGATGGCCTGCTTGAGCCCGCTGCTGCCGTTGCCAACGTGAAGGGTCTGCGCGACATAGTCGGCGGCGTCGCGATAACTCCGTCCGCAGGCCGGACAGCGTTTTGGGAAGGCGCTCGCGGCGAGCTCCTGCAGGCCGGAATAGAGCCCGGCGTCGATTCCATGATCGGACTGCCTGCAATCGTTCGCTGTCATTCGTCTTTCCGCCCGGCTTGCGTGCCGTGCCGATCGCGCATCACGCTGCTTTCGGGGGGAGTCGCATCGGCAAGCGTTGCGCGCAGCAGTTGCGATCCCGGGATTGCGGCGGTCATGCGCCAGCCGCACCGGCGTCATGATAAACAAGGCAGGGCGCGATGACACCAAACGCAGGCGGGTAATGCTATCGACGCGCACAACTATTACCACTTTCGTCGTACGATTTCGTCGACAGAGTTCCGGTCCCCGAGATCCGGGATATTAGAATATCATGCCATTCTTCACGATAGGGTAAGCTCGCTCCTCATGTTCAAGCGGTTGAGCATCCGACGGCGTCTTGCGCTGCACGTCGTTCTGACCGGATTTGTGATGCTGGCCTTGTCGATCGTGTTCGTGCTCTCGCAGCGCGCGTCGGACGAGGTCGAGCGTCGCATTTTCGAGCATGAGCTCGCCCCGGCGAAACAGCTTCACCGTGTCGAATTGCGGCTGCTGTCCATCCATGGGCACCTGCAGGACGTCCTGCTGGGGATCGCGACGCCGGCCGGCATACCCGAGCTGATCGCGCGGGAAGGGGAGCTCATCAGGGAGAACTGGCAGGCCTTCCTGCAGGCTCACTGGGTCTGGCCGACGGATCTCGCCGAGGGGGGGCGTATTGCCGACATGGAGAAGGCACTGCCCGAACTGTGGCTCTTCCTGGAGCGTGCGAGCGCGGCAAGCCGCAACCAGGATGCAAAGGAGCTCGACCGCCTGCTGCGCTTTGATTGGTACTCGCTGCGCCAGACGGTCTTCGAGCCCTTGCGCGAACTGGCTGAGGCGCAGGACCACCACGTCGAGCATGCCCGCCAGAGTCTTGCGGATTCGCGCAGGCGTGCCGAGCTCCTCGTCGGCTCGCTGCTCGGACTCGGCGTGCTGTTGTTGAGCGGCTTCGCGGTCGGCTTGATGCGCTACATGACACGCCGTATCGCGAATATCGAGACGGCGCTGGAGCAGGTCGCCGCCGGCGGGGAGGTCAAGCCGGTGCCATACGGCCGGGGCGAGGACGAGATGTCGCGCATCGCCGATGCGATCAACCGCACGGTGACCCGCCTGCGTGAAAAGCAGGATGCCATCTCGCGCCTGATGCAGCGCCAGCGCACCGTCCTCGACGCGGTGGCGGAAGGGATCTACGGCATCGACGACAGCGGTCGCGTCAATTTCGTCAATCCGGCAGCCCTGGCGATGCTGGGCTACGACGAGCACGAGGCGCTGGGCCAGCACTCGCACACGCTGATGCATCATCATCGCGCCGACGGGCGCCCCTATCCGCTTTCAGAGTGCCCGGTGTATGCGTCGCGCGGTTCGGGAAAGGTCGTGACGCATGTCGGCGATGTGTTCTTCCGCAAGGACGGCACGCACTTTCCGGTCGAGCTGACCAGCGCCCCCTTGCGCTCGGGCGACGGTCAGGGGGGCTGCGTGGTGGTCTTCCACGACATCAGCGAACGGCTGGAGAAGGATCGCCTGTTGCGTGAGAGCATCGCCCAACTGGAACAGACCAACGCGCGCCTGCGCGAAACCCAGAGCCAGCTTCTGCAGGCCGAGAAACTGGCCGGCCTCGGGCAGCTGGCCGCGGGTATGGCACACGAGATCAACAATCCGCTCGGCTTCATCCAGTCCGACCTCAATGCGCTGGAGAGCTACTTGAAGGATCTCTTCGATCTGATCGTGGATTTCGAAATGCTCGTTCGACAACGCGGCGACAGCGGTTTGCATGAGGGATTCATGCAGCTCCAGGCTCGCTCGGAGATCGATTTCATCCGCGACGATGCCTCCACGCTGCTGTCGGAAACGCGCGAAGGCGTTCGGCGCATTGCGCGCATCGTCACCGATCTGAAGGATTTTGCGCGCCTCGACGCGGCCTTGGAGACAGCCGATGCGGACCTGCAGAAAGCGCTCGACAACACGGTTCGCGTGATGCACGCGACGCTCGCCGAGAAGGCCGAGATTGTGCGCGACTACGAGTCGATCCCCCTCGTGCGCTGCAACCTGGGCCAGATCAACCAGGTTTTCGT
This sequence comes from Aromatoleum petrolei, assembly GCF_017894385.1. Classification (NCBI taxonomy): domain Bacteria; kingdom Pseudomonadati; phylum Pseudomonadota; class Betaproteobacteria; order Rhodocyclales; family Rhodocyclaceae; genus Aromatoleum; species Aromatoleum petrolei. Next base: position 3,620,453 of record NZ_CP059560.1, read on the forward strand.
CAATCTGCTGCTCAATGCCGCGCATGCGATCCGCGAGCGAGGCACGATCACCTTGCGTACCCGGCATGTCGGCAACGAGGTCTGTGTCGAGATTGCCGACGACGGGCGCGGGATGGACGCGACCGAGCGTTCGCGCATGTTCGACCCGTTCTTCACCACCAAGCCGGTCGGCGAGGGCACCGGGCTCGGTCTGTCGGTGAGCTACAGCATCGTGCGCAGCCACGAGGGCCGTTTCGAGGTCGACAGCACTCCCGGCGTCGGCACGGTTGTCCGCCTGTGGCTGCCTGCAGGCGGGCGCGGCGGCGTCTAGTCGCGCTGGCGCTCGAACAGCGAGCGCCATTCGCGCAGGGCCGCGCGGATCTCCTCCTTCAGTTGTTCGTCATCCCAGGGCTTGGCGAGGAAGCGGTAGATCGCGCCGCGATTGATCGCATCGGTGACCGCGGAAATCTCCGAATAGCCCGACAGGACCATGCGTACCGTGCGCGGGTACAGGGTCTTCACCCGCGCGAGGAATTCCGTCCCGCTCATGCCGGGCATGCGCTGATCGGAAACGATGACCTTCACATTGTGCTTTGCCAGTAGGGAGAAGCCTTCCTCTGCGCTGTTCGCGGCAAGGATCTCGTAACCCTCCCGGCGCAGGGTGCGGCGCAGGGCGGACAGGATGCTGGCCTCGTCGTCGACGAGCAGGACGATGTCGCGGACGGACTGCTCCGTTGTCGTCGTGAAGCTGAGTGCGCGGCCCTCGCGCAGCATGAGCGCGAGGGTGTCGGCCGGGACCGGGTGGGAGAAGACGTAGCCTTGCAGCTCGTCGCATTCGCTGCGGCGCAGGTAATGCAGTTGCTCTTCGGTTTCGACCCCTTCGGCGATCACGAGCTTGCCGAGCTTTTGTGCCATCGCGATGGTGGCTTGCACGATTGCCGCATTGGCCGGGTTGGTCACGATGTCGCGCACGAAGCTCTGATCGATCTTCAGGACATCGATCGGGAAGCGCGACAGATGGGCGAGCGAGGAGTACCCGGTGCCGAAGTCGTCGAGCGACAGGCGCACCCCGAGGGACTTGAGCTGGGCAATGGCGCGCATCGCAGCACCCATGTCCTGCATCACCGTGCTCTCGGTGATCTCGATCTCGAGCATTCGCGCGTCTGCGCCGTGCTTCGCGAGTGCCTGGGCGACCGTTTCCTGCAGCCCTTCACGGCGAAACTGGCGCGCGGAGAAATTCACGGCCATGCGAACCGGCGGCAGGCCGGCGTCGCGCCATTCGCGCATCTGGCAACAGGAAGCTTCGAGCACCCAATCGTCGATCTCGGCGATGCAGCCGGATTCCTCGGCAAGCGGGACGAATGCGGCGGGGTTCAGCAGCCCCAGTTCGGGATGCTGCCAGCGTACCAAGGCCTCGACGCCGACGATGTGGCCTGAGTGGAGACTCAACTGGGGTTGGTAGTGCAGCACCAGCTCCCCGCGCAGGGCGACGCCGGGGAGCGCCGCGCGCAGCCGCCGCATTTCGTCGCTGTGCTGCGCCATGGTCGATTCAAAACGGCACGAACGGTCGCCGCCGCCATGTTTGGCCGACTGCGTTGCGGTGAGTGCGCAATCGAGGAGTTCGTCCGCCGATGCGGCGTCGTTCGGATAGCAGGCGATCCCGATGGAGGCGCGCAAGATGCTCTTTCCACTGGCCGCGATCGCGAAGGGGCGCCGAATGGCCGCCAGCAGTCGATCCGCAATGTCGCGTCCCTCGGACGCCCCGTCATCGGCGCGCGGACGAAGCAATATTGCGAAGTTGTCCCCCGAGAGACGGGCAATGCGGTCCGACTGGCGCAACACTTCGCGTACGCGCTGGCCGAACTCGGCGAGCAGCCGGTCGGCCAGTTCCGCGCCGAGTCGCCGGTTGATCTCCGCGAAATCATCCAGGTCCAGATGCAGCAACAGCAGCTGGTGACCGTCGCGGTGCGCCATCTCCAGTTCCGCCGACAGCCCGCGCATGAAGGACGGACGGTTCTGGAGGCCAGTGAGCTGGTCGGTGTTCGAGAGGTGCGAAATGTGCTGCTCGTACCGCTCTCGCTCCGCCAGGTCTTCGCTGATCGATACGTAGTAGCGGACCTCGCCCTGATTGTCGCGAATGGCCCAGATCGTGCGCGCTTCGAGGTAGCGTTCGCCGCTCTTGCGCCGATTGACGAACTCGCCCTGCCACACCTTGTCGTCGTCGAGCGCGCGCTGGAGATCCTGATAGACCTCGCGCGGGGTCTGGCCGGACTTCAGCATGGCCGGCGTGCGGCCGATCAGCTCCGACAGCGGGTAGCCGCACATCCGCGCCATCGCGGGATTGGCGAACAGGATGACGTTGTCGGGGTCGGTGACGAGGATGCCGCGCCGCGACTGCATGGCGAGCGCACGGAACAGTTGGCTATCGTCCTGTCGGGCCGCAAGGTCGCATTCGATGCCGACCAACTGAAGCGGGGCCGGCGCGTCGGGCGTCCCCTGCCATCCCAGGCTCCATGTCAGCGCCAGGCTGCTGCCGTCGGCACACAGGAGCATGCATTCGCCGTGCAGGGTGTCGCTGTCGGGGCCGAGGTCCTCCAATTGCGCCCAAAGTCGCGCCCCGGCCGGGTCGTCCGGAGCCAGAAGCTCCTTCAGGGTCATGCCCGGCAGCGCGGCGTGGCCGAGGCGTTGCCGGGCGTGGCGGTTGACCGCGCATATCCGTCCGTCGCGATCGAGGCTCAGGACTAGGCACGGGAGCGCGTCCCAGGCCGCCGGTATGGGCGCGCTGCCGCTCATGGCGTGGACTCCTTGTCTTCATGGGGCTGGGGTTCCACGAGGGGAAGTTCGAGCCTGAAGCAGCTGCCTTCGCCGATCTGGCTGCGCACGGTGAGCGATCCGCGGTGGCGTTTCATGATGTCGGCGGAGATCGACAATCCGAGGCCGGTACCCTTGCCGATCGGCTTGGTCGTGTAGAAAGGCTCGAAGATGCGCTCCATCACCTCCGGAGTCATTCCCTTGCCGGTATCCGCGACCTCCACCCACGCATTGGCATCGTCGGTGCCGCTGCGCAGGGTGATCGTGCCGCTGCCTTCGATTGCCTGTGCGGCGTTCACCAACAGGTTCATGAACACCTGGTTGATCTGCGCCGGGATGCAGCGCACCGGCGGAAGCTCGCCGAGCTCCCGAACCACGTGGGCCTTGTACTTCAGCTCGTTCCACACGACATTGAGCGTGCTCTCGAGTCCGCCATTGAGGTCGGTGTGCTGCCATTCGCCCTCGTCGTTGCGCGAAAAATTCTTCAAGTCGTTGACGATGCGCTTCACCCGGGCGAGTCCCTCGCCGGATTCGCGCAAGAGATCGGGGATATCCTGCCGCAGGTAATCGATCTCGGCCGTTTCGCGCGCGCAGGTGACGGCAAGACGTGCCGGATGGTCGGCCGGGAGTGTTTGCTCGAGCGCCTCATAAGCCGTGAGGAGGTCAAACAGGCGATTGACGTAGAGTTCCAGCGAACCCAGGTTCGAGCTCACGAAACCGACCGGGTTATTGATTTCGTGGGCGACCCCCGCGGCCAGCTGGCCCACCGCCGCCATTTTTTCCGATTGCAGCAACTGCCCCTGCGTCCGCTCGACCCGCGCCACGAGATCCGCCATCGTCTGCCGGATGCGCTCATCGAGCTTCGGGTTGCCGGTCCTGAATTCCTCGCCCCACGCCTCATTGGTCATGTCAGTCACTCACTGAGCAATTCATCGGATTGATCGGTCATTCGGGTTCCGGGCCCAGCACGCGCAGGATTTCCTCGAGCGTCGTGTCGCCCCGTGCAATTTTCATCAATGCATCATCCCACAGCGTCTCGTGTCCGCTTGCCCGCGCATGTGCGGTGATCTCGCGGATGCTCGCGCCGCGCGTGATCAGATCGCGCAGATGCTCGTCCGGCAGCAGGATCTCGTACAGCCCCAGTCGTCCGTGGTAGCCGGTGCCGTCGCATTGCGCACAGCCTTCGCCGGCGAAGACCCGGTCGAGTTCGGCAAAGCGGCTGCCGAGGCGGGCGGCGAGGGCGGAATCGGGAACGGCTTCGCGGCGGCAGTGACGGCAGATGCGACGCACCAGGCGTTGTGCAATGACACCTTCCAGCGCGCTCGCGACGATGAAGGGCTTGAGGCCGAGATCTAGCAGGCGCGCGATGGTTGCCAGCGCGGAGTTGGTGTGCAGGGTGGAGAGCACCTGATGGCCCGTCAGCGCGGTGTGGAAGGCGACCTCGGCGGTTTCGTAGTCGCGGATCTCGCCGATCAGCACCACATCCGGATCCTGGCGCAGGATTGCGCGCAGCACGGCCGGAAAGGTGAGCCCGATCTTTTCCTTGACCAGTACCTGACCCGCGCTGTCGAGGTAATACTCGACCGGATCCTCGATCGTGATGTAGTTCTTCGCCGGCGAGGCGTTTGCCTGCAGCAGCGAATAAAGCGTGGTGGTCTTGCCGCTACCGGTCGGCCCGGTCGCGAGCACGAGGCCCTGCGGCTTGTCGACCATCACCCGCACCTTTGCCAGCCCCGCCTCGCCGAAGCCCAGCCCGGCGAGGCTCAGCACCTGCGAGTTGCGGTCGAGGATGCGCATCACGACCTTTTCGCCATTGATCGTCGGCAGGGTGGAGATGCGCAGATCGACGATGCGCAGCGGCGACTTCACGGTGATGCGCCCGTCCTGGGGGCGGCGGCGCTCCGAGATGTCCAGCTCGGCCATGATCTTCAGCCGTGACACCAGCGGGCTGTGCAGGGCGTGCGGGATCTGTATCTTGTCCTGCAGCACCCCGTCGATGCGCAAGCGCACGACGACGTTCTTGGTCTTCGGCTGGATGTGGATGTCGGAGGCGCCGAGGCGGATCGCTTCCAGGATGATGGCATTGACGAGGCGGATTGCCGGCGGTTCGTTGGTCGCGGCCATCAACTCGTCGAGCGGCACCGCCTCGTCGTCGTCGATGACGATCTCGATGCCCTCGTAGGGGTCGATGTTGCCGACCAGAGTCTCCAGTTCACGGATGTCGCTGCCGTCGTCGCTGCCATACACCTCGGCGATCTTGCTCTGGATCGCCTCGGAGTCGGCCATCACGACCTTCAGGTCCAGCCCGGCCGTGAAGCGGATGTCGTCGATCAGGCCGGCATCCATCGGATCGGCCAACGCAAGCATCAGGCGCCGTCCCTCGAGCTTGAGCGGCACCACCCATTGCTTGCGGCAGAACGAGCGCGGGATGAGCTCCGCAATCGCGGAGTCGACGCGGAATTCCCCGAGCGAGACCTCCTCGACCAGCAGATCCTCGCGCAGGATCTTGCGCAGCGCCTTCTCGGCCACCCAGCCGCGCTCGAGCAGCAACTTGATCAGGGGTTCCTTGTGGATGCCCTGCAAGCGAGTGAGTTCCTGCCATTGCGCGCTAGTGATCAGCCCCTTCTTGTGCAGCATCGTGCCAAGCTGGCTGCGGTTGGACACCGCCATGCGCGACAGCGCCGAAATCTCCTTCGATTTCTTGGCGTTTTCGGCCGTCAGCGCGCGGTTCTTCTGGACCAGGTCGAACTGCTCCAGTGCCAGCGACACCGTAACGCGCAGGTCATCGTCGTTCCACGGCTTGAGGATGAACTTGTACACCGCCCCTTCGTTGATCGCGCCCATCACCGCGCCGGTGTCGGCGTGGCCCGTGAGCATGATGCGGATGGTGTCCGGATACAGCTTCTTGACGTGCTTGAGCAACTCGGCGCCGTTCATGCCGGGCATCATGTAGTCACTGATGATGACCTGGACCGGCGCCTCCTTCAGCCGTGCAAGGGCCTCGGTGCTGTTGCCGGCCGTGAGCACCTCGTAGGACTGGCTGCGGAAGATGCGCGTCAGCGCCTTGAGGATCGCCGGTTCGTCGTCGACGAAAAGGATGCGGTAGCGGGGCTTCTCGGCAACCGCGGCGGGGTCGGCGGCGTCTTTCTGGCCGGTGAAGAAGGCGGCGTAATTGCTCATGGCGGGCCTACAGCGGCAACTCCACGGTGAAGCGTGCGCCGCCATCGGGGCGGTTTTCGGCAGTAATCGTGCCGCCGTGCGTGAGAACGATGTCGCGCGCCACCGTCAGCCCCAGGCCGGTGCCGCCGCCCACGCCGCGTGTCGTGTAGAAGGGGTCGAAGATGTGAGGCAAGACCTCCGCGGCGATGCCGGGGCCGTCGTCATCGATCTGCACGACGATATGGGTGTCGGTGGCGGAGGAGCGCAAAGTCACGCTGCCGTGCTGATCGACGGCCTGCAGGGCGTTCTGCAACATGTTGAGAAAGGCCTGGTTGAGATGCCCGGGCAGGCAGGTCAGCGGCGGAAGCGGCCCCAGCTCGCTATGGAGGGTGACGCCTGCGGGTTTCTGGCCGGCGATGACCGCAAACAGCGACTCGAGGTGCTCGTTCAGATTCGCGAGCTGCACGTCGGGCTTGTCCACGCTGGAAAAACCCTTCAGGTCGCGGACAATGCGCGCGATGCGGGTGACCCCCTGCTGAGAGTCGGCGATCAGTTCGGAAAAATCCGCGAGCACGAAGTCCATGTCGACCGCCTTCCATCGCTCGGCCGGCACGTAGTCGCGTAAGGCGGCCAGCTGTGCCACGTAGCGTTCGGCCGAAGAAAGGTTGCTGGTGACGAAACCAAGGGGGTTGTTGATCTCGTGTGCCACGCCCGCCGCAAGCTGGCCGATCGACGCAAGGCGCTCGGCCTGGTAGAGCTGGCGCTGGCGCTCGTCGATGATCCGGACCTGTTCCTTGACCTTCGCGTCGAGCGCCTCGGCGAGCTCGCGGTATTTCGCTTCGGACGCCCTGAGCGCCTCGTTCTGCTGCTGCAGCTTGGCGTAGTCCGCGCGCACCGCCTCGAGGTGCAGATCCGACACCATGCGGAAGCGTGCGCGCGACAGCAGCCCCCAGCGCACGACACGCGCCGCCGCCTTGAGCGCGGCTGCGTCGCAGGCGCAGGCGAGATAAGCGAGGGGCTCGAGTTCGAGCACCAGCGGCGCGCGGATCGCGCCGGGCGGTTCCGCCGCCGCGCCGAACGGCGCTCCCGCGGCGTCGAGCAGCGCGACCGGAGCGCCCAGGACAGGGGTCAATTGGGTGCAGAGTTCATCGGCATCGCGTGCAGCGATCAGTTCGCCGAGCACAAATTCCCGGTCAAACCCGGCCTCGCCGCTCATTGCGCCTCTCCCAGCGCCGCCTTGAGGAAGGTCGCCTCATCGAGCCCGTGAGCCGTGTCGAGCTCGAATTCCGACGCAAACTGCCGCCACACCCCCTGCAACAGGAGCCGGAAGGTGGGCACGACGCCGCTGCCGTTGATCGCGCTGGCGAACATCAGCGGCCAAGGCGCCCCTTCATAGCGTTCGCGCACCTCTTCCTCGCTGAGGATGGAGGGCAGGTCGCGCTTGTTGAACTGAACGACGATCGGCAGGCGCTCGAGATCGAGGCCGACGCGGCCGAGGTTCTCGGCCAGGTTCTGGAAAGACTCGCCGTTGTTCGTCGCCTCGGTGCGCTGCGAGTCGGCAACGAAGACGACGCCGTCGGCACGCGACAGCACGGCTTTGCGCGTGCCGTCGTGAGCGACTTGGCCGGGCACGGTAAACAGCCGGAAACGGATCATCAGCCCCGAAGGCGCACGAAAGCCCAGCGGCAGCAGGTCGAAGAAGAGCGTGCGGTCGTGCTGCGTCTCGAGGGTCATCAACTCGCCCTTCATCTCGGCGCCCACCAGATCGTGCAACTGCATCAGGTTGGTCGTCTTGCCGCCCTGGGCAGGGCCGTAATACACCAGTTTGAAGGTCAGCCGGCCGGCGTCACGCTCCAGCTCCGGCATCTCAAGGCCGTCCCGCGTCCGGGTCGTCGAGCAGCGACTCGTCGAGCAGCACCGAACCGTCCTCGCCCCAGAGCACCTTGGTGATCCCCGGCTCTTCGGCTTCCAGCCGCTTGCGTTCGAGCTCCTCGGCCGACATCGCCCCTGCTGTGACGCGCACCTGATCCGCCAGACGCTGGTTCTCGAGCGTCAGCTCGCGCACCGCCAGCGCCTGACCGATTGCGGCGACCAGTTCGTAGTCGTTCCAGGGCTTGGACAGGAACCGGCTGATGCCGGCCTCGTTGATGGCGCCGATCAGGCCGTTGAGGTCGGCGTAGCCGGACAGGATCAGGCGCGCCGCATCGGGCTGGATCTCCCGGAAAGCCTTGAGGAACTGAACGCCATCCATCCCGGGCATGCGATAGTCGGACAGCACCAGGTCGTAGGCGGTGTGGCGCGACTTGTCGAGAGCGTCGGCCGGACTGCTGAACGTATCGATCTGGAGAGTATAGACTTTTCCTCCCCCCATGCAGGGCGTCAGCGACAGCAGCCGCCGCAGCGACTTCAGGATCGACTCCTCGTCATCGACGATCAGGATGCGGCTCATGGGACCTCCTAAGCGGCAAGCCGGCACGACGGGTGCCGGCATGTCGCGTCATTTGTCGTTGCGCACGTATAGAGTCAGTGCGATGCCTTCCCGTCGCGCGTAGTTCTGGATCTGGCGAATCAGGGATTCGTCGAGCAGGTAATCTGCCGCCAGGAGCAGGGCGCCGTCACGTCCGACCAGATCGCGCGCGAGCACCATGCCCGGCCGCAAGTCGCCTGCCGCCACCGCCAGATCGCGCGACGGCGGTTCGGGCGCGACCCCGCCCTGCATCTCGACGAAGGCATCGACAACCTGCGGATCGTAACGCTTGCCGCGCGCCTGAACGATCATCGCCAACGCTTCATCGCGCGTCATGCGTTTGTCCGACAGCGTACCGATCTGCAAGCCGTCGTAGTCGTTCACCACACTCAGGATGCGCGCACCGAAGGGAATCGTCAGCCCCTGCAGCCCGTCGGGAAAGCCCTGACCGTCGAAGCGTTCATGATGGGAGCGGATCAGATGCGCGGCGTCCTTGAGCTCGTTGAGCGGCATCAGCGCCGATTCGCCGGCAATTGCATGCTTGCGGTAATGCGCGAGCTCCTCGCCGTTCATCCGCGACACCGGCTTCGCGAGCATGGCGTCGGAAAAGCCGATCTTGCCGATATCGTGCAGCAGGCCTGCAACGAAAATATCCTGCTGGTCCTTGGCATCGACATCGAGTCGCGCGGCCAGCCTGCGTGCGAGGTCTGCCACGCGGCGGGCATGGCCGGCCACGCCGCCGCCCCGCAGTTCCATCAGCCCCGAGAAGGTCTTGATGGATACGAGGAAATTCTGCTTCAAGCGTTCGTTGGCGTGCTTCAGCGAACCATTGGCCTGCTCCAGCGCCTCGGTCCGCTCGCGCACCTTGTCCTCGAGGCTGGCATTGAGCTCGCGCAGCGCCTCGTTCTGCTGCTGCGTGAGTGCCAGCAGGCGCGCGTTTTCGGCCTGCAGCCGGCGCCGCTCGAGGGCATCCCGGACCGTCAGGGCGAGTTCGCTGTCGTCCCAGGGCTTGGCGATATAGCGATAGATCTCGCCCCGGTTGATCGCATCGATCGTCGAGCTCATGTCCGCATAGCCGGTCAGCAGCAGGCGGATCACGTCGGGCCAGCGCGTTCGCACCTGCTCCAGGAAGGTGGCGCCGTCCATCTCCGGCATGCGCATGTCGGACACCACCAGGTCGACGTGTTCGCGCTCCAGGATCTCAAGGCCGGCCTTGCCGCCCTCCGCCGTGTGGATCCGGTAGCCAGCCGGGCGCAATAGCCGTCGGAGCGACGACAAGATACTTGGCTCGTCGTCGACTAGGAGCACGCTGGGGGGGGTCTGGACGGTCTCTGTCATGGCCCTGCGGGGCTAACCCCGATGCTGGAAACGGGAGCAAAGCAAGTAAATGTCTGCAAAATATCATGCCACTGATGTTTGTGGCTGCGCCACTCCGGGCGGAATCCCTCGGCTTGGCGAGGGCGCGAACGAAATGTCCATCCTGCACTTGAAATCCCAAAAGTGCGTCCCTATTATTAGCACTCGTTGGCAGTGAGTGCTAACGGCCCGGGCAGTGCCCGAGGCCACCGCGAATTTTCCAGACGGGCCATGCCCGTGCTCGATGTGATAACAAGGAGTGAGTCAATGAAAATCCGTCCCTTGCATGATCGCGTGATCGTCAAGCGCCTCGAAGCCGAACGCAAGACCGCCAGCGGCATCGTGATCCCCGACTCCGCCGGCGAGAAGCCGGACCAGGGTGAAGTGCTGGCCGTGGGCAACGGCAAGATCCTCGACGACGGCAAGGTCCGCCCGATGGCCGTCAAGGTCGGCGACAAGGTCCTGTTCGGCAAGTACGCCGGCCAGACCGTCAAGGTCGAAGGCGACGAGCTGCTCGTCATGCGCGAAGAAGACATCATGGGCGTGGTCGAGGCCTGAGCCTCCCCCGTTTCCCCACTCGAATCCTAGGAGCAATCAACAATGGCAGCTAAAGAAGTCAAGTTCGGTGATTCCGCCCGTGCCCGCATGGTCGAAGGCGTCAACATCCTGGCCGACGCGGTCAAGGTGACCCTGGGCCCGAAGGGCCGCAACGTCGTGCTCGAGCGCTCGTTCGGCGCCCCGACGGTGACCAAGGACGGCGTCTCGGTCGCCAAGGAAATCGAACTGAAGGACAAGTTCGCCAACATGGGCGCGCAAATGGTCAAGGAAGTCGCTTCCAAGACCTCCGACATCGCCGGTGACGGCACCACCACCGCAACCGTGCTGGCCCAGTCGATCGTGCGCGAAGGCATGAAGTACGTTGCCGCCGGCATGAACCCGATGGACCTGAAGCGCGGCATCGACAAGGCCGTCATCGCCACCATCGAAGAGCTGAAGAAGCTGTCGAAGCCCTGCTCGACCAACAAGGAAATCGCCCAGGTCGGCTCGATCTCCGCGAACTCCGACGCCGACATCGGCGAGATCATCGCCCGCGCGATGGACAAGGTCGGCAAGGAAGGCGTCATCACCGTCGAGGACGGCAAGTCGCTGAACAACGAACTCGACGTCGTCGAAGGCATGCAGTTCGACCGCGGCTACCTGTCGCCGTACTTCATCAACAACCCGGACAAGCAGGTCGCGATTCTCGAGAACCCGTTCATCCTGCTCTTCGACAAGAAGATCTCCAACATCCGTGACCTGCTGCCGGTGCTCGAGCAAGTCGCCAAGGCTGGCCGTCCGCTGCTGATCATCGCCGAAGACGTCGAAGGCGAAGCGCTGGCGACCCTGGTGGTCAACAACATCCGCGGCATCCTCAAGACCTGCGCCGTCAAGGCTCCGGGCTTCGGCGACCGTCGCAAGGCGATGCTGGAAGACATCGCCGTCCTGACCGGCGGCCAGGTCATCGCCGAGGAAGTCGGCCTGACCCTCGAGAAGGCTGCCCTGACCGACCTCGGCCAGGCCAAGCGCATCGAGATCGGCAAGGAAAACACCATCCTCATCGACGGCGCCGGCCAGGCCGAGCGCATCGAAGCCCGCGTCAAGCAGATCCGCGTGCAGATCGAGGAAGCCACCTCCGACTACGACCGCGAGAAGCTGCAGGAGCGCGTGGCCAAGCTGGCTGGCGGTGTTGCCGTGATCAAGGTCGGTGCCGCGACCGAAGTCGAAATGAAGGAAAAGAAGGCACGTGTCGAAGACGCGCTGCACGCCACCCGTGCTGCCGTTGAAGAAGGCATCGTCCCCGGCGGCGGCGTCGCGCTGCTGCGTGCCCGTTCCAACCTGACCAACCTCAAGGGCGACAACCACGACCAGGACGCCGGCATCAAGATCGTCCTGCGCGCGATGGAGCAGCCCCTGCGCGAGATCGTCGCCAACGCCGGCGACGAGCCGTCGGTGGTGGTCAATCGTGTCGTGGAAGGCAGCGGCAACTTCGGCTACAACGCCGCCACCGGCGAGTACGGCGACATGGTCGAGATGGGCGTGCTGGACCCGACCAAGGTCGAGCGCACCGCGCTGCAGAACGCCGCTTCCGTTGCCGGCCTGATGCTCACCACCGACTGCATGGTCGGCGAGCTGGTCGAAGACAAGCCCGCGATGGGCGGCGGCATGGGCGGCATGGGTGGCATGGGTGGCATGGGCGGCATGGACATGGGCATGTAATGCCAGTCTGAGCGCCAGCTCACCTTCCGGACCTTCGGGTCCGGCGCACAACGGCCCCGCTTCGGCGGGGCCGTTGTGCTTTTTGGCGGATGCTGTGCACGCAAGAAGGGGCCTCGGTGCGCGGTCGCGCTCGAAGCGTGTGATAATCGGGGGAGCGGAAAAAAGGCGGTCGGGAGTTTCCGGCGAAATCGGCTGGAAGCTCCCGGGAGCGGGCGCGCTGGCGGCGCGGCCATTCCTCTGACCGGGTAAAGGAGAACAGCGGGTGTAAATCTAGGCGCGCCCGCTTACATATAACTTACATCCTGATTCCATGCGGATTCTGCTTGCGGAAGATGATGCCGTCATTGCCGACGGTTTGTGTCGCGCCCTTCGTCGCGGCGGCTTTGCAGTCGATCACGTGCCTTCCGGTGTCGAGGCGGATACGGCATTGGCATCGCAACCGTATGATCTGGTGATTCTCGACCTGGGCTTGCCGCGCTTGCCGGGGATTGAGGTCCTGAAACGTCTGCGAGCGCGGAAGTCGACCATCCCGGTGTTGATCCTCACGGCCCAGGACGGCGTCGAGGATCGTGTGCGCGGCCTCGATGCCGGCGCCGACGACTACCTCACGAAACCCTTTGCGCTGCCCGAGCTGGAGGCGCGCGTGCGCGCGCTCACCCGCCGCGGCACCGGTCAGGCATGCTGCATCGAGGTCGGCAGCCTGTCCTACGACCAGGCCGACCACGTCGTGAAGATCAGCGGTCAGGTTGTCGAGTTCTCCGCCCGCGAGATCGGGCTGCTGGAAGTGTTCATCCTGCGGGTGGGGCGCCTCGTCAGCAAGGATCAGCTCGTGGACCACCTGTGCGGATGGGGCGAGGAGGTGTCGAGCAACGCGATCGAGGTGTACGTCCATCGCCTGCGCAAGAAGCTCGAGGACAGCGGTGTGCGCATCGTGACGGTGCGCGGGCTGGGTTACTGCCTGGAAACGGTGGATGCTGGCCAGGCGGCGAAAGCCTGACAAGACCGCCGCGGGCGGACGCTCGCCGACGCAGCCGAACTCGCTGTTCGGCGAGATCCTCGACTGGATGCTCGCGCCCCTGCTGTTCCTGTGGCCGATCTCCATCATCGTCACGCACAACGTCGCGGACAATATCGCCAACCAGCCCTACGACCGCGCGCTCGCCGACAGCGTGCGCGCGTTGGCGCGCCTGGTCACGGTGGAGGGGGGCAAGGTTGCGGTGCACTTTCCCGCGCCGCCGCGGGCGCTGTTCCGCGCCGATCAGGACGACGTCGTCTACTACCAGGTCGCGCACGAGAGTGGCGATCTGGTCACCGGCGACCGCGAAATCGGCTGGACGCCAGCCCCTCCCATCCTGATCCCCGAAGACGTGCTCTACCGCGACGACGTAATTCAGGGCGAAGAGGTGCGCATCGCCTATCAGTTCCTGCGTCCGTGGCCGGAACCTGCCAGTCCCCTCGTGCTCGTGCAGGTCGCGGAGACCCGCAACAAGCGCAGCGATCTCGCCTCGCGCGTCGTCACCGGCGTGCTGTTGCCGCAGTTCGCCATCATCCCGCTTGCGGTCGTGCTGGTATGGGTCGGCCTGACGCGCGGCATTGCCCCGCTCAATCGCCTGCAGAGCCTGATCCGCCGCCGCCGCCCCACCGATCTTTCGCCGATCGCGGCCGCCAGCGTGCCCGAGGAGGTGCGCCCGCTGATCGTCGCCTTCAACGACATGATGGCGCGGCTGGAAGAGAATCTTCAGGCCCAGCAACGTTTCATCGCCGACGCCGCGCACCAGATGCGCACCCCGCTCACCGGTCTGCGCATGCAGACCGAACTCGCGCTGCAGGAAACCGACCCCATCGCGCTGCGCGAGTCGCTGTCGCGCATCGCCCAGAGCACCGAGCGCGCGAGCCACCTGATCAACCAGCTGCTGTCGCTCGCACGTGCCGAGGCGAGCTTCGAGAAGCTCTATGCGGTGGAGACGATCGACCTGCGGGCGCTCGTGCGTGATGTCGCGCTGGATCTCTTCCCGCGGGCCCAGGCGAAGAACATCGATCTCGGCGTGGAGGGCGGCTCCGAGGCGCTGACGGTGGAGGGCAATCCGGTGCTGCTGCGCGAGATGATCAAGAATCTCGTCGATAACGCGATCAAATACACCCCAGTGGGCGGGAGTGTCACCGCCAATACGCGCTATTCCGGTGCGCCGATCCTGGAAGTCGAGGACACCGGTGTAGGCATCCCCGAGGCCGACCGCGAGCGCGTGTTTGAGCGCTTCTACCGCGTCCTTGGCAGCGGCGAGGATGGTTCCGGCTTGGGCTTGCCGATCGTGCGCGAGATTGCCGAGCTGCATCGCGCGACGGTCACGCTCAATCCCAATCCGGCAGGCCAAGGCACGATCGTCCAGGTCGTCTTCCCGCGTGGCCATGTCCCGCCGCCGATCCAGGTATACGGCGATTTTCCGCTCGGTTAGGCGGAAAACGGCGGCCTTGCTCTCGATTGCGAAACTGCAAGCGCTCGTAAGGGCATCGTAAGTCTCCCGCATTATTGTGGTGGGAACCGGAGAAAAACCCCGGCCGACCACCGTTTCAAGGAGGGAGACATGCAAAACGATATGGTGACAAAAATCGTCGCCAACCCGAAGTACCAGCAGCTCGTGAGCACCCGCTCATCGTATGGCTGGATTCTGACGGCGATTATGATGGTCGTGTATTACGGCTACATCGCGGTCATCGCGTTCGATAAGGCTCTGTTCGCCCAGAAGCTGGGCGACGGTGTCATGACCGTTGGCATTCCCGTGGGGTTCGGTGTGATTGTGTTCACGATCATCATCACCGGCATCTACGTGCGCCGCGCGAACTCCGAGTTCGACGCTCTGACCCAGGACATCGTCAAGGAGGCCAGCAAATGAGCGGTCGCTTCATCAAACTCGGCGGCGGACTCGCGCTCGCCCTGGCGGCGGGCGCCGCACTGGCGGCCGGCGCTGACCTCGGTCAGGCGGAGAAGCAGGCGACCAACTGGACGGCGATCGTCATGTTCGCCGTCTTCGTCGTCGGCACCCTGTTCATCACCAAGTGGGCGGCCGCCAAGACCAAGTCGGCGGCGGATTTCTACACCGCAGGCGGCGGCATCACCGGCTTCCAGAACGGCCTGGCGATCGCCGGCGATTACATGTCGGCAGCGTCCTTCCTCGGTATCTCCGCGGCGGTCATGGCCAACGGCTACGACGGTCTGATCTATTCGATCGGCTTCCTGGTCGGCTGGCCCGTGATCACCTTTCTGATGGCGGAAAAGCTGCGCAACCTGGGTAAATTCACCTTTGCCGACGTCGCAGCTTACCGCTTCAAGCAGACCCCAATCCGCACCTTCGCGGCCTCGGGCACGCTGGTCGTGGTGGCCTTCTACCTGATCGCGCAGATGGTTGGCGCAGGTCAGCTGATCAAGCTGCTGTTCGGCCTCGAGTACTGGATTGCGGTTGTCATCGTCGGCGCGCTGATGATGGTGTACGTGCTCTTCGGTGGCATGACCGCGACGACTTGGGTGCAGATCATCAAAGCCTGCCTGTTGCTCGCCGGCGCGTCCTTCATGGCCTTCATGGTCATGCTGAACTACGGCTTCTCGCCGGAGCAGTTGTTCGCCGCTTCGGTCAAGGTCAAGGCGGGCGTCGCCCTCGCGGGTGGCAAGACCGCGGAGGAGGCCGGCATCATCGGTCAGGCGATCATGGGACCGGGCTCCTTCATCAAGGATCCGATCTCCGCGATATCGTTCGGCATGGCGCTGATGTTCGGTACCGCCGGACTGCCGCACATCCTGATGCGCTTCTTCACCGTTCCGGATGCCAAGGAAGCGCGCAAGTCGGTGTTCTGGGCGACCACCTGGATCGGCTACTTCTACATCCTTACCTTCATCATCGGCTTCGGCGCGATCGTGATGGTGTCGACCAACCCGCAGTTCCTCGATGCGAAGGGCCTGATCGGCGGTGGCAACATGGCCGCTATCCACCTCGCCAACGCCGTCGGCGGCAACGTGTTCCTCGGCTTCATCTCCGCGGTCGCGTTTGCAACGATTCTGGCGGTGGTTGCCGGCCTGACGTTGTCGGGTGCCTCGGCGGTGTCGCACGACCTCTATGCCACGGTGTTCAAGCACGGCAACGCCGACTCCGCTTCGGAACTGCGCGTCTCGCGCATCACGACGGTCGCCCTGGGGATCATCGCAGTTGTGCTGGGTATCGCGTTCGAGAAGCAGAACATCGCTTTCATGGTGTCCTTGGCCTTCGCGATCGCCGCTTCGGCAAACTTCCCGGTGCTCTTCATGTCGGTGCTGTGGAAGGATTGCACCACCCGCGGTGCGTGCATCGGCGGCTTCATTGGCCTGATCACTGCCGTGGTGCTGACCGTGGTGTCGCCGTCCGTGTGGGAAGCCACGCTGGGCAACCCGAAGGGTTCGGCGCTGTTCCCCTACACCTCGCCGGCGCTCTTCTCGATGGCGGCGGGCTTCATCGGCATCTGGCTGTTCTCGATTCTCGACAACAGCGCGCGTGCCCAGGAAGACCGTGCGGGTTACCTCGCGCAGAAGGTGCGTTCGGAGACCGGTATCGGCGCGGAAGGTGCTTCCGGCCACTGAGGGCTGTGACGCCGCCGGCCCTCGGGCCGGTGGTTGGGTGAATGATTCGGGGCGGCGATTGCTGCCCCATTTTTTTCGTAGCGGATATTTCGATGTCGTGACGAAAATATGTTTGACACTTCGTCGGGACCCGCTATAATGCGCGTCTTCACCGGCCAGGTAGCTCAGTTGGTAGAGCAGCGGATTGAAAATCCGCGTGTCGGCGGTTCGATTCCGTCCCTGGCCACCAAAGGATTTCAAGCACTTAGCCCAGCCCAAAAAGCTGGGCTAAGTGCTTTTTGGCGTGTGTTCTGACGTTTTTCTGACACTGCCATCGGTGACCGGGTGCGCACGACTGCGGTTGAACGGAATTTTTTTCGTTCGAAGCGCGTTTGTGCATGTTGGCGACCGTCGTGTTGACCTATACGCATGCTCCATCGACTTGAGGAGTTGCAGATGCGTCACACATCATTCCCCCGGGAAACGTTGCCCTTCATCTTCGTCGCGGAGGGACGTCGCCATGGCTAAGCCCTACAAGGACGGGGCCGGCTGGGCCTATCGGCTGCGCGTGGCGGGCCGGGACGTCTACCGGAGCGGATTCAAAACCGCCGCGCGCGCGAAGGAAGACATGGAGCGCGTGCGCCAGGAACTCACGCAGGGGCCTGCACAGTCCGGGCTTGGTCCGTACCGCACCAGCCTCGGCGTCGCGTTCATGGACTACGCGCGACAACGCCTGCCGTACCTGAAGGGCGCCGACCAGGACTCCCGGCGCATCAACCGCTTCCTGCGCGCCTTGCAGCTACCCGTCGTTGCGTTGAGCCCTGTAGAAATGGAGAAAGAGGGCAAGAGGGTGTACTGGGAGGTGGCCTTCGTGGAAGAGTGCGGTCGTACCGTGCGCAACTCGCTCCTGGCCCACCGGGTTACCCAGGCCGCAGCGAGCGCGGAGAGCGACAAGCGCCGGGCCGGTCTCGCGCGCATGAACATGGCCGACGTAACGACCCATCACATCCAGGCCTACCTCGATGCGCTGCGCGCTGAGGGGAAGAAGTCGGCGACGGTCCATCTCGAGCGCTCCGAGTTGCGGCGGCTGTTTCGCCATGCGAGTGCGGTGTGGAAGTGGCGGCACGCCGGCGGCAATCCGGCAGGGGCCGACCTGGACATGCCAGAACTGGACGCGGGGCGCGACCGCGTCCTCACCAACGAGGAGTGGGAACGGATATCCCAGGCCCTGCTCGAATACCGCAATCCCCACGTCGCCCCGCTCGCCTGCCTCATGCTGGAGACGGCCATGCGCTCATGTGAGCCACTCACGAGCCTTCGCTGGCGCGACATCAATTGGACGCGGCGTGTGTTGGAACTTCCTGACGCGAAGACTGGACGACGTCTGGTCCCGCTGAGCCCCGGCGCAATCGTGATTCTCGGCGAGCTCGCGCAGCGGGCGAAGGAAGCCGAAGAGGCCCGGCAGAAGAAGCAGAAGAGGCAGAGGAAGCCAGTGAAGCCGGGGGAGCCGTACGGCCCCGACGCCCGGGTCTTTCCGACCACGTACGAAGCGGTAAAGAAAGCGTGGTCGCAGGCGTGCAAGGCGGCCGAAGTCGAAGGAGTGCGACTGCACGACTTGCGCCATACGTCGGCCACCCGCTACGCGCTTGAGTACAAAGGCAACCTGCCCGTCATCATGCTCATCACCGGACACAAGACCACGCAGATGGCGATGCGCTACATCAACCTGAAGGCAGACGATGTCGTGCGGATGATGCATGGCGACGACACTGATAAGGGCACCTTGCCCGCTGGCTACCGCGTGAATTTAGCCGAGGGCCTCTCGACGGCTGTGAGAGAACGGGAGGCGGTGCGCGCAGGCGAAAATGCGTCGGGAACCGAGGGTGCATCGAAACCGGCTGAGGTGGCGCAAACGGTGCGAGGTACGCCCCAAACGGTCGCCGGCAACCTCATTCTTGTCGCTTTTGGGCGACGGGCGGCTTAACGGCGGCTGTGACGCGAATTTGGGCCGTTCGGCGGCGGGGCAGCATGCGGTCCCGCCGCCAACCCCGCGTCAAGGTCTGCGACGCCTTGGGCTGCTGGCGTAGGGCCGGGCGTCAACCGGCGCCAAGACCGGAGCCGGCAGGCGTGGCGCAGGGTAGGGGGCGTCCAGTATGAATTTTGCGCAGGCAATGCCCCGTTCAACTTCCGTCGTGACCCAGAACTGCGCGTATTCGGGGGACCCGCGCTTGGTCATCGTGACCGTGATGTGGCCTTCCTCTGAAACGTCGAGGGTAGCGCCGTCATCTTCGAGGTAGCCCCGAACACAGTCAGCAACGAACTGCGCATCGAACCCGTTCGGAAACGGCCGGCGAACGGTGACGGTATGTGCGCATTCGTCGTGCTCGATGAGCAGTGCCCGCAATTCCGCGAAGGCCGCAAGGAACGACGGCGTCGAAGTTCCTTCCTCGGCGAGCGCTAAAGCACTCAGAAGCGCGGTGTGCCAGTCCCCGTGATAGACCAGGTTTTCGTGTCGATTCGATTTCAGCGCCAATCTGCCCTCCGTCGGGTGGAAATCGCAGCCTTCGGGATGTCGGGCTGCCTCGGCGCCACTGTATCGGCGCTGACCTTGGAGGCAAAAAGCATCGCAGTGAGCGATGAAGCATCGACCGATGCGATGAGCTGATGCTCCCCGCGCGCGTTTCGCTATACGAAGCAGGACATGTGTCCGGTTTCGGAGAAATAGCGATGAGTGGACAGGGCACTGCAGGAACCGCGCTTGCGGCCAGGCTGCGCGAAAAAATGCATGCGAGCAGGGAAGGGGTTACGTCACTCGCCCAGCGGTTGCACGTGAGCCAGAGCTACCTCTCGGAGCTGCTGCGCGGGGATAGGCCTATGCAGGGCCTCAGGGATGAGGTCATACGGGAAATTGCGGCGTATCTCGAGGTGCCGCCGGTAGTGTGCTTCTTGATGGCGGAAAAGTTGCGTCACGCTGACTTCGTTGCGCCCCCGACGTCATGGACGGTGGAGCTGAACAAGGCCATGGAAGTGCTAGCAGCGTCCCCGCAAGGCCTGGAAGCGGTGGTGACGGCCGAGGACCTAAAAGGTCTCCCCGAGCCGGCCAAACGGCTGCTTGTGGCGTTGTACGAATACGCGACAGGGAGCCCGGTCTTGCGCGTCACGCGCTGGAGCTGGACGGGCTCGGGTCAGCCTGCGGCGGTCAGTTAAGTTACAGGGCAGTTGCGTTGCCTCGGTCCCCCCGCATGCGGGGGGATTTTTGCGCTGTGTAGGTGCTGTGGTTGCTCCCCGAATCTGCAGCGTGCAAAGACTATACAAACGAAGAGGCGGAGCGTAATTCGCTCCGCCATCGTCCTGCTCCTAAATCATAGTGGCGATGTGGGCCTCGTAGCGTGAGAACGAGTCGTCGCGCTTCAGGTGAGCGTAGCTGGCGAGGACCGTTTCCAGTCGGTCGTTGAGTAGTTCTGCCACGGTAAGGAAATCGCCAGGGAAGCGCCGCAACCAGTCTGTCGCGACCAAATGTCGCAGGGCGTGAGGTCCGAACCCTGGCGAGCCCGGAATGTACCGGCGGGTGATGTTACGGACCGTGGTCCCTAGTCCCTCCCACAACTTCTCTGTCTCATCTCCAATAAAGAGATAGCGGCTGCGACCGCCGTTTAACAGCGTGTCTCGATACTCCTCAAGGTACTCGGAAAGCCTCGAGTTGAGCCAATCTGCGACCTTGACGTCGTAGTTTCTGCCGCGGTTGCTGTCGCCATTCTTCAGTTGATGGGGGGCGAGAACGATGCGCCAACCGGATGCCGCCGAACCGCGCAGTGACCCGTGGCCGTTCGGTTCCCACGTCAGCGAAGCGATGCTTCGCCGCCGCAACGGGTTTGACAGCAACATGGCTAAAAGAAGCGCGTTCCGTTTGTGTCGTGCTTCCGAGATGCTGCCGGGCGGGCAGGCTGCTGCGGTCGCATCGATGAGTTCAATCGCATTTAACACGGGCTTGAGCGGGTTGGGGAGTGCAAGGAGATTCGCGATGGGCTCGTCGGGGGCGCGGCTTACCCCTTTCGCACCGCGGATGAACTGCCTGAGATAGGTGTGGCTCCGCTCGCACATCGCACGCCAAGCGTCGTCGTCGGCGGGCCGCATCTCCCTCGGTAGCTGCTCTCGAAATCGAGCGGCTTGTTGCCACAGGTATCCGGTCTCAGGGCGCAGCAGACTTGCCACGAATTGCGAGAACACACGCTGTCCGCTATGCCGAATGCCGTCCGAGCGGTCCGTCAGCCAATCCAAATAAAGGGTCAGCGCATCAGGATGGGCGAGCCACGCAAGTGTTTGGGATGGTGGCTCGCTCCAGTGAAACCCGCCCTCACGAGCCGGCAGACGAAACAGGACGCCAAAGAAGGTGCGCAACCGGTCCATGAACATTTCGGCAGACGGACAAACCATGTTTCTCCTCCGCGCGAGGTGAGTGGTCCTTGTCGCCGTATTCGCCGGAATGAGTCGCCAAGTCCCTTTCATCGTCCGCTGGATGTTGAGGGTGCCGCCGGTCTTGTACTGGAACAGGTCGTGCCACTCACGAAGGAAGTCATCATTCAGGTCTGACTCGGCAAGCGTGAGGCCGTGCGGTTCGCGGTCGGCAAGCCGGCGACGGAAGGAGGGAACGACAACAGGCAGGTGTCCTTTGGATAGTGCTTGTAGGTCGGCGCCGATTCCATCGGCTAGTTCCGCCTCCCGTTCTGCAAGGCTGACGAGTGTGTCGCGCGCGAGGCCGAGAGCCTTTTCGAGGCGGTGAAGCGAGGGAACACCGCGTCGATTGATGCCCGCGCCGTTAAGCCACCGGCGCACGGTTGCAGGGCTAATTCCGATTTCCCTAGCGAGAGTCTTGGGGGCATGACCTGTAAGGGCAATCGCCTCCCGCAAGGCTATGCTTAGGCTGGTCGAGCGCGTCGTCCTTGGGGCAGAGGTTCTCGCAGTACGTTTCTGGTAGATACGCTGAATTGCCTTGAGCTGGGTAATTCTGTCGCGCTTCGTACGCGGCGCGAGTTGCGCCGTCTCGACATATTCGCGCAAGCGCGTGTCGAAGTGGCTTCCCAGTTCTGCTCCGACGTTACCTTCAACGGTCTTGCCGCACACGGCGAGGAATCCATTGAGGGCGCTCAAGTGATTGCGATACTGCTGAATTGCCGAGGGCGTGTCAGGCGGCTCGGCTGGGGATATGCCGAAGTGCTGTTGAAGTTGCTGAATGAGTTCGGAGTAGGGATAGGCCATTGCGTGCTCCAGGAGTGAGGAGCCCGCGAAAACGAAGGAGCACAGGGTGACCTGCGCGACGTTATGGCCTGTAACGTGGGAATAACGTTCTTCTCGTAACTCGTTGAATGATAAGTAATGTCCTTTCATGATTTGTGCTCCTGATTAACAGGCTGGAGCACTCTGTTCCGTTATCGGGGGCTCGGTGGTACTCCCGTATAGCGTCGGATTCGCAGTGGAGGAGGGACTTTTTGCGCTGCAGCGAAAATCGCCCGCGGTAAGGCGGATGTTTTGATGTCGTCCGCGGGCGCGCGGCGGCGAGGAGCGCGCAGGGCGGCTCGCCGCCGATGAAGTCGCCACATTGCTTTTCCCGCCTGCGGGCAGCACTGGAAAATCCGGCCCTGGTCATGATGCTGAGACACCGAACGCGGGCTGCTTCCGGTTTCATTTCGTGCCTTGGCAGTGTGTCCGTGAAACCGCGGCAGCCCAGGCGTTCAACCCGTCTGCAGCAGCAGCGCTCCTCGCTTCGCCCGCGTCAGCGCCACGTAAAGCAGCTTGCGCTTCGCCTCGCTCTCCTCGACCGCGCCGAGGTAGCTGCTCGGCGTGACGACAATAACGCAGTCGAATTCCAGCCCCTTCGCGCGATGCATGGTGGCGAGGTGAATGACCTCGCGAGCATCGGTGTGGTTGCTTTGCGCGCTTATCGTCACGCAGGCCAAACCGGCAGCCTGCAGTTGTCGGGCGAGGGTGTCGCGACTCTTCTCGCTGTGCCCGACCACACAGAAGGACAACGCTCCATCCCCCTGGCTGGAGCGCCAGTCGCGAATGAAGGCGACGGCGTCCGTTGCAGCCTCTTCGATGCCTGCCACCTGCTTCACTTGCGGGGCGGGGCCGTGCGAGAGGGACTTGTAGCGGCGTGTCTCGTCATGACCGTCGTCGAGGTCATCAATCTCGCATCCCTCGAGTAGCGCAACGGCCTGGCGCCGGATTTCGTCGGTTGTTCGGTAGTTGAGGTACAGCTTGCGCGAGCGACCGCGAATGTCGATGCCGCATCGGCTCATTGCCGCCCGGTTCCGGCTGTAGATACGCTGGTGACCGTCGCCCACGAAGAAGAGGTCGTTCTGTCCGGGCGCGACCATTGCGCGGAGGAGCCTCAGCGCCTGCGGGCCGAAGTCCTGGGTTTCGTCAGCAATAATGGATACGTAGGGAAGGCCGGCGCGGCCCTCGGTCGCGATAATCTCGGCGACCTCGCGGTAGGCGTCATCGACTTCCTTGAGCTTGCGCGAGGCGAGCTGCCCTCGGTATTCCTCGAACACCGGCCACACCGCATCGCGTTTTGCGCGGCTGAGGAGCACCCCGCGGCCCGTCCGACGTGCCGTCCGGTACTGGTCGAGCGTCGTGATGCCCTGCGCGAGGATGACCTGTTCCAGTTCTTGTTCATAGAAGGAGTCTGGCAGGTCGAGCGAAGTGTCCTTCATGGTCAGCGCCGACAGCCAAGCCTGCAGCGGAGCATCCTGCTTCCGGTCATAGACGATTCGATGCTCGAACTTGCGGCCGCGGATGAAGGCGCTCACCCAAGCATCGAGGTTCCTGACCTCGATTCGCCCCATCGTCTCTGCGCTGCACAGAGTGCGGAGGTTTTCTTCGATGTCCAGAGCAAGGTTTTTGGTGAAGGTCGTGAAGAGGACCTTCTGGTCTTCTGCGGTCCGGTTTTCGGCCAGCCACTTCGCACGGTGCATCGCGAGCACCGTTTTGCCCGTGCCCGCTCCGCCCAGTACGCGTACCGGACCACTGCGGTCGCCGACCGCGAGCTTCTTCTGCGTTGGGTGCAGGAAGACGCGCCACTGCGCGAGCGGCGCATTCATGATGGCCAGCATGGCGTCATCGTCATCGACGACGACGAAGCGCGACTGAGATTCGGCCGTGGTGAGGGCGGTCGCGAAATCACTGGTGTCGATGGTCTGGTCGACACGCGTTTCGCGGCTCTGGAGCACCTGACCAACGGTGTCGCCGGCCGCCACCAGGAAAAGACCTTCGTAGGCTTCGGTGGGAAGGAGCGGTTGAATTGCGTCGAGTCCTTCCTCCGTGCGCACGCCCCTGACGTTGGGGATGAGCTCCTGTGGTACGCCGAGGCTCATGAGCTCGGTGTCCGTGAGGTTGCCATAGAGCGGCGTGACCTCCCCGCCGCCCGGCGTTGCGGCACCTGCTTGGATGTCCGCGGCCCTCGTTTCGTCGGACGAGGCAGACGGCGCCACAGGCTCGACAACCTGTTCGAATGTCACGAGCTGCATCGCGCCGGTGACCGGGTTGATGCTGAGCTTCCGGTTTTCCGCCCAGCGATACGCGTCGTCATGGTGTGCGACATAGAGCAGGACGTAGACGTCGCCGGCTTCGGGCTTGAACACAATCCCACGCCAATCACGGTCGAGCCGGACCGATTTCAGGTTGGCGTCGCGTGCGCCGTTGATGTTCTCGTAGTTGATGCCGGGGCTGCGTGGGTCAGCCTGGAACTGGATGGCCCACTTCATTACCTTCGAGTGCACGGCGGCGGGCAGCTTCGACAGCTGGAGCAAGAAATCCTGTGCCAGTGCGACCTTGGGTTTCAGTTGCATACGGTTTCCTTATCTTCCACGGGCAAGCCGAGTTTCTTCCCGACCACTGCAGCCCATTGCTCGTCGTCGATGAGCGCGAGGTCCTCGGTCAGGACAAGCACCTGCCATCCAGCGGCACCCCACACGGCGGCCAGGTCTGCCTGGTCGTCGCGCAGGACCACAAGTTTTTCCGTTGGCCAAGCGAGTTCCGCATCGGCGATGACTTGGCCTTTCTCGTCAGGCAACTCCAGGCCGACCTCCGGCACTTCGGCTCCTGCGGTCGCGAGCAGCTTCAGGCCTTCGCGCAGTCCCGTCAGCGTCTGTTCGAGCACGGTCTGCCATATGGCGAGCGTTGCGTCCTGGCCAGGCGGTGTCGCGGAGGTCGCCTTGTCCTCCTCACCGACCGCCAGTGCCTCATAGTCCCTGGCGTCGAGACCGGCCCCCGTCACCATCAGCATCCCTGGCAAGAACTGCGCGGCGTTGTAGAGGTGTAACCAGCGCCGCCACGCGCGGTGCAGGGTTTCCGCGTCCTGCGCAAGCCCTTCGTCGAGCACTACGATGCCCGGCGCCGACCAGGCGGCGGAGGGAGGTTGAGGCTTTGCCCACGCCAATGGCCACCAGCCCAGCATCGTGCACGGGTTCTCTCCGCGGGCGAGCATTGGCGCGGCACCGGCCGGTGCGGCACGAAGGGCTTCCGGCAGACGTGGCTGCCAAGTTGCCAGCGCGCTCGCGCACGCCGTCCTGTCCTGTTCGGTCGAAGGAATCATCAAGAAACCCAGCCACAGCGCATTTCGCTGCAACACGGGGAGCCCTGCATCATTCCCCGAGGAGTCACTGCCGAGTGCGAGCCAGTGCAGAAGGCGCGCAACGGCGTGTTGCGTGAACGCCTTCTCCTGAGCACGATGCACGTGGGGTGGAGCCTTCGTTCCGTCGTGACGTCCCAAGGCCGCGAGGGGGGATTCGAGGTCACACTCCAGACTACCCTCGAGTGCCGCCTTCACGTCATGGTGCGTCACCGACCAGACCCACAGGTTTCCGCCCGCCACGATAGCGCTTCGCTTCAACGCATCGGCCCGAACGCAGTTCTGATGGTCGGCCCATCCGTCGCAGAAGACGGCAATCGGCTTGCGCTTCGACGTGACGGACCACGGCCATATCACGAAATCGGGTTTGCTCCAGACGCTGAGGTCAAAAAGTTTGCCGATTTCGCATTGCACCTCGATGCGATACCGCTGAGTTCCGACTTCCATTACCCAACCGGACTTGCCATTCACCACGTCCTGAATGAGCTTGACCGGCGGAAGCCCGCCGACGCCTCCGAGCTTCGGAAGGCTCTCGATGAAACGTGCCTCCAGCACTGAGTCGAAGTTCGGGTTGATGTAGATGTCCGCAATCGTCTCGACCTTTTCGAGGTGGTCGAGCGACCCGACCAGGTCGCCGAGAACCGCTCTGGCGTTGTCCCGCGAGACCAGTTCCATGCTGCGGCCGAGCCGGTACTGATAGAGGCAGCGATAGCAGCCATCCTTTTCGGGGTCGGCATTGCACGAGCACGTGTTGATAGCCTCGAGCGCCATGCGGAGCACATCGGCGAGGGTGCCCGCATCGTGCGCCAGCAGCTGATGCAGGTAGCCTGTCCCGCCGGGCACCGAGTCGTAAAGCATGACGTAATGCTTGCGCGGGCCGCCGTTGGTGCCAGGCTGGTCCTGCAACACCATCCGCAGGTGGTCGACCTTGCCGCCGAAGCGTCGTTTCAGGCCCAGCTGCAGGGCAGCCATAAAGGACTGAACGACGCGTTCATCGACCCCATTCTTCGTGTAGGGAACGAGGATACGCAGCGCCTCGGACTCGAACTCCCGGTAGAGATAGAGGCACTCCAGCAGGTTCGACGGGTCGTTGTCCCCGTGCTTCGGACAGTCGAAGCTATGGCTCTGCTCGGGCGCTTCTGCGCTGCGCTTGGGTGGTTTCTGCACCTTCCCGCAGTGCCGGCACAGACGAAAGCCCGGTCGTGAGGCTTCCTTGTCGGCGACCTTGAACGATTCACCGGGCTTGGCCAGCTCGCCGAAATTCACGTCCCTGAACGTCACTCGCGAGATGAACTCGAAGCCGAAAGGCAGGCCACCCGACCCAATCTGCCAGGCCTCGCGCACGTTCTTCGGTTCGAAGTCGGCCATGAGTTGTCGGACGTAATACTTCGGCTCTCTGTCCTCGGTGCTGTCGTCGATGCGGACTTTGGTGTCGTCGCTGTTTGCAATCGCCTGTCGGAAGCGGAGCAAACTGCGTTTCTGCGCCGCATCCGCCCACATGGCATCCCCGCAGCGCGGGCACGTTGGATGGACGTCCGCCTCGATGGTGAGGTTCTGCATGTGGTGGCAACCGGGGCAGAAGCGCCAGTCCTCGGTCTTCGCCAGGTTCATGTTGATTTGGTCGACCTCGACCCGGCGCTGATTGGCGTAGAAGCGGTTTTCAGGCGCGAACTCGGACAGCGCCGATTGCGCAGGACGTTCGTACTTCAGCGCGTTGAGCGTGACATACGCGCCCTGGCCGGGCTCGTCGGTGCCGCGCTTGCGCCACAGCACCGACTTGAGCTGCACGCCCGCTTCCGGAAATGCATAGTTCGGGATGAGGCCGGAATCGGTCAGCATGCCCAGAAGGTCGCGTGCGTTGATTTCCTTGATGAGCTCGATGAACTTGTCGCGCTCACGCTGCAGGCTGTCGATTTCTGCCTCGGTGGCGCCGTCCTTGGGCTTCGTTTTAAGCTGCTTGATGGCCTTCTCGAGTTCGTCCTTGCGCTTCTTGTAGGCGCGCCGCTCCTCAAGCAACTCCTCCAACGCCTTCATCAGTCGCGTGCGCAGCCCATCGGCGTCGCCCTGACCCTGCATGTAATCGAGCAGGCGGCTACGGACCACGTCGTCCACGTCGCCGTCCAGAAGCTGCATGAAGGCGCTGTAAAGGCGCTCCTCATTGACCAACACGTAATCGCTGAAGATGTATGGGAACCGGTCCTTCTTGTTGGCATCCAGCGAATCGAGCGCCTGTGACGTCTTTTCCGGAAGGGCGGACGGATTGCTCAGGCTGGCGACCCAGTCGTCCATGCAGAACGCGAACAGTTGGCGGCGAAGCACTTCCGTGGCACGGAGAAAGACGCCGGGTGGCGCGACATCGCCCGCAATCATCTCCTCCGTCTCGGCAAAGAAATAGAGGTCGTGCGGACTGTTGCCGTCGGCGAGTGTCGTAGTCATCGCATTGCCGTCCCGACGTCCCGCCCGGCCAACCCGCTGCAGAAAGCTCGCCTGGTTGGGCGGGACGGAGCACAGGAGGACCGACGACAGGTCGCCGATGTCCACGCCCATCTCCAGAGTCGGGGTCGCGGACAGCAGGTTCTCGAACCACGGCTTCGGGTTCTTGTTCTTGAACCGAACCTCGAGCGCCTCGCGGACCGAGCGTTCAAGTAGTCCTGTATGCTCAGCAGCGATGACGCGCCGCAGGTCCCCGCGACTGAACCGGCGCGCCCACCATTCCGCCGCCTCTGGTATCAGCGCTTCATAGTGCACATCGAGCGCGTCCAGGCAGGGCATCCTGAGCAGCTGCTCAGCGTCCTCGCGCGGTACCGCCAAACGTCGTTTGTTGCCTTCGGTCGCGACGAAGGCGACTTGCGTGAAGAGCATCAGTTCGTCGGGATTGAGGGCGAGCGTGTCTCCGTGGTGGTGACTCGTCTTCAGCAGCACGCCCCTCGCCACGAGGAGCGCGGTGGCCGTGGCCGCCAATTCCGTGGTCATGCCTTTGGCGAGCAGGGCCTGCTGTCCAAGTACCGCGGTCGTCCAGCGCTCGTACCAGCTGGGCCGCGTGGCCCCCTGCAACTTGTCGAAATCGCGGTGTGCGCCCAGCGTGACAAAGACCGGCCTCGGTGTGTTCTCGCCCATCGGGGGGAGCCACTCGCCCCGGCCGCCTGTCTTCGCTAGCGCGTAGATGTTGCCGTCGGCGGCATAGTTGCCGAGTTCGGGGTGCATAACGCCACCCCGCTGACGCATGTGCGTGAGTATTCCCCATAGCCACTGGCTGACCGTTACGTGTTCCAGCCCTTGCGCACCGAACTGCTCGCGCAGGGTCGGCAGGAGTTCGGCAGCGAGTTCGCTGACGCGGCCCCAGGGCACCGCCAGGACCGCCTTGCCGATACGCTCCAGAGTGCGGCCCCGCTGGCTCAGGTAGGTCAGGTCACTGAAGGCCTGCCACATCAGCCGTTTCTTGACCCGTGTCGGAAGCTTGCTCGCAGAGGGGAGGTGCTGCTTCTGCAACAGTTCGATAGCCCAGTCGTGCTGCCAGGCCATGTTCGGCCCCAGGAACTCGGACACGAGTTGCTCCGGAGGCATGTGCAGAATGGAACCGGGAGTATCGAAGCGCTTCTCGACTTCTTCGAGGAACCGGGACCAGGGGAGCTGGGTGTATCCAAGCTCGTCAATCACGTGCGCCCACGCGGTGCGCGCATTATTCGCGTAGGTGCGTGCACCGAAGAATCCGGCCCGATGCGCGGCATCCTGCACGGAGTCCGAAAACGCGATGAGCTTCTTGTCGTCGTTGAAGACGCTGGCCCAGCTGGTCTCGACCACCTGGGAGCCGAGGGTGGCATTCCGTGCACCGAGCAGAAGCAGTTCTCCGCGCTCGCCGCAGGCCGGACACGTCTGGTCGTGTAGGGTGAAGTGCGCCTGGCCGACTACGTGCGATTGCTGCGCCGTCACGCGGAAGGCGTCCAGCAGCTCCTGGTGTCCGCAAGCGATGCAGGGGCCTGTGCCTTGCTGTGTGTTGCCGCAGGCGACACAGACATGCTCGCGCATTCCGGCGACTTGAGAGCGCTTGAAGCTGGTGGCTGCGTAGAAGCGGGCCGCTTCAGGGCGGCGCGAGAACCAGGTGTTGTAGATTTCCTCGAGCTGGGTGGACAGCTTGCTGCTGCCCGGCACAAGCCTCGAAATCCAGCCTGTGGTACGACACTGGCTGCATTGGACCATCGGTAGATAGACGCCGTCGCGCTCCCCCGGCAGGTCCCGTTCGCTGCGCAGGCGAACCTCGGTCGGGTCGGTGTTGAGCTTGCCGACCATGCGCCGTAGCTCGCGCACCCACAGCTGGACTCGCAAGGTCACCAGCGGCTGCTTGCCGTCGCGCAGGGCCCAAGCGACCAGTACGAGCAGGGCATCGAGAACTTGGCGCACCTGCTCGCCCGTGCCCGAGGGCATGTAGCGCGAGAAGGCATCCGCGAGATTTCGGTAGCTCGCGACGCTCCCCTTTAGGAGTTTCAGGAGATTGACGAAGAGCTGGTGCCGCTTGAGTAGTTCGCCCAGTTCGTGGCGCCATTCGCTAGCGTTCGGGTCCGCGGGCGCAGGTTCGTCAGGGAAGAAGAGCTCGAACCACGCGGTGACCGCTTCCGCGGGTGAGGCGTACTGCGAGGGCTCCAGGCATGCGGCCCACTCAGGCCGGAACGCGAACATGTAATCGACCGTCGCGTCCCCCAGGAAGACATCTACCGCCTGGCGATTTTCGGTGATAACCGACGCAGGTTCGAAGGGCACCCCGAAAACCTGGCGCGCATACTCTCGCAATGGGGTCGAGTCGGAGCTACCGCCGAGCGTCGCCGAAGTGCCGGCACAAATCAGATGCTCCGAATCAATCTTCAGGCGAGCTCGCAGACGACGCAGCAGCAAAGCGAGGTCGGTCCCCTGTGCGCCATCGAAGGTATGGAGCTCGTCGACCACTACGTAGCGGAGCGTGGTCGGAGCGTTGGATGCCCATAGCTCGCGGTCCTTGGGTCGCAGCATCAGGTAATCCAGCATCTTGTAGTTCGTCAGCAGGATGTCGGGCGGATGCTTGCGCATCGTCTCCCGGTCGGTGATGACACTGGTCGGCGTCATCACCATGCCGTCGCCCGGCGCACTGCCGTTACCGCCGACATATAAGCCCACGCGTAGCCCGGCAAAGGCGGGCACGCCTGCGACCAGCTGTGCAATCCGTCGCGCCTGGTCGGTCGCCAGCGCGTTCATCGGATAGATGACCAGTGCCTTGATACCCGCTGCACCTGCCTTTCGGGCCCGTGCGCAATGGTCGAGTACCGGATAAAGGAAGCACTCGGTTTTGCCGCTGCCCGTGCCTGTGGCGACCAAGGTACTCGCGGCGAGGTGTAGGCTTGAGAGACGGTTCCATGCCTGCTCCTGGTGGCTGTATCCCGGAAACTCCGTCTGAAAACCCGCGAAGAAATCCCGGCTCGCCGCCCCCGGCACGAAGGGCAGGCCGATTTGCACGTACGGGCCTTTGAGCCACGCACCGGGGTCCGCGACGAAGCGGCTCATCAGCCCGTGCATGAAGGGGTCGGCCGGCTCATAGGCCGCGACCAGGAACTGCTCCAGGGCGGTTTGGATGTCTCTCGCGAGCAGTGACGGAAGCATGGTTCAGATGACTGTGATTTGAAAGGGCAAAGACTGATTACGGCTTCTTCAGGGGCCAGCGCGTTACCATGGCATTCGCCAAACGCTGCGACCGGTCGTTGACTTTTGCCTTGTTGAATTTCTGATTGCCTGCGCAGCTGGCGGCGACCGCCTTCACTGCGCTCAGGCTGGACCTCATGTACTGGGCCATCTTGCTTTCGACCGTGTTGTTCTTGCAGGCGCTATTGATGCTGCCTTCAAGCAACATGAGGTTTCCCAGACGGTGGTTGTGCTGCAGGTAGTCTGCCTCGTCGTTGAATCCGTAGCCGGCGATGCTGAAACTGTTATCTGCATCCTGCGGGAGAATGTGCTCCACCGTGAGGCCGTTCTGATTGAGCGCGGCCAACTCCGCCAGACCCAACTCGGAAGTGCCGACAACGACGCGTGCCTGTGCTTCTTCTTGCAGCAGCATTCGTTGCAGAGCCGGATTGCGATACATACCCTCGTCCATCAGGCGAGACGCCATCATCGCGTCTGGCATGCCCCAGACGCAGAAATTCTGCAGTTCCTGAATAATCCAGTCGATGGAGTGCTGATGCAGGTCTCGGGTAATCCGGTAGATGTCCGCCTGGGGATTGGTGCCGCGGAGCTTGAATACGCGCAGGTCTGTAAGCTCGATGATTTCCATCAGTGAACGCTGGTCGGCGGTGCCGCATTGGTTCAGCCAGCCATTGCGATGGAGCCGTATCAAGAGTGGATAGAGTGTGGCCGAAAGGTCCTGTATCACCCACAGCAGGTACGACGCCATATCCGTTCTTGTCGTCTGTACGAGTGCTTCCAGGCTTGCAAAGAACTGCGTGAGGTCAGTTGTGTATGCGGTGATGAAGGTGCTCAACTTGTTGCTGTCGCTGCGCAGGTTCTTCAGCGCTGGCTTCAGGAAGGTCTCCAGCACGGTTTCGGACGTCGCCCAGTAGTCGCCACCGCCGGAAACCCCGAAGGGGGCTGCGTTGAACGCGAGGTAGTGATAGCGCAGGACATCGTCCTCGCGGAACGTGTCACGGTCGATTTGCCGGATTTTGTATCCCGATTCTCCGCCCATTCGCTTAATACGACTGAAACTCCGGAAAGCTTTCCCGAACTCTTCAGAAATGAACGTGTCGAGTATGCCGCCAAGATAGCGGTTCGAATAATAGACCAGCAGACTTTTCACGATGTCCATCTTGGCGAGAGGCACCCCCCGGTCGTTGACCGACTGGAACATGCGGATTGCCTTGCCTTCGTCCTGCTCGATGAACTTCAGTACTTCCATTTTGCTGATGCACTGCAGCCAGTTTTTCACCAACTGCTGTCCGCCGTTTGTGACAAGGGCGGCAACGCGCTGCCGTATCCAGGAATATGCCTTCCGCAATCTGTACTGCCCGTCGGATACAGGGGCCGGGTTCTTTTCACTGAGCAAATCGCGAAAAAACACCTCGTTTTCGCCCAGAACGCGGAATTTCGCCCCATCAACGGGATTTTGAATGAAGAGGTTGCGGTAGTGATTCTGTAGCTCAGTGTCCTCGACCACATCAATCAGTGAATCGAGCAGCATCGTCAGTGTGGTCAATCGCTGCTGGCCGTCGACCACGTGCACCGGGTCGTTCTTGTCTACCTGGGATAAGATAAAGGTGCCCAGATAGTGACTGCTGTTGCCCTCGAGGGCCTCCTCAATGTCGTTAAAGAGGTCATCCACGTTCATTTCACGCCAGGCATAGTCGCGCTGGTAGCTGGGAATGACGAAGGTTCTGCCAGTGAAGAAAATCTGGATGGTCTCGGGGCTCACGGACGTTGTTTTCCTTATTGCATCTGGTCGTTCAATTGAGTGGAACCATCACCTGCGCGCGCGCTTGGATACCGTTCTTGGACGCCAGCCGAGCAAGTGCTCGACCTGCGCCAGGCGTCATTCAATAATTGCCGCTCCCCCTCGGCTTGCACGCCCCGACGCAAGTCATCCAGTGGGTACCAGCTGTTGTCCTGTTCCTCTTCCGATAAGGGGGCGAAAAAGTTGTCGGTCATTCCCTGGCTAGTCCTGGTTATCGAAAACCCGGTTGGAAACCCGCCAGACCACCGGCGTCAGGTCCTCTTCCTTGATGTGATTCACAGGGTCATTGAGTCTGGCGACGATATTTCCATCGCCCTTGCCGTCTATCGTGACCCGATAAAGCCATGCCCGCGGGCCTAGACCGCCGAGAACGGCACGCTCGTTCGCGGTCAGGAAGAAGTCGCTCCCTGCAAGTGTCGAGGTCTTCACTTCAATGGAACGCTCCTCGCCGGGCCAAGTCGATTCAACGTCATATCCCCGGGCCACGTCGGTCTCGGCAACGCGCCTGACGTAGTCGTCAGGTCTGGCGCACCCGCAACCGCGAAGTCGTTCCAATTCGTCGAGAATGACCAGCATCTCACCCGCTCGGCCGGTTTCACTCTGGCGGGAGAGCAATGCTGCAAAGTCTTCTTCGGAAATTTCGCGCTTGTTGGCGCCGGCGGTTTCATTTTGAGGCCTGTTCGAATTCGCGCCCGCAGCGGTCTGCATGGACTCACGTCTTCCGCCTTCGCCAAAAAATGCGGCTAGCACAAACTCCACATCATCGGGTTCAAGCGACAGCATCAGGACTTCGTTCATCGAAGATGGTCCCAGATAAGGCGAATGCAGAACGCTGTTTGCCGGTTGACCATCCCGCGGATAGACCTTGGTGACCTTGTCCGCCGGGATGAGGTCTCGCAGGCGCTTCCCGTCGCAGGTCTGGTCGCGAATGTAGAGCGTGGTGTTCTCTTTGTTCATCCGGGCCCCGATTTCTGCATTGCCATATCGTGGCAATTTGAATATCCACGTCGGAGCCGTACTGGTGTGACCCGAGTCGTGGTAATCGGTGGCTCCGTATTGCTCGTCGAGCAACCGAATGGTTTTCATGACACCGGAGGCTACGGGGTAGCCGAGGTCGGACAGGGAGCGTTTGCTTTTCTCGATTGTTCTCATGCGTTCTTCTCGAAGAATGCCCACGCGATGCGGTAGTCCTCTTCACGGTTGGCGCGGGCGAAGGGGGCTGTGTAAGTGCGTTCGACGGTGCGGGGGCCGCCGGGGAGGGTGTCGTCGGTGACCCATTGGGTGATGGCGGTGCCGTCAGGGACCTTGGGGGTGCCGCCTCGCGTCAAGATGGATTCGTCCTCGCCTTCGGCGGGGTAGGACCACAGGTCGTCCCAGCCGAAGTTGCCTTCGCGCGCCTTGCCGTCCGGGGTGACGATGCGAGTTTTCGGTGTGCTGCGGCTGCCCTTGCGCGGTAGGCCGACGCCGACTAGGCCTTTGCTGTTGGTGAAGACGATGCGGCCCTTGATGTCGTACCAGGTGTCGCGCTCGTAGCCTTGCATCACCGGGAACTGCACGCGGTAGATGAGCAGCAACTCTTCCAGCGTCAGGCCGAGGGCTTGGGCCACCAGCACGTCGATTTCCACCAGCACCATGCGACGTGCGTAGTCGCTGCGCAGCGCACAATTGCGGCTCCAGGTGCTGGTGAGGTTTTGCCAGAATTCCTGGTGCAAGCGCAGGTTGGCGGGCTGGCTCCAATGCTGGTCGGCGAAGTCGAGGTCGAAAAGCTCTTCCCATAGAGGAGCGTAGTGCACCGTTAGGCAGGAGAGCACCAACGCTCGGCAAATCACTCTCTCTGAACCATGGTCGTCGCGTATTACGAGGACTGAATCTGCGGTCTCACCCCAAAAGTTGACCTTACCCGTTGTCTTGACAAAAAAATCTGCGACGAGCGAAGTCCACGTCCCAATTGTCAAGAGCAAATTGCGCCTGTCCGCGAAAGCGACGGATAGTGCACCGTCAATGTGTGCAGCCCCAGGCGGAATAATGGCGGGCGATAGAGTGCGCTCAGAGGCAGGGCCAATCATCTTTCTCGTGATTAGTCTGAAATAGTCCGTGCTCCGCTTTTTGAGCTGCTTCCCTTCATCTTCCCAGTAGACCGTGCGAACTCGCGAAAAATATTCTGTTGTGTTCTTGGATGGCCAGTAGTTTGTCCGCGGGAGATAATCGTCAGGTAAAGTGACAAGGTCGATTACATCATAATGACCATTTGCAGTGCATACCCTTCTCGGGGATTTATAGAAGGGATTCGCAACGTGGAAATGAGGCCCGGAAAACACTATCTCTGTAGTGTCTAAAGGAAAGCGGGAATCGTTCGGAATTCGTCGATTAATTGTGCCGTCCCGCTGCTGCCGTGACTCATGCCACATTTCACTGCACATGTGATGCTCGGCGAAATCGCCTAGACGCCGGGGCCAGGCAGCGAGTTTCCGCATTACGCTGCCCAATGCGCCGGCGTGCAGGGCGGGAAGGCGAGCTCGTATTGGTGTCGTTCCGGACTCGTCGTAGAGTCGTGCGAAGGTACTCAGTAGCGCGGTTTCGACGCGCACGATGCGGTCGCGGTGGCCGGCGGCGTTCCATTTTCCGGCTTCGTCCTTGTAGCCGCCGACCACGCCCGTTCCGTCATGCTGATAGCAGGCATCGACCGTGCTTGGGGAAAACAGATTTGAAAGATGGTCGAAGGCAGGGGCGGTGCGGTGGGGGCCGTAGATGTTCACACTGTATTTGGTGTGGTGGTCCACCTCGGCAAACAACTGCAGTTCATTCACAAATCCGAAATGCCGCCGCAACCGCGCATACACGGCCTCTCGCAGCGTTCCGCCTTTCGGGTCGTCATACGGCCCTTCGGGATGTAGCAGGCCGGTCACCCCTTGTGCGCTGTTCAGATTCCAGGCGAGCGGCATGAAGCACTTGTACAGATTGGTCTGCACGCCCTTCAAGAGCGGATAGTTTTGCACCGCATTGAGGAAGTTCTGCGTGCCCTCCGCTTCCTGGAACTCGCCAGACCACGCCGCCTGTAGGCCGGGGAAGTCTGAAAACGCCTGTGTCCGCAGGTTAGCCAAGTTGCTTGCACTAACTTTGCGAATCGCAAACACCGGGTTCTTCTCACCCAGAATGCCGGCCTCGTTCCACTCCACCTTGAGCCAGGGCGGGTTCCCCAGAATCAGGTCGAAGCCGCCGCGGGCGAGCAGCACATCCGAAAAACACAGCTCCCAGTGCAGGAAGCGCTGTGCGACCGCGACCGCGTCTACCTGCTCGATGCGTGGAAATTGCTGCCGTAGCTTGCTGATGCGCAATTGTCCGAACTTATCGTGCAGCTTCTTCTGTTCCGGCGATTTCGCAAGTGTCATCTGCCTCTCGAAGCCCACCAAGCTGCCCTGCACTTCGGGAACAAGGACCTGCGGGGCTTCGGGCGCGGTGGGCTGCAGGTCCAAGCTCGTTTGTGGGGCGAGGTCGACGATGTTGCCTTCCAGAATGGCGCCGACTTCCATCCACCATTCCTCCCGGCTTGGGAGATGGCTACTGGCAGTTATGGGCCAGAACCACAGGGCGCACCAGTAATCCATCACCAGCTTCAGGCGACGGAATGGTGTGGCGAGGTCGCCGTCCTCGTTGAGGAGTCCTTGGCGGCGGATGGCCTCCTTTTGCGCCCGGCTGATGGCTCCGCCGTTCTCGTCCTTGGCGGGCTTGTTGGGCCAGACGGCGAGAACGTCCTCGGTGCGCTCGCGGTCGCGCGCCAGCGCTTCCGTATGCTCCTTCCAAAGGTCCTCTGCGCTTTGGCTGAGCTGCTGCAGGCGCGCTATTTCGTGGGGGGCGAGTGGCGCTGTGAATGACTTGCGCCAGGTCTTGAGGCGCTCGAAGTCGTTCGGGTAAAGCGTCTTGGCCGTCTTGTCCGTGTAGTTAGCCATGCCCGGGTCAGGCAGCAGGAAGTGCCAAATTTCGTCCGCCTTCCGCGGTTCGCTCTTGGTGACGCGGCGCGGCGGTTCTTCATGCCACGTTGGTTTGGCGCCTTTCTTCAGCGATGCGGCGTTGTAGACCTGATGGCGGGCGCCGATGAGGCTGTTGCCGGCGAAGAGCTGATAACCGAACCAAGGCACACGGGCGGGTAACGGACGACCCAGAGCATCGGTGACCGGCTCGCCGTCTTCGTCGAGTTCGCCGTAGATGGCGTTGAGCCACAGGGAAACCTCCGCCAGTTCTACCGCTACCGGGTTGAGGTCTACGCCGAACACGTTGCGGTCGGCGAGATACATGCGCACCTTCTGCAGTTCCTGTGGGTAGGGTTTGTGCGCGATGCGGCGGCCC